>DLXW01000314.1 GCA_003448685.1 Cyanothece sp. UBA12306
TTAGACCCAATAATTTCGAGAAAACCTTAGATCAACCCAAAGTAAGTACCCAGGAATAAACCAATACCAACCCCAACCATTCCTGATAGAACTTGACTAGGTATAGAAATATTGATTAATCTAGCGGAAAATGGATTTTCTGGAAAGTGTAAATTCATGATTGAGTTTTCCTCAAAAAGCTTTTGCTTTTTCTAGTATGCCCAAAAATCTTGCCTGACTAACTTATTTTGTAATTAATTAATTTTTCTGAAGACTTAATAAATTAATAACTCAAACTAATAATTAATCAACTCTTAACCAACCACTGATAAACCCTCAACAATTAATGAAGGAGTATAACAAGAGCCATTCCAGCGAGAATCATTTCCTAATTCTACCACTTGTTTCAGAGCAGTATAGACATTTCCTGCTACCATTGTATCTTTAACTCGTCCCGTAATTTGTCCGTTTTCAATGCGATATCCTAAATCAACATTAATGGAAAATTCTCCTGAAATATCAGCTCCACCTCCTAATATTTGGTCTACCATTAAAGCATTATCTAATTGACTGATTAATGTCTCTAAAGAAGAAGTTCCTGACTCAATAATTAAATTGACTAAACTAGGACTTGGATAGCGTCCTAAACTTAAACGAAAACCATTACCTGTACTTTGATTTCCTAATTCCCTCCCTATAGTGCGATCACTGTAAAATTGGGTTAATTGTCCTTGGGTAATTAAAGATAAAGTTTGGGTGGGAGTTCCCTCATCATCAAAAGGACAAGTATAGGGATCCCGATTAGGATCTTGGGATAAAGTCAGGAGATTACTAATAATAATTTGACCCAATTTATCACTCCAAGGAGAGGATTTTTCTAATACTCTTTTTCCATTGATAGCATCAGCAACAGTACCCCATAACATACTAGCTGCTTGTGGGGTAAAGATTACTGAAATTTTCCCTACGGGAGGATTGACATTAGTTCGCGCCCATTGTAAACGTTGTAAAATCTGTTGAATAACGGTATCAGTATTAATTGTGTTTTGGCTATGTTCCCCATCGTAAATACCTAAAAAATCTTCTCCTCTAACTAATTCTAATCCTAAATAATAGTTGATAGAAGTTTCTTGATATTGGCAATGAAGTCCTTGGGAATTGATTAATAAAGTGTTATCTTCTTCACAAGCAAATTCACCGCTACAGATAGCATCAGGGTAAGCATCTCGTAGTTGGGAGATCGCATTTTTTCCAGTTTCTATCAAAGTTTCAACAGCAATAGATTGCCCAACATTAGGATAAATAGCAGTACGAGGGTTACTTAATTCTATACGTTCAGGATTATTTAATTGAGATAAGGCGATCGCTTTATTGACTAATTCTTGGGGATCAATAGAACCATAAGCTACTGCTAAACCTGGACATCCTTCTTTCCACAATCTTAAGGCAGTTCCTTGAGATTCTTCACTTTCTAATTGTTTTAAACGGTTTGCTTCAAAAAAAACCGGATTGGATCTCGAATTTGACTGATAAACTTCAGCAGTTGCAGCCCCTGATTTTAAAGATAGATCAATCAGTTTTTGGGGATCAATGGTCATCTTAGTAAAATTATTAACAATTATTATTTTTCTTTTATTTTTTTATTATAGCACTGTTTTTTCAGCTATATTATCAATCAAGATGAATTTTATAATTGATACCAATCTACGTTTAAATCCAATCAAACAAAATACGTTTTGATAATTAGTAATCAGGAAAATGGAAACAAAAAAAGAAATGATAGCTTATGACTTAATTATAGTTGGTTCTGGAAACGGAGCTTGCGGTTTTCTCAGTCATTATTTATTGACTAAAGCGTCAATAGCACCTGATGAAAAAATTTTAGTTATTGAAGAAGGCCAGGATTTTTTTAATGCTAGTGATATTACTCACCAAAATAATTGGACTCAATCTTATGGAGAAGAAAATATCTTTAAATTACACAATACTCTAACTCCTTCTGGCATACCAATTATTTCAGGAAGAGCTTGCACTATGGGTGGTGGAGGCTCAATTAACTACACAATGATTCATGAATCTTCTCAATGGTTATCCCAACATATTGGTCATTCTATTTCCTATTGGGATCAGCTTAAAAATGACTTAAACCAAAAATTTTTTCGACCTAATCCTCTGATTAACTTATCGCCTGTGACCCAACATATTTTAGATTTAGCAATCAAATTTGGTTTTAAATTGAGCAATGATAATATAGAAAATATTCCTAACTATCATGAAGGAAATAACTTGTTATTACATCCATTTCCGACCCAGTTCAATCGCTTTGGACAGAGAACCAATAGTGGAGTATCGTTAGTTGATTGGTCTGATTCAAGAATTACCCTCAAAACCCAATATCGAGTAGAATGCCTCCAATGGGAAAAGCAATCTGGCAAAGTTGCTCGCTGTGTTAGTGTAGAAACAACAAATCTTGACAGTGGACAACCGGTTTCTTTTACTTTAGCCTCAACAGGAAAATTACTCCTTTGTGCTGGTGCAGCTACACCCCGTCTTTTGATACCTCATCAAGAATTACTCTCTAATAATGCCATTGGAAAACAAGTTAGCGATCATATTGTTTTACCACTAGGTATTTATCTTATTGATCCTAAAATTCCCGTAACTGGTCGAGATGTTTATGTTCCTTTGTTTGCAACAACTTTGTGGCAACCAGAAGTTTCTCAACCAGGAAAAGAAACGGTTTTCTGTTTTGATTTCTTTTCAGGAAATTTTGAAAAACTTTGGTATCTTCTTTCTCATTTATATCTAGCTTTTCTTTTGCCAAACTGGTTCAAAAAAATTATCATTCGTGTACCTTGGCTATTTTATTTAATTAAAAATAGTATCAGAATTTTAATTGGGGTTATCAATTTTTTAATTAATATTTTGTGGGGAATGTCTAAACTATTTGAAGGTAATTTTTTTAGTCATGAACAATATAATTTAATAACGGCTATAGTTAAGTTTAATCCAGAATCTGAAGGATATTATGATTTAGAAAAACAGAAAATTTTACTCAACTTTTTTAGTTCTGACTCATCAAGAGACTTTAATCAAGATCTGTCAGTTGCTGAAAAGGTAATTGTCGATCAAATGAAACTCTTAAATAATTTAGGGAAACAGCCTCATTGGTTAGTTAAATTGATAATTCGTCTGTTAACCAAAATACCTTATAATGAACAACAAGTTGGCAATTATATCAAGAAATATAGTCAAAAATTTTTACTTTCTGAGCAACATTTATCAGGAGGATGTTTGTTTGGAAAAGCTATTGATCAAGGAATTAAAAATCCATCACAAACAGGTAAAGTTTTTGGTACATCTAATGTTTATGTAGCGGACTTATCTGCGGTTCCTTTACCAAGAATCAGTCCCCAAATGACTGCTTATCTTATTGGATTTCATGTTGCGCAAAAGTTTTCTAATAATTAACAAAGACATCATTGACTAGTAGTAATTCCCCTTTCTCGTAACTGTTGAATAAAATATTCTTCTAAAGAAGCACGAGCCTTATTAAGACTAAGAAGTTGAGCATTTATTTTTGATAATGCAGTCAGAAATTCCTGGGGATCTCCTGTTAATTGTCCATGCCAAGTTTGGTTAATTTCCTTGATTCCTGAAATCCAAGGTTCCAAGTCTTTTTGATTACCTCCTTTGACGATAACCTGATAGACATCAGAACGGCCTAAAATTTGCTCTAAAGATCCTACACAGAGGATTTCACCACGAGCTAAAATGGCAATGCGATCGCATATTTGCTCCACATCCGTTAAAACATGGGAATTAAAGAAAATAGTCTTTCCCTGTTCCTTTAAAGAAAGGATAATTTCCCTGACTTGATAACGTCCAAGAGGATCAAGTCCTGACATCGGTTCATCTAAAAAGACTACTTCAGGATCATTAATCAAAGCTTGGGCCATACCCACCCGTTGTAACATCCCCTTAGAATATTGACGTAACTGCTTTTTACGGGCTGTTTTTTGGGCTAAACCCACCAAGTCTAGAAGTTCCTTAATTCGCTGTTTTTTGAGCTTAGAAGGCATTTGAAATAGTCCCGCCGTAAATTCCAAAAATTCCCAAGCGGTTAAATAATCGTAAAAATAGGCATTCTCTGGTAAATATCCCACTCTTTGCTTAACTTCTCTCCTTCCAATAGGTTCTCCCAATAGGACAGCACGACCACTGGTAGGACGAATAATTCCAAGTAAAATTTTTAAGAGAGTGGTTTTTCCCGCACCATTAGGACCTAGTAAACCAAAAGTTTCCCCTTCATAGACACTCAACGAACAATCCGTCAGAGATTTTACTTTTTGATTAAGCCAAAATCCAGTGCGATAAACTTTACTCAAATTCCAGATTTTGATTACTGGCATTGTTTCATCGATCGGGTTGATATCTTGTATATCTTTGAGAGAATCCATGGACTGCAACAAATTATGGTTTACTCAATTAAGGAAATTTTACCCTTATTTTTCCCTATTAACGCTATATATCTCTGTGTATCATAAAACTTGTACAAAATCTAATCAAATATTATCAAATATTCACAGTGCTTTTGTACTAAGCTCAGGGAGAATGTTTGACAACTCGATGCGACTTAAAGTTGAACTTTAATGATACAATGAGACAAAACTCTTGAAATCTGGCCAAATAGACAAAAGTTCCTAATAATTAGGCTCAGAGAATAATGATTATTTAATTACCCCCAAAAGATGAAATGAGTTTTTTCTAGAAGACAGAAACCCAGACAAGACTCAACCAAACTAGACATAAATGTCGAGAAATTATCTTTGAATCTTAATTGGTTAAGCATTGACTTACTTGAAAATCAAGTGCTAAAATGGTCAGATTAGTAAAGGAGACTTAGTAGATTCACTTTTTCTCAAAGAAGCGAAAACCAAGCTAGAGAAAGTGCAAGAGCGGAATCTATAAATAAGTTCTAGACACCCTTTATATACTTCCAAAAACAACAAAATTTTCTTGAAAAACGCCGATGGCTTATCGGTGAACGCCTGTGGACAAGAAGGAGCCGTCTCCCTTGGTTGAAGCAGGAAGTGAACAGCAAACCTGTCTG
>DLXW01000154.1 GCA_003448685.1 Cyanothece sp. UBA12306
ACTTGGAGACTTCTGACTTCGTCAATAGTTGGGGAGTGTTCAATTAATCTTGAATATTGATGGCAGTACATCCAACTTGGGAGATAGAACCATCAGGCATAATTGCACCACACAAGTTAGACTTATTCAATAAAGTAGCAAGAAAGTTGTTTATTTTTAACCTAATTTTTGGACAAACTTAAACCAACACCTAGGTCCATCATTAATCAATCAAAGTGTGTTAACTTTATTATTTAATCACTCGCTCACTTTCTCACATCTTTAAACCATCTTAATAGCTGAGACTTTATTTTATGAATAGCTGTTTTGACTCTTCACGACTAAAATCTTTGTTGTTAATATTCATTACTTTTCATTAACCTATCTAATTTCATTATTACGTTTATCGGTCTACAATGGGGGCAAACAATCTAAAAAATTAATAAAATGCAACATTTGTTATTGAAATTAATGTTATGATGTGGCTGGCAATTGATCTAAATTTTGTCTATATTTAGAGAAAAAATAACGATAATCGACTAAACTAAAAACAAATTATCTCTATTGTGTAAATCACGTGATGACTGTAACCGATGTTATTCCCCTAGATAAAATTCGCTATAATGAGCAAGGGTTAGTTCCAGCGATCGCCCAAGACTATCTTGATGGAACTGTTTTGATGATGGCTTGGATGAGCAAAGAATCCTTGCAAAAAACTCTTGAAACCCAAGAAACTTGGTATTGGAGTCGTTCTCGACAGGAATTATGGCATAAAGGAGCAACTTCAGGCCATATTCAAAAGGTTAAATCAATCCGCTATGATTGCGATAGTGATGCCTTATTGATTACTGTAGAACAAATAGGGGATATTGCTTGTCATACAGGGGAAAGAAGTTGCTTTCATCAGGTGAAAGAACAAAAAGTTGCTCCTCCTGCTGATACCTTATCGGGGGTTTTTGAGGTTATTTGTCAACGTCGGGATCATCCGGTTGAAGGTTCTTACACTCGAACTCTATTGGAGGGAGGGGACAATAAAATTCTCAAAAAAATCGGTGAAGAAGCAGCAGAAGTAGTGATGGCTTGTAAGGATGATGATCCTGATGCGATCGCTTCAGAAGTAGCTGATCTGTACTACCACACTTTGGTAGCTTTAGCCTACCACAATGTAGATATTAAAGATGTTTATCGTAAATTACAAGACAGAAAACGATAAGTTAACGACGGGGTTTAAGTCAGGGAAACGCTATATTTCAGAATTCCTAATATTTGACTGAGATTATTAATAAAATAATCGTTTAAATCCACTTCGATAACTGTATCATGTTGCTGTAAAAATTTCCAGTTTGTTCCTGTTGTGACCACCCCATAAACTTGAGAGATATTATTATTTCTTCTTTCATTAAAAGTTTGAGCAGCAATCATTTCAGCCATACATTGAGGTAAACCTGCTTGAATATTATCATTTTTTGCTTCTACTAAAGTAACAACAGGAGCTTTAATTAATAATTGTTCAGGAGATTGACTAATTAAGAAATCACAAAATCCTGCTAATCCTTTATCTAAGTCAACATTAAATTCTTTCCCTGAAAATAAGCTAATTTGATAGTTAAATTGTTTTCTTAGTTCAACTAAAATAGGCGTTACAATTAATTCTGAACGAGCTTTTTCTGTATTAATCGCCAATGCTAAAGCTAAATTTTCTTGTAGGGTTTGCTTGAGAAAATCACTGGGTTCTGCTGTAGGAATATTAGCAAAAAGATTGATTCTATCAGTAATCGTTACACCAAAATTACTCTCAATCATTTCTAAGTTAGTAAATTGACTGTATGACATTTTTAATCTCTCCCTATAATTAAATTAATGATTTCGCCAATAAATTTTAACGTAACTATTAGCTGCAACTTCTAATTTATCAGTTTCTTTCAGAGTAAGTCCAACCCAAGCAGCTCGAGGATTATTCCATTGTTCTTTATCAACAGTAACTTTTCCTTTTACTTCAAAAATGGTATGAATAGGCACAGGTTGACTTAGAATTTTTAGAGGAAAATTAAGGGTTAAGAAGATTAATAAGAAAGGGAAATAGGATGATTTTAATAGTAAGTTATTCATGATTTTAGATAGTATATAATAATAATCAGTTAGCTAGTAAAGTTAGGTAAAAATAACTTGACTAATCCTGCCATTAATGCAGTAACAATTGCAACAAAAATAGTGCGATTGGTAAAATCTAAACTATCAAGTCTTTTATTTACTCCTGTTAATTCTCCTTTGACATTTGCTACTTCAACTCTTAGATTATTCACATCTTCAGATAGTTGTTTTATTTCTTTATGAAGGTTTTCAGATAGTTTATCTATCTTGCTATCAACATCTTTAGAGAGTGTGTCTATCCTCTGATTAACTTGTTCAGAAGATTTGTCTATCTTTTGATTAACTTCTTTGAATTGTTCTACAATAAAGCTTTTCAATTCTTTGAGGTCATTTTCTGTTATGGTGGACATAATCTAATTTTCCTCTTTTTAACTAAAGTTTAACAACAAACTTTATTATTGTTAAGTATAGCATTTTAACTAAAATGGTGGGTTACGACTGATTTTTATAGTCCTGTGATAACCTAAATTATAGCCGTCTAACCCACCCTACTCTCTACTATCTTAATTTTTCATGGGTGTCCAATCACCAGAAGGGATAAAACTTGACCAATAATAAGGATGGGAATATTGATCATTTTTTTGTATCATTTCTAACTGTAATTTTCTTAATGCTTCGGTGCGTCCTTTTCCTTTTTGTAAGCGTTGATAATAGTTAATCATCAAGTCTTTGGTTGCCTCATCAACAACTTTCCAGAGACTAATTAATTGACTTTCACTTCCTGCTAAAACCAAAGCCCTTTTTAACCCATAAACCCCTTCTCCTGTAGTAATATCTCCTGTTGCTGTATCACAAGCAGAAAGGACAACTAATTGGGTTCCTAACAAGTTTAAATAGGTAGTTTCTAAGGCTGTTAAAACGCCATCATCTCCTGCACTTTCACTGATTTTAACTCCTGCAAAAACTAATCCTGAACGTAACAAAGGATTACTATTATCTTCAGAAGAAGTTTCTCGGAAAAATCCAATCCATGAGTTGCTAAATGTAGAATATCAGGACGTTTAACCTGTTTTACAGCATTTTCTGTAGCTTCTTTTTCCATTAAAACAGTCGATTTTGGTAACAATTTTTCGATTTCTTCTGCTTCGATTTTTGTTTTATCTAAAGCAATAAAATCAGTATTTTGTAAATATTCAGATAGTTCAACGGAACGAATATTATTAGGATTATTTAAGGTAACTGTTTGAACTTTTGGGTCGTAAGTAGGGTTAGCAACAATTAAAGGAGAGGTTTCACTATTAAATTTCTCTTTTAATCTCAATAAATCTCGTCCAGAGGTAAGATAGGTTATTTGGTATTCTTGGACTAAATATTGATCATTTTCCATCACCAAAGCTTCAAAAGGAATTAAATTCAATGCACCATCAGGAGACAGTAAAATGGTTTTAGTATTCCCTCTATTAGCAAAGAACAATT
>DLXW01000249.1:0-1207 GCA_003448685.1 Cyanothece sp. UBA12306
AGATTTTTTCAGCAAACCCTAACTACCTTCAATTTCAAGATTTTAGTTAATAGTGTAATTGAAATTATTGGACTTAAAGCTCAGGGAAAAAATTTACCAATAACCTTATATATTGCTCCAGAAATTCCCCAATACATTAAAGCTGACGAAAATAAACTCCAACAAATTCTCGTTAATTTATTAGATAATGCTATTAAATTTACGGATGAAGGGGAAATCTTTCTGCGAATTATCCAGAAAAATCAAAACTTGATGGTAGAAGATGATGGAGCTGAAAGTCATCTTTCTCCCTGGCTTTATTTTGAAGTTGAAGATACAGGAATGGGTATTCCCCCAGAAATTCAAGACAAAGTATTAGAACCTTTTGTGAGAGGAACAACTGGACGAGGAACGGGTTTAGGATTGTCGATCGCTAACAAATTAGTGGAGTTGATGGGGGGACGAATTGAGATCTTAAGTCCTGTCAATCAAGCTCAAGGAACTCTAGTGCGATTCTATTTTCCTTTAATTTTACCTGAACCCCACGAAACACCCCAAATTGAAGAGATCAAGCAAATTATTGGCTTAGCTTCTGGTCAACCAACCTATCGTCTTCTGGTAGTAGAAGAGCAATCTGATCAACGCCAATTATTAACAACACTTTTGACTGACGTTGGTTTTCAAGTCCAAGAAATTAGCAGTGGAAAAGAAGTTCTTGAAATATGGTTTGATTGGCGTCCTCATTTGATTTTAATCAATACGCAAATGCTTTTAATAGATACTTATGAATCTCTGAAACAGATCAAACAATTAACCCATACTCATGGAACGATTATTATTGGATTGAGGGATTATCAAGTAGAATCGCCTGAAACAGAGCATTTAACTGCTGTCTGTGACGAAATTTTGCCTAAACCTTGTGATCTGGACCTTCTTTTTCACAAAATTGCTAACTATTTAAAAGTTGATTATCAATACGAAATTGTAAAATCTCCGGCTCAAGTTCAAAATATTTTAAGGACAAGTTTACAAGCTTCATCTTTGCAAGTGATGTCCCCAGAATGGATTAGGGAAGTCTATCAAGCTTCTAGCGAAGGACACAGTCAAGAACTATATCGATTAATTGAAAAAATTCCTCAAGAGAATAGCTCTCTCATTTTGTCCATGACTGAGTTAGTTAATCATTTTAATTTCCGTCAGATTAGAAAATTAAGCTCTAATAATCATG
>DLXW01000249.1:1359-12160 GCA_003448685.1 Cyanothece sp. UBA12306
CCTAATAATCATGAATAAGAGCATTTTTAAACATTTGAATGTTTAAAAAACAGAATAATTAATAAGGATTTGTTATTATTTTGATTAAAGATATATTTTCGTATACTCTCTTTGAAAAAACTGTTTGTCAAGCAAATTTTAAAGTAATTACTTCAATCAGAGATTTTTTTATTACCTCAAAACTTAGGTTAAAGTAGTATTTTGATGATCCATGAGCAAAAACATGATGAAAAAATTGCCATATGTCTTGCTGGTGAGTATTTTAGCTTTGGGCTCAGGGGGATGCGGACTATTTCAGTCCTCAGAGGAAACCACAGAATCTCCTCCGACAGAACCTTCTGCTGAGTCTCCCACTGCTGAACCTCCCGAAAAAGCCTTCTCCGAACCTAGTCCATCGACTGATTCGTTAGCCACGATTTTCACTCCCGATCTAATTCCGTCAACTAATCCTAGTCAACGCCGAGAGGTAGTTAGATCGGAACTAAGTAATGGTCAGAAAAATCCTTTTGCTGTGCTTCCGGTTCAACCGACAATTATTAAGAAAGTAGCAGTCAACGGTGTTGATCCCAAAAGTTTGTGTGTTCTTGAAGAATCTAAACCCGAAACAGTAGCTCAAGCACCTAAATCTGAGCCTAAGGTTGAAGAAAAAAAACCTCTAGAACCTGTCATCCCTATTCCTAATGAAGCCAGAGGGGTTTTGGTATCTGGAATTGTTAAGTTACAGGGAACCCCTGTAGCTATTGTTCAAGCTCCTGGAGAAGGTTTAGCTCGTCAAGTTACTGCTGGGACTCGTTTATCCAATGGACAGGTATTGGTCAAGGCCATTAATATCAATGGGGATGAACCTTATGTACTGTTGGAGCAATATGGCCTTGATATTCCACGATATGTGGGAGAAGAACCAGAAGAACCTATTGCACCGCCTCCACCACCAGAGTCAGAAACAGTATCAGAATCAGAACCAGAATCACAAGCGGTCGCTCCGCCTCCAGGCCCCAATGGATTTGGCAAAGTTCGCAATTTAGTTTTATTGACTCTCAATATTGGTGATGTGATTTTGGGAGAAGGACAAGACGAAGGTGAAGGAAGAAGACCCCGTACTGCTGCTAGTGGTATTCTATGTAATGATGGTTATTCACCTATTAGGGTTAAGAAACTGCTATTGCAGGTAGAAGATAAGGAAACCAAGGCAGTTATCGATAGTTTTGATATTACATTGGGTAACTCCTATTCCATTAGTCCAGGACAAAAAGCTGAGTTTGATGGAGGTATCCCTAAACTTCGAGGACGTAAACGAGGTGATGTTGATATTAGACTCGTAAGCTGGAATTAATTCTATGATGACTCAATCAATAGACTGAATCAGTAAAGGTTTAAGAGATGAAACAGGTGACAATACAGCAACGACAAGAGCAAATTACCTATCCTAATTTACCCCTTGCGGTTTATCGAGAAGTAGCTGCTCATTTACAACAAATCCCAGGTATTACCACTCGCTTAATTCCCCAAAGTTCTCAAGAGTTTAATTATGCTCAAAGTCAGGTGGAAAGTTTACAAATAAATTATCCATCTGATTTGAATTCAACAGCAAAACAACAGCTAGAAGTTATTCTAGATTATTATGGACAAGTTTATGGTTCTTATGACCGTAAATCTCTAGATTGGTCCTGATAAATTCGTTTTTTACTCCTCATTTTTTCTTTATTTCCAACAGATCTAAATTATTTCCTTCAAAATCAAAGATATTGCCCGATCAATTAAAGATGCTTGATCAATTATTTGAGCTAATTCTTGAGGTTGATAACGGCCTTTTTCTATTTGTAAAGAAGCACGATCAATTGCATCTGAATAAGCTTCAACTAAAGCTAATTTTAAATCATCAGAAGATAAATAATATCCTCCTGCTTTACGACGTTTATTCTTGCGATTAATTTGTCTAACTGAGTTACGGATAGAAACATCCCAAGAACGAGTGGTCCTTTGTTCAACTTCTTGTTTGATTAAATGAATTAGTAAAATGACACAATAACTAATAATATTATTAATTTTATCATCCTTACTCATTTCTTCAAGTTCTTCAACAATCAATAATGATCCTTCAATATCTCCTGCTAAAAGTTTTTCTTTTAATTCAAATAACTCTTCCATAATCTTGATTTTGGTCTATCTAATCAAAACTTACGAAAACTTTGTATAATGCTCTCTAAATAAGGGTTTGTGAATTCTAGGTGGTTCTAGCTAACCTAGAATTTTTGTTAGTTTAATTTTGACTAACCCCAGGAAAATGACCATACTTAACATAAAATCCGGCCAACATTAATAAAATAATGGCAACTGTTCCTATTCCTAAATAACTGGGAACCCAAAAAGATGCTTCAATCTCATTAATTTGACCAGGTTTTAATGACCAAATAAGTTGATTAACTCCTTGATTTACAGACCCATCACTCATAATATTTTTAAGTCCTAAAGGCGCGTTTAAGACAAATTCTAAATCGACTAAAGATCCTGGACTAATAATAATATTCCCCTGATTTGACAAAACTCCTAAAGCACGTAGATCTACTTCTAGATTAACTCTATTTTTTTCTAAAAATAACCAATTGCTTTGCTTTAAAGACATTTTGGCTTTGAGGTTCAGTAAATCTGGGTTATCTTCCTGAAGAGATTGAACTATTTTAGAGTTAGTTGGATTAAAGAATTGATTAAATTTTTTGGTTAACTCTTGTCCATTTCCAAAAGGAATAGTTACAATAATTTCTTGAGGTGATATTTGTTTAGCTTTTCCTTGAAGTTTTTCAGCCCTCTTTTCTAGGCTTTGTACCCACTTGTTAGCCTCAGTTTGACTTAAATTTGTTAGCTGTTTTGCCAAACGAATATGTTGAACAATTTGTCCCCGATGTTGTTGGGAAAAATTCAAGCTAACATCATAATGAACACAGCCACTCAAAAAAGTTAATAAACCAATCATAAGTGGCATGAAAAGAACTCTTAAACAGTTTCGAGAAAAGGATTGATACTTAATCATTGATAGTTGATTATCCACTGCTAATTGTTAACTAATTATGGTTGACTAAATTGGGAACATCGAAAAGTTGTAAATTATCCTTTATTGATAGTAGTTGATCAGATAAGTTTCCCGCTGTCCCTCCATCAAACTCCAATGATAATTTTTTGCAAAAATGGAATGCTCCCTACTGAATTACTATTGATTGTGAAATTTTGACTGATTTAATCATCATCCCAATCATCACTACTAGCCTCACTACCACCACTAACAGTCACTAAGTCAATTTGTTGCCGATAATAGTCTACACTTTTTACCTCTACTTGAACTTCATTTCCTAAGCGATAAGCAATGCGATTTTTACGTCCTACTAAACAACCATGACGGGTTCGATATTCATACCAGTCATCTTTGAGGGAACTGACATGGACAAGTCCTTCTACCAGTAAATCCTCAATTTCTACAAAAAAGCCATAGGATTGAACCCCCGTAATCAGTCCTCGGAAAACTTGTCCAGTACGTTCTTTCATTTTCTCAGCTTTCTTGAGGCCATCGAGATCTTTTTCAGCATCATCGGCTAACTTTTCTCGATCATTGAGGTGAGATACTAACAAGTGAAATCTTTCTTCAATACTATCTTGTATTGCAGGAGGTAAAACGTTCCAACTAATGTCTGCATGACAACTACTACTATGGAGATTAACTCCTGTTTTCGTCTGTTTCGTGCGGCGATCGCGCCCTTCAGTAAACAATAGTTTTAATAACCTTTGTACCAAAAGATCCCCATAACGTTGTCCTGGTGAGACACAGTGAGTATAGTAATCATGGTAAGCCAGACCAAAATGGGGGGCCGAATGACTACTATATTTAGCCGATTTAAGAGTAGATTTCAATAAATAATTTAACACCTGACCCACCGAAGATTGACTAAAAGCTTGAGTCAAATTGTAATAGTCTTGGGCATTTACCTCTTCTTCTGAGGCCAATTTCACTTCAATTCCTAAATTACTCACCAATTTGAGTAAATCTTCTAATTCTTCCCAGTCTGGTTGGGGTTGGGTGCAATATAAACAGGCAATTCCTAAAGCTGATAGATGATCTGCCACCGCTTTTTGGGCGATAATGATTAATTCCATCAGTAAAGAACGCACAGGTAAACTAGACGAAGTAATAATAGCCCCTAGTCTACCTTCATCTTGAAAAGGCGATCTCGGTTCTAATTGAATTTCAAAACTTCCCCGTTGTATCCGTTGCGCTTTAACTAAGGGACTCAGGGTAAAGAAAAGTTGCTTGAGTCTTTCGGCTAAAGGTTCATCTTCGGGGGAAACTTCATCAAGATGGCCTAAAATTGATTGAGCTTGGTGATAGGTTAGTTGCTGATTGACGTTAATTACTGTTGGGTGAATCTCAAATTCAACTATTTGACCATTTTTATTGAGAATAATCAAGACAGAGATGCTTAAACAGTCTTTTTCAGGAATTAAGGAACAGCGTTGAGTTATGGCCTCAGGTAAGAGGGTAATAACCTTTTCTCCTAGATAAATTGTCGTTCCTCGCTTTCTAGCGGTTTGATCGAGTAGGGAATCAGTTTCAATATAATGGGCAACATCGGCAATATGAATTCCTAATTGCCAGTATTGTTCGGCAGTTTTTTCTAGGGTAAATGCGGTTTCAATAAAAGGTTGGTAATCTCGTTGTGTATCTTCAGTGAAAGTAAACGTCAACAGATCGCGCAAATCAACCCTTTTATCTATTTCCGCTGGATCAAAGGTTTCTGGTAAATCTTCTGCGGCTTTTTGGACTTTTTGAGCAAAATTTTGCGGTAAATCGTGTTTACAACAAACTATATCAGTATCAGCAGCTTCTTCTGCGTCACTCCCTAAAATTCGAGTTACTACCCCTAAAGGAGGATTTTCTCCGATTGGATAGCGTACCACTGAGACGTGAACTAAATGGTCTACCGCTTGTTCTAAGCTGTTGCCATTTTGTCGAAGTAGAAGTTCAAATAATAATCGATCATCTAGAGGAATTGCTTTATAGTCCTCATTATCCTTTTTTACCTGGGCTAATAGGGAAGGATTTGCCCTTTCTAAAATTACCTTTACTTCTCCTTCGGGGGAACGACGACGGGTTCCCTCTTTAATAATGCTAACTAAGACACGATCTCCGTTCCACGCGTTACTTAGATGAGTTTCTCTGACATAGATGTCATCAGCATCTTCTTCATCTTGGATGGCAAAGCAAAAACCTTTGCTTGAACAACGTAGTTTGGCTTCAATCAACCCATTTTCAAGATTTCTTCGATATTTGCCTCTTTCTTTGGTTAAAATACCGATTTTATCGAGAGCCTCGAGAATAATTTCTAGTTTTTTGCTGTTTTCTTCATCTTCACACTCTAGCTTTTTTTCTAGAAACTTAACAGCAACTAATTTGTCATCACTAAAATGGGATAGCAGTGTGGCGATTGAAAATTCCATTTATCTATGAATAGTCCTTACTAAATGTGGTTTGATGTCATTGGTTCGGAAAATAGAAGGGTAATTGCTCTGACCATGACAAAGGGTTCTGGATTTTCCACTTGATACCATAAATTGGAAAGGTTCGAGCATCAAATGGTGAATTTTCCTAGTCAACCATTCAGTCTTAATCGGTCTACGCCATTATTCCTCAGTTTAATGCCTTGAGTTTCATTAGCGAACCATGACTTATAGAATTGCTTCACTAGCGGTGAAATTGTCCCTAGGAAGATTCTGATTGTGTTTTTGAGAAGTTGTTGACTTGAGAGGTGTATCTTTGTAAAGGACAACTCTGCTTAGAGATTAACTCAAGGCAAAATCTGAAAACTTGACTATCTTAGTCACACTTCTCTTTCACAAACTTATCTAGTTTTTCATTCTACCAAGAGAAGTGACACTAATCATATTTGTCTTTTGTCTCAATTTAGGGTTAAGTTTAAAGTAGTACTACTGAACCAAGAAACAAGCTATCTTAAAATTATAGTGGTGGGTAAATCGATAATGATCCTAACTCAATTCCGAATTCGTTATCCTCAAGGAAGTGTGATCAGTGAATTGATAACTATTGATCACGGCCAGTACATTGTAAAAGTCTCAGTCCAAGTGGGAACAATTATCTTGGGAACTGGATTAGCTGGAGCAAATACCATTGAGGAAGCAGAAGATTATGCGAGAAATCGGGCTTTAGCTCTTGTTGACCTCGATAATGTCCCTATTCAGTCCTCAGAAGACCCGATCAATCCATTAAATAAAGTTGTTACTCACCAAAAATCACAAGAAACTGAACAAGAATTAAAGACCACGACAGAAAAAAAGGTTTCATTGCACAATAGTATAACCCCAGAAATAGAACCTTTTTTAGCTCAAACTTTACCTATTCAAGAGCATAGTCTTCAAACAACCCCTAAAACTCCTTTAACCTCTTCTAAAAAGGATCAAGAAAACATTCCCCAAGGGATTCAAGATTTTATTCCTGAACCTTCCCCAGTAGGAGATACTCCGGTTTCTATCCCAGATAGTCCCCCAATAGAAAATACTCCGGTTCCTATCCCAGATAGTCCCGCAATAGAAGATACTCCGGTTCCTATCCCAGATAGTCTCCCCATAGAAAATACTCCGGTTTCTATTCCAGATAGTCTCCCCATAGAAAATACTCCGGTTTCTATTCCAGATAGTCCCCCCATAGAAAATACTCCGGTTCCTATCCCAGATAGTCCCCCCATAGAAAACACTCCGGTTTCTATCCCTGAAGTGGTAGAAGAGTCGGCTGATGTTCCAGAGAAATTGGATTTTTCGGAGGTTATTGCCCGTTCTGATGTGGAAATGAAGCGTTTAGGATGGACAAAAATACAAGGGAGAGATTATTTAGTACAAACCTATGGCAAGCAATCGCGTCAGGTACTCTCTGATGAGGAATTGCTAGAATTTGTTTCCTATCTAGAAAATCAACCGAGTCCATCTTAGAAAAAAATAGACCAAGATAGAGAGATTTATTATTCACTTTTTCTCTAATTTTAGCAAAAGGTAGGGTGGGCAAATTGCTCAATTAATCATCAGATAAAACAATCAAACATTTTGCCCATCCTACAAAACTTTGATTGGAATGGAACCTGATTAAACAAAGATAAAGGAACTATCAGCTAAGTTTAGCTCTGGAGAAACTTCCTGAATAATGCCAATAAGTTCTCTACGAGCCGTTGCTCCTGGATCATATATTAAAGCAGCATTAATTTTTCCTGGTGAAATTGTATAAAAATCTAACTGATAAAACTCCATTGATCCATTTAGTTGTATAACATCCTGACTAAGATCGAAATCAGTAATCACAGCGTAATCAGATTCACCAAGATTCAACACATTCCCATCATTATAATAAACTTGGTTTTCATCTCCTAGAATAAAGAAATCACTACCAAGTCCACCTGTTAAAGTATCTTTTTCAAAAGCTCCACCTGATTCTACGCTAACCCCGACTAATATATCATCTCCTTCCCCTCCAGAGATAGTGTCATCTCCTAAACCACCAGTTAATTGATCATCTCCTGCTCCTCCAGAGATAACGTCATTTCCTGCTCCTCCAGAAATAATGTCATTACCACTATTTCCTTGAAGATTGTCATCCCCTTCTCCTCCAGAAATAACGTCATCTTCTTCTCCTCCAGAGATACTATCATTTCCTAAACCACCACTTAATTGATCATTTCCTGCTCCTCCAGAGATAACGTCATTTCCTTCTTCTCCAGTGATAATATCATCTTCTTCTCCTCCAGAGATACTGTCATTTCCTAAACCACCACTTAATTGATCATTTCCTTCTCCTCCAGAG
This sequence comes from Cyanothece sp. UBA12306, assembly GCA_003448685.1. Taxonomy (GTDB): domain Bacteria; phylum Cyanobacteriota; class Cyanobacteriia; order Cyanobacteriales; family Microcystaceae; genus Rippkaea. Next base: position 9,209 of record DLXW01000249.1, read on the forward strand.
ATAATGTCATTTCCTTGTTCTCCAGAGATAATATCATTACCACTATTTCCTTTCGCAGTAAATAAAAGCTTACAAGATCAGCAGCTAAAATGGAAACAAAAGCTATGCAACTTATAATAATACCTATCAAAGGTAACATCACAAAGAGCTTATTAAGTATGCTCCAATATTTAGGCTCAAAACTATTAAGCAATGTAGCATATGATGCTACAAGAAAAGTTTCTGAAACTAATAACCAAGTCATTCTAGAGTTAATTAAATTCAACTCTTTAGATATTAAAATTTGAATGTATGTGGCAAATTCAAGAAGAAATTTTTTTGAGTCAGGATCTGTATTAGAAACATTTTTAATACTTTTAATTTCAGATAATATCTCATCTAACTTAGCCTGTAATACATCCAATTCTTTAAACAAAATAAACCTCAAAAAAAATTATAAATCAAGCAAAAAATCGATTTTGAATTAGTTTCAACTTGAAGATTGTTGCCAAAATTTTTCTTTTTCTGTTCTATCCTAGTTATAGTTTACTTTTAGCGATAGCAATCAATAAATCAGGATTTTTGTGGAAATATTTCTAAATTATAAATTATAAATTCATCAAGGTGGGAATTACCCACCCTAATTGAATTATTCAACAGCAACCGGAGGATTACTCGCAGAAGGACGACGATTAATTACTTGATCAATTAACCCGTATTCTAGGGCATCTTCAGCAGACATAAAAAAGTCTCGTTCTGTATCTTCAGCAATTTTGTCGAGAGGTTGTCCGGTATGACTAGCTAAATGATTGTTGAGGAGTTCCTTAAGATAAAGAATTTCTTTAGCTTGAATTTCAATATCCGTTGCTTGTCCCTGGGCCCCTCCTAAAGGTTGGTGAATCATGATCCGAGAGTTGGGTAAACTCATGCGCTTTCCTTTAGTTCCTGCGCTGAGGAGAAATGCCCCCATACTAGCTGCTAAACCGATACAAATAGTAGATACATCGGGGCGAATTTGATTCATGGTATCAAAGATTCCCAGTCCTGCAGATACGGAACCACCAGGAGAGTTGATATAGAGGTAAATATCTTTTTCAGGATCTTCTGCTTCAAGGAACAACAACTGTGCCACAATCAGGTTAGCGTTTTCGTCCCTGACTTCTTGTCCGAGAAAGACAATTCTTTCGCGCAACAGACGGGAATAGATATCAAATGCGCGTTCACCACGGCCAGAAGTTTCAATAACTGTAGGTATCATAGAGTCTCTATAAATGTCCGATTTGTTTATTGTAGATACAAGATGCCTGTGATTGCCCCTAATCCATTCCATTGAATAAGATTAAGATTAATCACAGGCCTGTAGATTTAGCTAAATTAAGCCTTTTCTAGAACAATCCCAAAGTCAAAGATTCATCGATGGGAAAAGTTGCTCCTGCACCCAACCAGAGGGTAACTGCTGTACCAAAGAGGAACATAGCAGTAGCCACAGGACGACGGAAGGGATTTTGGAACTTGTTGACACTTTCAATAAAAGGAATCAACATTAAACCTAAAGGAATCGCCGCTTGACAAGCAATTCCTAACAGTTTGTTGGGTAAAATCCGCAAAATTTGGAAAACGGGATAGAGATACCATTCGGGTAAAATTTCTAGAGGAGTGGCGAAAGGATCAGCAGGTTCACCAACCAAAGCTGGATCAAGAACCGCTAACGCTACCAAAAGGCCGATAGTTCCAGAAATAACTACGGGGAAAACATAAAGTAGATCATTAGGCCAAGCTGGTTCACCGTAGTAGTTATGTCCCATACCTTGGGCTAGTTTTGCCCGTAGTTTAGGATCACTAAGATCGGGTTTTTTTTCAATTGACATTAGTGTTGATTTCTCCTTATTAAAACTGAGGATCAGCAGGTTATTAGTCTGATTATCAGTGACCAGTTTTAGCTTAACTGTTCACTGATTACTGTTGATCGCTTTACAAAGGACCAGAGATGCCTTGTTTGCGAATCATTAAGAAATGCGCCAGCATGAAAACGGCAATTAACCAAGGAAACACAAAGGTATGTAAGCTGTAGAAACGGGTTAGGGTTGCTTGTCCAACGCTTTGACCGCCTCGTAACAGTTCTACCATTTGGTCTCCTACCACTGGGATGGCTGCGGGAACACCAGATACAATCTTAACCGCCCAATAACCAACCTGATCCCAAGGTAGAGAATAGCCGGTAACACCAAAGGAAACGGTGATTACCGCTAAGACAACTCCGGTGATCCAGGTTAACTCACGGGGTTTTTTGAAGCCACCAGTGAGATAAACTCGGAAAACATGAAGAATCATCATTAACACCATCATACTGGCAGACCAGCGGTGGATCGAGCGAATCAACCAACCAAAGTTGACTTCGTTCATGATGTACTGAACGGAACTAAAAGCATCAGTAACAGTTGGCTTATAGTAGAAAGTCATGGCGAACCCAGTAGCAAACTGGACTATGAAGCAAACTAAGGTGATTCCACCCAAACAATAGAAAATATTGACGTGGGGAGGAACGTATTTGCTACTGATGTCATCGGAGATCGCCTGGATTTCGAGGCGATCGTCGAACCACTTATAGATGGGAGAATCTGTAACTTGTTTAGTGAACATTGAAGCTATATGCGCTGTGGAAATTAATGATGAAGGGTTTCTTGATTCTGACTCCCAAGGACGATTCCCAAATTTATGGAGTCATATCGATGGCTATATATTAAGCGTACTATGCCGTTGCTTATCCGAAGAACTTTGCTGTGTTCTTCATGGAGTAAACATGAGAAGCCTATTAAAAAATGTAACACATGAACGGGTTTGCTTTCACCGCGATCGCTCTATTAACGAAGTCAGAAGTCGCCAAGGTGGTTAGGACAGAACTTGGCTCTTAAACCCTTGTCACAAGCGAGTTTTACTTGGAGACTTCTGTACGGGCTTAATATTATTAAGCCC
>DLXW01000155.1:0-1793 GCA_003448685.1 Cyanothece sp. UBA12306
AGAAGTAGTTTTTGTAACGGGGATTTAAGCCCCGCACCAAAAACTATGGGTTTCTTAAAAGGTGGTGTTTTAGAGTGAATTATTGTCGATAAACTCAAAAATCAGGAATTTTGTTCCTGAATTTAGGGGTTGATCTGCTTCTTTTTACACAAAGTTGGGTGAGTTATAACCTTTCTAAAGTTCTCGTACCACTGGTTTCCCCTCAACGATTTCACCGACTAACACTACATCTGTTACTCCAACAAACAACCCATTTTCCAAGACCCCTGGAATATTATTAATTGTCTGTTCTAAGGTTGCTGGATCGTCAATCGCCTCAAATTTGACATCAATGATAAGATTTCCTTGATCAGTTACTACGGGTCCTGCTTTTCTGACTCCCATACGTAATTCAGGTTTACCCCCCAATTTTTCTAGTTTACGCATTACAGGGGTTACAGCTTTGGGTATTACTTCCACAGGTAACAAAAAAGTTGATCCGAGCTTATCCACTAGCTTGTTGCCATCTACCACCACAATAAAGACTTCTGCCAAGCTATCAACTAATTTTTCTTGGGTATGAGCGGCTCCTCCTCCTTTAATCAAGTTTTTCTGAGGATCAACCTCATCGGCTCCATCAATAGCCACATCAATGTGATCAATCACATCAAGAGTGGTTAAGGGAATATTGTACTTTCTAGCTAATACTTCAGCTTGAAAAGAAGTCGTCACCCCGACGATATTCTTTAATTCTCCAGATTGGAGGCGTTCCCCAATATATTCGATAGCATAGGCGGTGGTTGAACCCGTTCCCAAACCAACAATCGAATCAGATTTAACCCGAGCAGCGGCGGCTTTACCCACCTCTTGTTTCATAATTACAACAGGATCATTAGTAACTGACATTCTCAAACTCCTTAGAGACAGAACTATTGGTTCAAATTTTAGACTCAGCAACCTCAAGAATAGGGTATGAGGGATTCTTTAATCAACACTTAAAAAATACCCGTTAGAAAAATAACTTGTTTGGAGACTGGGAAACTTCGTTAACCCTGATGTGAGCATTAGAAAATATGGCAAGAGGTCGATTCCCAATGCCATACATATTCCTTAATTTTGAACTCCTTTAATTGGTATTAGCAGCCAGCATCTCCTTAAGTTTGGTTAACTCGTCAGCCCAACGGGGATCAGGTTGAAAGCTTTCTCCTGAATTATTGTTAGAACCGCCTTGAGAGCGAGTCCGTTTTTTACCACCACCTTTTTTACCTGAAGTTTTGACTGGCGCTGGAGTCGCAGCGGCAGCACTTTCATCTTGACCGTCCTCTTTCGTTTTTTCCTTAGTCCGAGGTAAGGCTTTTTCGATTTTTAGAGGATTTTCCATAAAAGACTGACCATTATATTTTTCAATAAAGTCATCAGCCATTTCATCTGTTGCCACCGTTACAAAAGCGAAACCTCGGCATTTGCCAGTTTTGCGGTCTTTGATCACTTTGGTAGACATAATTTCGCCAGCATCGGCAAACATCTCCTCTAAAGCTTGGGGTTCGATGGATTCTTTGGGTAAATTACCAACATATAGACGAATGGGCATTAGGATATACCTCCAGTGATTGATTTGAAAAAAAACTTTTTAACTCAGCACAATTGGACCATATTTGATATGGCTTACATAAAAATAAGTCAGAAATTCCCCAGCAACGCGCTTCCTGACAACCCAGATTATTTCTAGTCGTATCGGCTCCCGCCCTCAAAATTAACTTACCTCTAACTCTGCTAATGGAATGATCATTTAAGGGTCTGTTTTGATCTTTAGT
>DLXW01000155.1:1996-5473 GCA_003448685.1 Cyanothece sp. UBA12306
TGGAATGATCATTAAGGGTTCTGTTTCGATCTTGAGTACTTGTGCCAGCATCACAGCAATTCAAATTATAGATCCTATTAGATTATTACAGATTGTTTCATATATTCGTCAAATAATTTTTCACCAAAGTATGAGGGTTTTTTGATTTTTTGGGTAGATGTACCCAAATTTTTGTTCGCACTGAGCAAATCTTAACCCAAACTCTTGCTAAAAATGATGTTATATGCTTATGCCCCAATTGATTGAAATTATCATAGGTAACCATAGGGAACAATCTCTCGAAAGGATTTGCCAAGTCCATAAATACATAAGGTAGACATACTGTCAAATCTTTGTTACATTGCTTTATATAACCAGCAATCTCTATTCGAGGTCAATTCCCTCAAAGCATTGTGAGATAGCACTTTCTCTTACTTTTATGGAGGTTCGTATGGAATCAAAAGATTTTGATCTGAGTTTAGAACAGCAGTTTGAAATGAAAAGAATGCGAGATGCAGCTCAAAAAATGAGCCGTGAACAAGCATTAGAACTTCTGATGCAAGCTTCACGACTATTAATGATCAAGACAAATGTTGTTCGCAATTTGGCTAACAGTTCTTCAGTTAAATCTTTAGGCTAAGGAGATAATCATCATGGACGCAAATATTTTTGAGTTATCATTAGAGCAAAAATTTGAGCTTCAATGCTTACAACAGGAATTTCAAGACTTAGAACACGATCAAGTCATTGGCTATTTGCTTGATACCATGCAACAGCTAATGATGCGAGATAATCACATTCGGGATTTAATGAAAAACTCCCTAGTCTAGATCTTGAATTGCTATTTTTGGGATCAAGACGATCTCCATCTCGTGCCAAACTTCTGGTTAATATCATTGATGAAGAAGAGGGGCAAGGGGTGCCGGGGCGTCAATCCTAATCTTACAATGTATCTCGAAAAAATCAAGCTTTTTATGTGTTAACGAAGACAAAGGGTGATTTTTGCTTCCGATGTGCTTCCCTTAACCACAACAATATGTTCTCCCATCTTAGCTGTTCGGTAAGAATGTTCAGAAATCAATTTGCCAGTCGGAGAATTGATTTGATATGGAGGCACCACTTTACCTTGACGAGTAACAGAAATACTTAAATTACTATTAGCTTGAATAGTTAATTGTTTTTCGTTTTCAAGTAGCAACACAAATTGCTTAGCACTATTGATACTGCCTTGATAGATAGCACAGAAATTTTCAGCAGGAAAATAAAAGCTAGGACGAACTGCTGCTAAACTAGGAGATATTCCCACACAAACGGATGAAAGTGCGAGTGTTGTTAAAAATCGTTGCAAAATACCACCACCTTCTTTCTTTGAGTTTTTTTACGATGACGTGATAGTAATGGAATATGTTGCCGCTACTACTAACAATGGCAGTCAGTTCAAGCAAGAATTTTAGTTAATGAATAGTGCTATATGTCTTGATAAATATTTCTTAGCCTGGAAAAATATAGATCAAAAGGTAATTTTGACTGCTTAAAATTAGCTTAAACCTTAAAAAAGTACAAAGAACAGAGGATTAATCTTAACCTATTGCTTCAATAGAGGAGACATAGAATGATGAGGATTAATTAACTCTGTCTTCTCTAAACAATTAAGATTTTTGTCAAAGAATCATAACATTTGACTTAATTAAGAATTTGACCATTAATAAGGTAGAAGAAACTACCTTTTATCTAAACTAATTATCCTTAAAGTTGAAGTGAGAATATCCTTAATCTATTAAACTTTTACGAGACATTAAACCTGTGACCACAACCTTTAGTAACTTAAACGTAAAAGCTGCCTTAAATGCCATTGAATCTGACATGGCAACTCTACCAGAAAAGATCGAAATGTTGATCGAAATGGCAGCAGGATTACAAAAAAAACCGAAGAATTTGCAACAATTGGAAGATGCGGTTTTTCTATACCGTCGGGGTCTAGAATTATGTCCTGCTGATTATCCTATATTAAAAGCTAGATGTTTATCGGGAATGGCAACAGCCTTACGAACTATTCCCAGCGAAAAAGCAGATTTATTATTAGAATCTAAAACCGCTTATGAAACCGCCTTACCCATTCTTGAAGAACACGCTTCCCCCGAAGAAGTAGCCGAAGCACAGATGAATTTGGGGGTTGTCATGCAAGCTTTGGTTCCCTTTCACGAGGGAACGATGCAAGAAGCGATACAAGCTTATCAGAAGGCAGTTCGAGTCTTTGATGGTCAGAGTTATCCCCAAGAATACGCTATTCTCCAAAATAATATTGCGATCGCCTATCTTTCTATGCCCCTCAGTCCAGAAGGGGAAAAAATGCGACAAGCAATGGCGGTACAGTCTTTTGAGGCGGCCTTGAAATGGGTAACTTTAATTGATCATCCCAGTGAATACGCCATGTTACAAAATAACTTGGCTAACGCCTTACAATACCTTCCGAGTACCCATCCCGTAGAAAATAACCTGAAAGCCCTCGCTGCTTATGACGAGGCTTTAAAGGTTCGTACATTCCAAGATACTCCTATTGAATATGCCAATACCATCTCGAACAAAGCCAATGTTTTGTTTAATTTACCCGATGATGTTGAGCATCCTGATAGGGGTAATCATAATAACTTAATGCAAGCCAAAATCTACTATCAAGAAGCCTATCAAATATTTAGTCAATATGAACAATGGGAACGGGCTGAGGTAGTAGAACAAGCTTTGTACGAAATTGAGAGGGAACTCGAAGGCTAACTTCTTGTAAAAATAAAGCAAAAGGTAGAGGACAAAAAGTAGATTGACTATCAATTTTTTGATTTTTACTTAGCTTAATTTAAAGAAGTCTTATGATTTAATGATCAATTCACCAAAGGAGAGAACAGTACATGACTGAAATCTTAGGCAATTTAGGAGTTAATCCAGCTATCGATAACTTTTTAAGTAGTTTAATGTTGGGGGAAATAACTCTATTAACGGGATTATTTTGGTTGATGATAGCTGGCATTATTTCGATGATTAGCGGTGCGATCGGTGGAATCATACTTGCTGGTAAAGATTTGGGTTATCAATTAGCAGCAATGTTGGGTAGTTTATTCGGCCCTGCGGGAGTTCTTCCAGTTGCTGCCATTGGACTTGTTGTGTTGAAATTTGTTTAGGAGAAATAGCCAATGTTAGACTTTATTTGGTATTCAATGAAATTATTCTTTCAAGGAAAATTACTGAGTAATCCAGGATATTTTTATCGTCAGCTTACTTTAGGAATTATCTTAGGCTTGGTGTTATTAATTAGCTTAGGAGAAACGGGAATGAATTTAGGTTTTGTTGTAGCTATTTCTAGTTTAATTATGGGAATGACAATGCCATTTTTACTCAAAGATGTAAAAATGCAATAGACCTAATTTTCTGGGTAAAGTTATCGATAGCTTTACCCACGTGGGTAGTTAACGAAGTCAGAAGTCAGAAGTCAGTAGGGGCTTAATA
>DLXW01000222.1 GCA_003448685.1 Cyanothece sp. UBA12306
AGCAAAGAAATACTGCCTACATTCGTACAACGCCACATTAAAAAGATTCTTGCTCAAACGACACAAAGTAGTCAGGGCATTAAATTCGTGCTGGCTAAGTCGTCTAAGTTGGTTTTTTTGAGTGGCGTACATATTTAACAGTGTTTCACTACCTGTTTAATATATAGCGAAACACTCTAATTGTAAAGCCGTCCTAAAAGGACGGGGTTTCTACCCAATTTTCTGATGATTCATCAAATCGGAAAACGCTTCAACCTAGTCACAGCTTCTTTAGCCGAGTCCTTCAAATAACTAGAAACTCCAGGAATTTGGGGGATTTGCCAGAGTAAATCGATTGTTCGCCTTAATAAACGAACCAGATCTCCTTCATCAAGGCTGGTATTCTCACATAATTCTTGCCACTGTGCGCCTAAAGCCCATTGTTCGATTATGCCAATCAATTCTAATTCTAGCCAAACGGGAATGGTAATATGGTAGCGAGACTGGGTTTGATAGAGAAGACGGCGAATTTCGCGTAAACTGACCCCTTGGGTTTCCGTTTCCGTAAATAATTCTAAAATTTCTTGGGATGGTAAATAATTTGTCCAAGTATCAGGACGTAAGTTTTCGGTAATCAAAGCACTTATAGCAGCTGCTAGATGGGGAGACTCTAAACGTTCTAAGGAACCTGACATAATCACTAATCCTAGCCAAAGTTCGTTTTCTGAGCGAATCGTAGCGCAAGCTTGTCCTAAAGGAGTTGGTTCATAACCGTCGAGTGCTTTAAATTCTTGTAAAATTTCGATTAAATTGAGGAATTCTTCCCAATAATAAGATTGACGCGACTGGAGTTTTTTGAATTTAACCTGACTGATATGAAGTTTTTCTTTTAATTTGAGTCTTCGATGGTGTGATTTGAGCAACCGCGCTACATTTTTATGCTGTTGCAGGGGATGCTCTTCTAAAGCTTGGTTAACTTGTTCTAAACGCTGCTTCTGTTTCCTCACTTCAGGAGCAATAACCAGGGAAATAGCGCGATCGCTCATTTGATGACACAATTGCTCGGATGTCTGATCTCCTTTGGGTCCTTTGCCCAAAGAAAAGGTTTCAAGGGCTGGTAAATTTAAAGATTGAACACTATGAGGAGTCAAAGAAGAAGGATTAATATCGACAATATCTCCTCTTCTAACTAAATACCAACGGTTATCTTCTCCTAAACATAAAAAATCAGGGAACTGACCTGAACCTGAAACCATGGTTACTAAGACCCCTAAAATTGGTTTAGATACTTTCAGGTGTTTACCCTTTAAATACAGGAGATCTCCCACATTAAGCTGGGCTAATAGAGGAGTAATCTCTTTTATTCTGCTTTCTTGAGCTTGTTCTTCGAGAATTTTCAATAATCTCTGTTCTTCTTTGAGACGAGCTTTAAGTTTTTCATAACTTAATAAGTCTGCTTCGGTTATACCTGCGAGATCAATATCGATTTTAGTTAGTTCTGTGGTCAAAGAGGCAAGGGCCTGCTGTTCAGGTTCTAGCTTTAACTGAGCGAGATATTCTGCAAAGCTACGTTCTAGTAAGTCTTTAGCCTCTTCTAGGGTATGTTTTTGTAACAAATTTAAGACCATGCCGTAGGAAGGGGTAAAACAGCTTTTTAAGGGTTCAGCATCAGCCATGGCTAAATAATTATTGAAAATTCTCGAAGCAAAAGGAGTTTGCACTGTTACCACGTGACCTACCTCGTCCATTCCTCTTCTTCCGGCACGACCTGCAATTTGGAGGAACTCTGAAGGGGTTAACATCCCATGTCCGGTATCGGTACGTTTGGAGAGTGCAGAAATGACCGTAGTCCGGGCCGGCATATTAATTCCAGCCGATAGGGTAGCGGTGGCAAATACCACTTTGACTAACCCCGCTTCAAATAACTGTTCGACTAATTCTTTTAAAACAGGAAGAATTCCAGCATGATGCGCGGCTATTCCCCTCGTTAAGGGTTCGAGTTGATCGCCTTTGACCAATTGACAAGAGATGGCCAACAATTGGAAAAGATGGATTTTAGTTTCTTCATCCCTGGCTAAATAGTCAAATAGATAAGCTTCAGGGGTAGGATTAGCAAAAAATTCTAATAGGGGTTGATATAAAGGAGGGTTTTCTGTCTTAACAGAGGCTAAAAGTTGTTCTTGTAAAGGGGGATTTTTGACTAGGAAAAAACTTAATAAATTGTATTGTAGGGCATGGGCTTCTTCGGGACTCACTAAAGTGATTCCCTCGAGCCTCTGCACCGATTGATCACAGCCTCGACGGCTGAAGATAACGTAAATGGCTGGGAGTAAATCTCTTTTTTCTAGTTGTCTGATTACTGTTAATAAGCTCGGACATTCTTCCCGTTTTAATCTTCGTTTTTTCTTGGTATTTCCTGGAGTTTTTAATTTATTATTTATGGCAGTTTTTTTAGGATTGAGTAAAGAAAAAAGTCCTTTTTTTGTACTAAAATAAAACCGTAAAGGAACAGGACGAAAATCAGAATTAATTAATTCACAAAGGCTTATTTCATTAGATTTATGGTCAATTCCTGGAGCAGTTAATCTTACTTGATTAATCCAATCTGTTAGTTCTTCTGGGTTGCCAATAGTTGCTGATAAAGCTACTAATTGAATGCTTGGTGGACAGTAAATAATTGACTCTTCCCAGACTGTTCCTCTACCTTGATTACTAATGTAATGGCACTCATCTAAAATGACAGTAGCTACATTTTCTAGGGAAGTTCCCACCTGACCAATTGGGGTTTCATAGAGCATATTACGGAAAATTTCTGTTGTCATAATGACCACAGATCCGTTAGGATTAATTACTGTATCTCCTGTAATTAATCCCACCAGGTTATCATTTTCTCCTGACTCAAATTTGTCTTGAAAGTCGCGGAATTTTTGATTAGATAAAGCTTTGAGAGGGGTGGTATAAAAGACGCGCTTGCCATTTTTTAAGGCGTTATAAATAGCATATTCTCCAATGAGAGTCTTTCCTGAACCGGTGGGGGCACAGACTACCACAGATTTTCCTACTGATAAGGCTGCGATCGCCTCTTCTTGGAATTTATCCAGTTTAAAGGGAAACAGATCGGTTAAGTTTAATTGGGACGTAGTTAAGGGTTGATTCACTCAAATTACAATATTGTCTGTCCAAAGCTCGAAGCTTATTTTATATTAGGATGTTTTCCCATCTTAATAAATAGACAGGGATTTCCAAAGTTACTCTACCAATTGTATCACATAAAGCTCGAGATTATAGCAGTTCTCATACTTGTGACATCTAGTGTTTTTTAATTTACTTAGTGTAGGGAGTATGACTTTTAAGGGTTGAACTTTGGATCATTACTTACAAAAAATAGTTCAAGAGTTTGATGAATTTCAAGATATTTCACTTAAAATTTCTCAAAATGCAAGCTGGAGAGAAGCCATGAATTCCCAACAACAACAAAATATCATCAAAAAATTAGATTTAGAAGCTAAAAATAATCAAAATATTCAAATTGAAATAAACAGTAACTCCCCATCTAAATCTAAGTCAAAAAAAAACAGCTTAATCAAAAGTCCCCTCCGTTATCCTGGGGGAAAATCAAGAGCAATTAAACAAATTAGCAAACAACTACCCCAAAAATTATTAGACTATAGAGAACCTTTTGTTGGTGGGGGTTCAGTCTTTATTTATCTCAAACAAATGTATCCGAATATTAAGATTTGGATTAACGATCTCAACCCTGAAGTCTATCTATTTTGGAAAATTGCCCAATCTGATCTCAAAGAATTAGTAACTGCTTTGCGTCAAATAAAATTAACTTGTACTGATGGTCGAAAATTATTTAAAGAATTAACCTCAGTTTCAGTTCAAGAATTATCAGAATTAGAAAGGGCAGTTCGCTTTTTTGTACTCAATAGAATCACCTTTTCTGGTACCATAGAATCTGGGGGATTTTCTCACCAATCTTTCCTCAAGAGATTTACTGATTCATCAATAGATCGCTTAGCAAATTTAGCAACTATTCTCCAAGATATTAAAATTACTAATTTAGATTATAATGAAGTATTAACCCCTCCAGGAAAAGATGTATTTATATTTTTAGATCCCCCCTATTTTACGGCTACAATATCTAGATTATATGGCAAAGATGGCCACTTACATACATCATTTGAGCATCAAAAATTCGCTCAAAACATGATAGAATGTCAACATCAATGGTTAATTACCTACGATAATTGCCAAGAAATCAGAGATAATTTTCAAAACTTTATTATGATTGATTGGGAACTACAATATGGGATGAATAATTATCAACAAGGTAAAGCAGAAAAAGGTCAAGAAATTTTTATTAGAAATTATCATCTTGAAGATCATTTATCAAGGGATGATTGCCAGTATCAGCAATTATCATTAAATTTTTGATCTTCCTCATTAAAACCTTTGTTACAATTAAAGAATATGGTATAACTTTTCCCTCAAAATACTATGGCTAGACTGAATCTTTATAGCTTACAAATGCAAATTTCTCGGATGTTTGATCAAGAGCAATCCTTTTTTTGTACCATCAAAGTCCAAGATTGGTTGAAAGAACATAACGAAGATCCTAATGCCTACGACATCATTTTTCATCCCCAACCCGCACCCCCCGACTCCCCCACAAAAACTTTAGTTAATATTGAATTACGTCGCCGAGATGGTCAAACCGTCGATCCTTGGTTACTAGAAGAAGTGAACCGCCATAGCTAACCTGTACTAATCACGTTACAATAGATGAGAAAAATATTAAGAAATGTAAATTAGTTAAAGATGCCAAACCGCATCATTATTATAGGAGCAGGAATTGGTGGGTTAACAGCAGGAGCATTACTAGCGCGTCGAGGCTATAATGTAACTATCTATGAACAGGCATTAGTCCCAGGGGGATGCGCCTCCACCTTTAAACGACGAGGGTTCACCTTCGATGTGGGAGCAACCCAAGTAGCAGGGCTCGAACCTGGGGGTATTCACCAGAGAATTTTTGAGGAATTGGGGGTAGAACTTCCAGAAGCGACATTTTGCGATCCAGCTTGTGCTGTGTTTTTACCAGGGGAAACCGAACCTATTAAAGTTTGGCGCGATCGCCAGCAATGGCAAGAAGAAAGACAAAGACAATTCCCTAAGAGTGAACCCTTTTGGCAATTAATGGCCAAACTCTTCGAGGCTAGTTGGAAGTTTCAAGGACGTGATCCCGTCTTACCTCCGCGCAATCTTTGGGATTTTTGGCAATTAGTCTCAGCAATGCGCCTAGATACTTTAATTACTGTCCCTTTTGCTTTAATGACCGTAGGGGATGCTTTGCGCTTATATGGATTAGCAAAAGATCACCGCCTTAAAACCTTTCTCGATCTCCAATTAAAGCTCTATTCCCAGGTTAACGCCGATGAAACCGCTTTATTATACGCTGCTACAGCCTTAGCCGTTTCTCAAGCGCCCCAAGGATTGTACCATTTGCAAGGAAGTATGCAGGTTTTAAGCGATCGCTTAGTAGAAGCATTAGAAAAACACGGGGGAAAACTTCTAACAGGTCATAGTGTCCAACAAATTCAAACCCACAACAACCAAGTACAAAGTGTTAGCATTCGTCAACAAAAAACGGGGAAAATCTGCACTGACACAGCAGATCACATAGTCGCTAACGTTCCTGTACAAAATTTAATCGAATTACTCCCGTCCTTTCCCTTGTGGAAACTCTATAAAAATCGAATAGATAAACTTCCCCAACCATCGGGTGCCTTTGTGGTCTACTTAGGGGTCGATCACCAAGCCATTCCCCCTAACTGTTCTCCCCATTTACAATTTCTTTATAACCCCAATGCTCCCATTGGAGAGAACAATTCTTTGTTTGTTTCCGTCAGTAAATCAGGAGACGGGAGAGCGCCTGAAGGTAAAGCAACAATTATTGCTTCAACCTTCACTGATGCCCAAATTTGGGATCAAACCAGCCTAGAAACCTATAGAAAACTCAAAGAGCAATATACATCAGAAGCGATCGCCCGTTTAAGCTCCTATTTTCACCTTACCCCAGATACAATTATTCATCAAGAAGCTGCTACACCAAGAACTTTTGCTAAATTTACTGCCAGGGAGAAAGGTTTTGTCGGAGGAATTGGTCAGCGGGTTTCTACCTTTGGCCCTTTTGGGATTGCTACAAGAACTCCCCTTAACAATCTTTGGTTAGTAGGAGACTCAACCCATCCAGGGGAAGGAACTGCTGGGGTTAGTTATTCTGCTTTCACCGTTGTTAGACAAATTCAGTCAAGCCATTAACTGACGTTTGAGACAGGTTGATGGTGGCCGTTCATATTCATTGGAGTAGTAGCTGTCAAAGCAGCGGTGGACAAGGAACTATCTCGTAATATATCAGGATTAAAACGATAACCTACATTACGAACCGTTTGAATGAGACTCGGTTGACGAGGATCAGTTTCTATTTTCTTGCGAAGAGACAGGACATGGGTATCAATCGTCCTTTGATTGTCAATTGCTTCGGGCCAAGCCAGATCCAGGAGTTCTGAACGACTTAAGGGATTTCCTTCGGCTTGAGCCAAAACATATAGTAAACTAAATTCCTGAGGAGTCAGTTCGACAAAATCCCCTCGATACTGAACCCGACGCTGCACTAAATCAATTTTTAAATCTCCATAATCAAGATAAAGAGGAGCGCAAGCTACCCTTAAACGTCGCTTAAGAGCTTCAATCCGTGCCATAAATTCTTGCATTCCAAAGGGTTTGGTTAAATAATCATCGGCTCCAGCATTGAGTCCTCTAACAATATCTTTTTCACCATTACGAGCCGATAAAATCAGGATTAAAGATTGTCTTTGGGCGTGTAGCCATTTACATAATTTTAGACCATCTCCATCTCCGTCTTTATCAACAAGATCGGAATCAAGAATAACTAAGGCCGGTAGGCGATGGGCAAAAGCATCACGAGCTTGATCGACATTGGAGAATGGCTGAGCCATATAACCCGCTTGCTGTAAATGCCAACCCAAGAGCGATCGCAGGTGAGGATTCCCCTCGACGATAGCAATATAAATCAGATTCACCTTAGTTTTTTTCCTTCTAAATAAATATCTATTAAGTTAGCAAAGGCAATGTCAAGAATTTGTAACATCTGCTACGGCATCTTTAGTGATTCCCTAAAAAAATCTTAAGAATTGCTAATTGTTGCTTTCTTCTTAACCTATATTCTTTATGATCCGTGAACTAACCAAGACTTTTGATAAACCCAGTGGTTACAATTAAATTGAGGATGGTTGGGATTCCCAGACATCAAGAAAAATTTTCACTTTTACTTGCTTTCCTCACCAAGATTGTTTAGGATAAGGTCAATTTTTCGTTCTTTATATTCAACGAACTCAATATTTTGTCATGCTACAAAATGCCCAAGCAATTCGTTACTATCAAAAGCTCACTGATGGCATGGTGGATTTATGGCATCGAGGTCGTCGTTTTGATGAAATCCAATGCTATATGGATGGTTACCTCGCTTGTCTGCGCCATACCAACACCTTAGAGGCTTATGTAATTCACCGTTTAGAAGAGGAAAGTTGGCGGTTTTTTCGTGATCCTTCCAACTTTGAAATGGCACAATTACAACCTGAACCTGATTACTATTAATTCCATTTTTGCTTTCAGGGGGATTCTTTCCCCCCTTGAACCTTGATTTCTAAGAAGCTAAGGCAACTTCCACCATTTGCTGCAATTCTCCGCTTTGATACATCTCTATTGCGATGTCGCAGCCTCCAACAAATTCCCCGCTAATATAAACTTGGGGGATTGTTTGCCAATTGGAATAATCTTTGATTCCTTGACGTATTTCAGGATCTGCTAGGACATCACAGGTTTCATAGGGAACTCCTAAAGTGTTGAAAATCTGCACAACACTATTAGAAAATCCACATTGAGGCATCAATTTACTTCCCTTCATGAAAACGAAAATTTTGTTGTTTTTAACTAATTGATCAATGCGTTCTTTAGTTTCGGGTGTCATAGGAATCTCCTGAGAAAAATACAGAATTTGAGGGGTAAAATATAACGTTAACCAAGTCAGAAGTTAGCAGTGGCAAAGTAGTTTTTTCAAAGAGGATTTAAGACCCTCTTCAAACACTTTACCCTGTAATAAGGCAGGGTTTTAGAGCCAATTTTTCTGATAATAACGATGATTACCCTAAAAGATCAACTAAACTGCTACTTCTGTTACATTTAACCTAAACAGCTTGTTGTGCAGTTTCCCAAGCTTGGGGGGTATAAGTTTTTAAAGCTAAAGCATGGATCGCTTCTGAGTCAAGAGCTTCTTTGAGAGCTCCATAAACTAGTTGATGCTGTTTAACTAATGTTTTTCCTTCAAATTCAGAAGATACCACAATAGCTTCAAGATGGTCTCCTCCACCCTTCATATCCCGAACCACCACTTGAGCATCAGGGAGTTGGCTTTTAATCATGCTTTCTACTTGTTGGAGTCCGATCATTGTGTTTCCCCTAATTTAGTAATTGTTGACGATACTTTTAAATTAATCCTATGATTATTTTGACTTAAATCTTGTCGCCTAAACCAGATATCTATGTCATGTTTTCCTGAATGGATCACAATTGATCATCTTATTCACTTGGAGAAGTGGCTGTAGGAGAAGTGGAAAAAGGAACATCCACAAATCCCAATTCATATAATTGTTGATAGCATTTTTTACCTAAGTCTGTAGTCGGGTTTTGAGAACGAATGACTTGAATTAACAGGGGGACAGCCAGTTCCGGTTGATTTTGCGCTCGGTGAACCAATGCTAATTGATACGTGGATGAATCCCTCATTTGCCCAGTTTTTAAAGCACTATTACGCTGAGATTCATAAATTTTGGTATCGATCCCCGAAAAACTATTAGCTAGTTGTAAATGAAAATTAGATAATTGATTAAAAATTTTGCGGGCCTGTTGAAGTTTACTAGCCGCTAGGTCGTAGTTTTCCTGATTGATGGCTTCACTGGCTTCGGACATCAATCTTTCACCCCCTTGTAAGCTTAACAAACTGTCAGCTTGGGTCAAGGGACGCAAATTATTGGGATCAGTCAAATCCTCATTGGGTTCCTCTGCTTCATTCTCCATATTTGGGGTATTGGGGGGGGTTTGACTCTGAATAACCAGAGGATAGACTATTCCTAGGGATAGTAGCAGAAACATCACACTATTCAAGCTAAAATAGCGCAGTAAGACCTTTAACATGACAAGACTCGCTTAAGCTAAGTTCAGTAATATAACTTTATCTTGGGTATCTTAACATTTGTCTTGACCAGTTAGTAATTTTCCCTAATCAATAATTTTTAGAGAGAACCCGCAAAGTTAGTCGGAATTCGCTGATAAATATTGTCAAAAACTTCTTTAGGCATTAACTGTAACTCAGTATCAATGGTTAAATCGAGACTTTTGTCGATCTGTTCCACCATTTCTCTAGGATTAGTTCGATAAATCGTTCTCAGGAAAATATCAAGGTTGACTACTTGTTCTTTGGGGACTGAAGCAAAGAAAACATTAATCATGGAGTCCATGTTAGATTCTCCTTGATATCCAGTGGCAGAAGGAAGACTTTTTTCACCCAAAGGTACAGCAAAATTGATTTGAGGAATAGAAAATACTCTCCTAGGAACTCCAAATACCGATGAAGGTAGAGTATCAGTACCTACCAAAGGAGAAGAATCAGTCTCAACACTATCTGATGCTGATTCAGGGGTAATTGAGCTAAAGGGATCAAAAACGATTGAATCTATGGATTCTTCACTATTTTCGTTAGCAATGTTATTAAAATCATAAATTCCTTGATAAATATCTCCCCAAGTAGTCTGGGGTAAAATGAGAACTTCAGAGAGTTCTGTCGTTTGAGACTGTGGATTCAATCTTAATTGCTGTAAAGAGCCAAAAATGGAACTGAAAGACAGGGAATTTGTTTCAGTCGATGGAGCAGGAACATTATTGAAATTAGTTAAAGACTCCGGCGGTTTTTGAGTAACTAATAATTCTAGAACTTGGTTGGGATTATTGACCTCAATCGATACGTTCGTTATCTGATTAGACGGATCAGCGATATTTTCTGCTGAAAATAAGATTGCTCGAGATTCTAAAAGAGAAAAATTATCTACCGAAGCGCTTAAAACG
Organism: Cyanothece sp. UBA12306; assembly: GCA_003448685.1. Taxonomy (GTDB): domain Bacteria; phylum Cyanobacteriota; class Cyanobacteriia; order Cyanobacteriales; family Microcystaceae; genus Rippkaea. Next base: position 10,183 of record DLXW01000222.1, read on the forward strand.
GCTGCAATGGCTGTCTCACTCAAGAAAACAATGGGACTTACCAAGCCAGCCAAAGTGAAAACTAGATTAGTTATTCTGATTGGCTTTAGATTTAACATGAGCAGTTTTTAGGTTATTGTTAATATTTAGCCTAATAGCTTGATAGTTAGAATTATTGAACAATTAATAAACAGTTAACATTTAATACTTTGCAAAATATTAAAGCTTAACAAAATTTTCAAAATTAAGAATTCTAGATTATGATTTAATAATCAAAATTTGTCTAACTTGCCTTAACTTTAACCTTCTTGTCACCCCGTCAACTGCAAGTGGCTTATTTTGGTAATATCTAAAAACCGCTCATATCAGCATAAATTTAACTCTTTTTCAAGTATTGCAGCAATTCTTTTCGCAGCTCCAGACTCTCCTCTTACCTGTACTAGACGATCTCGGATCAACTGTAATTGCTCAGGATTATCTAGCCAGTCTAACACTAATTGGGCAACATCAGACCCTTGTAGTTCTCCTACTAATTCGGGAACTATCTCTTCTTTAGCCCAAAGATTGGGCCAAGCAAACAATCTTCCCTGTTGAACCACCATTTTATTGATCGCCTTAGCGAAGATTCCGCCTACTAAAGGTAAATTGGCTAACATTCCTGGAATCCCATCCCAAGTCCGCATGGCATCAAGTTGCTGGGTTGGTAACAGAACAATCATGGGAATTCCTAAAGCACCTAATTCAGCTGTATTCGCGCCTACAGTTGTTAATGCTAAACAACATTGGCATAAGTAATCGTGGGCAGGAAAGTCGGTAATCAGTTCAATTTCGAGCCCTGTGGGAGTTTTTAGCACAGGGGGTTGGGATATTTGAGGGTCTCCTATTACCAATTTACCCGTTACTCCTCCCATTTTAATGACCAAAGGATTTTTAGTCGGATCGGCAAAATCAGCTAATTGTGGTAAATCAAGGGTAGGGGCAACTGGAATAATAAAACGAGTTTGGGGGTTTTGTTGATAAACTGCTTCAGCAATGGCTAGACATAAAGGAACCCCTTGCATTAGTTTTCCAGGTTTAGATCCAGGCAAAATAGCAATCAGAGGGGAAGTTTCTGATTTAGGGAACTTGAGGACTTGTTGAGGGGTGATATCAGCCATTAAATCGCCAACTACGGTCAGTTTATGGCGATAAACTGGGGGAATGTCCTTAATAACAGCCTCATTCATCACCCCAAAATGATTAATCCAACGATACCAACGGGCTTCCCATTCGGCATAAATTACCGTACGATAACCTAGACGTTGACCGATCAGTACGGGATAAAATTGATCTCCTCCCAAAAATAAGACGATTCCCCGTTCTCTCCAGTCCCAATCATCAGCAGTTCTACCCCACACAAGAAAGGAAAAAAAATGTTCACTTGATTGGACTCGATCAACTTCTCGGTAGCGACTGGCGATCGCGGACTCTTGACCGGTAGCATGGGGACAAGGAGATAACATTACCGAAATTCTTATTTGAGAACGATTTTCCCCCAGCTTTTCCCTTAATGCTTTGACCACAGGACGTACCCAAGTTGTCACTTCCCCGGGACCATTGGAGAGAATCAGAATATCAGTAGGTTTCATGGTTGTTGTGACAATTAAAAGTTAAAACGAGGAACAATTTATCAGGTAAGACGGGAGTGCGAAAACTCCTATTTTTAAATAGGAGATGAAGCACGACACGGCATTTTTAAATGCCGTGAATATGATACAATGAACTTACGTGGAAGGGTAATCAACCACTTTAAAAACCCGATTGCTACCTAATAAGTAGACGCTGCACCTTGACAATCGAAGATATGGGGTTCTATTCCTAAAGTTTTAGTTCTTACCCTTGGAATAGGTAAAATCTTCCTGGGAACTAAACGACCAGCATTTAACTCAAGCAAAATTTGCCAATTGGGCAACTAGGGTAGGGCATACC
>DLXW01000318.1:0-293 GCA_003448685.1 Cyanothece sp. UBA12306
GGAAGGGTTCTAGTGGCTGTGATGTCGAACCCGTTACAGAGCGTTCTGAGACGGTTTGGCACGATCTCTTAGGAACCCATAAATTAGCCTTAGCAGACACTATTACTGCTTATAAAGGGGAATCTCTCGATGTTTCAGCTACGCGCATTTGGACAGCTACTGAATGCTTAAAGAAAGCAGGAATAATGGTGGATGCACCGTTAATGTTAATGAGTCAAAAGTCTTCTTCTCAAGGAAAAAATACTAATTCTCAAGTAGTTTGGTTGACCGCAGGAGAGACAGTTATTGGCAGT
>DLXW01000318.1:519-8959 GCA_003448685.1 Cyanothece sp. UBA12306
CACGTCTGTGGTGACAGTCAAAGGGTTTGAGAAACCGTTAGTTTTTGCTGTGTCAGTTGAGGAGATGAAAGACAAAGAAAAAAGTCAGAGGAAGACTATAGCTAATTTGATCTAAGTTTTTCGCTGATTTAAAACATATCAGGGCTTGTTATTACCTAAATAATCAGGAACATCAAATATAATGAATAATCTCTCTAATTGTTTCAGAACAACTTCTAAGGAATTTAAACTCAAGTTACCCTTTGTAGATGAATCATGAAAATAAAGCCCTATTCAAACAATCAATTTGTGAGCTTTGATCTAAGATAATAAGATATCTACTATAATTTAGGATAAGTAAAGAAAAAAATTATAAACAACCAAGTATAATGACTATCACTTCCCCATCAAGTCAACTCAAAAATCTCTACGAAGAAGATTTTAATTTATGGATAGAATACACCATTAAATTACTTAAAGAAACTCGTTTTGAAAAGGTGGATTTAGATAACTTAATTGAAGAAATTGAAGCAATGGGAAGAAGGGAAAAACGAGAATTAGAAAGTCGATTAATAACGATTATAGAACATCTCCTAAAGTTACAATATTGGACAGCAGAAAAAGAGGATAATCAACGAGGATGGCGAATCACAGTTATTGAACAAAGAAGGAAACTAAATCGCTTATTAAAAGATAGTCCTAGTCTTAACAGATTTTTAGAAGATATTTTCTTAGAATGCTATCAGACTGCTAGACAAGATACTCTAAAAAAATATGATTTATCTTCAGCAATTTTTCCTGTTAGTCCTCCTTTTACAGTTAAAAAAATTATCAATACCGATTATTTACCTTAAAAATAGTTTAATAGTCAACTAATTTTTTAGCTACATTATCTTCCTATTTTTGTATCTTCATTCATCAATAAAACTCTTTTATTTAACTAAAATAGTTGTCTTTAAAATTAGAATAAAACCTTTATGAAACTTCGGCAATTTTCTTTAAGATCAAAACGCACCATTATCATCGCGATCGCTCTCACAACTTGGATACTTTGGTTAACCCTTCTTGGTGCAAAAGACGCATTTTTCCACTTAATTAACTATTGGCAAATTGCCTTAACCATGTTATTTGGTTCTATTATAGCAGGGGGAACAAGTATCGGTGGTGGTGCAGTTGCTTTCCCAGTTTTTACTAAATTACTTCAGATTTCTCCCCATGATGCTAAAATTTTTTCTTTAGCTATCCAAAGTGTGGGAATGACAGCAGCTTCTCTTACTATTTATTTAGCTAAAATACCAGTAGAATGGCGGGTAATTCGTCGGGCAAGTTTAGGGGGTATTTTGGGGATTTTTTTAGGTTTAAAATGCTTTGCTCCTTTACTACCCCCTGATCTTCTTAAAATGTCTTTTACTATCATGTTAACTAGCTTTTCTATCACACTCTTTATTTTAAATCAAAATAAAAAACACAAAAAAAAGTCCATATTTATCTGGGGTAAATCAGAAAAAATAGCTTGCTTATTCGCTGGAATAATTGGAGGAATTATGAGTGGTTTAGTGGGTAATGGTATTGATATTGTTCTTTTTTCTTTGATGGTTTTAGGGTGGCATTTAAGCGAAAAAGTAGCGACCCCTACCTCCGTAATTCTCATGGCTTTAAACGCCATATTTGGGTTATTTTGTCAAGTAAATATTTTTCACGATTTCCCGATAACCGTACAACATTATTGGTTTGCTGCAATTCCTATAGTAGTAATTGGTGCGCCATTGGGAACCGTTTTATGTAGTAAACTTCATCGTTCAACCATTGCCAATATTTTAATTCTGTTGATTTTCATTGAACTGATAAGTTCTCTTTTGATTATTCCTTTACGTCCTGCTATTATTGTATCTAGTATTCTATCTATGATAATTTTTTCGGGGATTAATTATTGGTTGTATCGTCTCCCTTACTTAAAAATATCTCAATCTCAAATAAAATAGAAACGAAAAGTTATATCTACCATGAAAGCATACGAATATCATCACATTGTCAGCTTTGAAGAAACTAACCTAGTTGGTAATGTTTATTATGCCAATTATGTGCGCTGGCAAGGACGTTGTCGAGAAATGTTTCTCAAAGATAATGCACCTGATATTATCGAAGAACTTTCCCAAGGTTTAGCTTTAGTAACTGTTTCTGTTTCCTGTAATTATATTTCAGAATTATTCGCCTTTGATCAAGTTACTATTAAAATGATTTTATCAGAAGTCAAACAAAATCGAATTACCATGTTATTTGAATATTGGAGAGTAACAGATCAAGGACAAGAATTAGTTGCCAAAGGGGAACAACAAGCAGCTTGTATGAGAAGAGAAGGGGAAAAAACCGTTCCTACTCCTATTCCTAGTTCATTAAAACAAGCATTAGAAAAATATAGCAATTTTTAAATTAATCTAACAAACTTTTTCTTACCAACTTGTAAAACTTTTCCTTGTAATTCTTCAGGAGTATTAAAAGTTAGATTAGGATCCATGATACGATTACCATCTATGCGAACTGCACCCCCTTTAAGTTGCCGTCTTCCTTCACCACTACTGCCACATAATCCACTAGAATTAAGGATATAAAACAATTTAGCGGGAAATTCTACCTCAGATAAAGAATATTCTCGAACCGCATCGGTGGAAGTTCCTCCCCCTTGCTTAACTAATTCTTCTGCGGTTTTTTGTACGACTAAAGCTGCTTCTTTTCCGTGGAATTGAGAAACAATTTCGATCGCTAATTGTTTTTGACATTCCCGAGGATTTTCCGGTAAATTATCTAAAGGTAACTTAGTCAGTAACTCAAAATAATCTTTGATTAAAGTATCAGGAGTTTTTTCTAATTTGGAGTACATAGATAAAGCATCTTCCCTTAACCCCACATAATTATTCAGAGACTTAGACATTTTTTGGCTACCATCTGTACCAATTAAAATCGGTAAAAGCAATCCAAATTGTGGCTTTTTACCAAAGTGTCTTTGTAAGTCTCTTCCCACAGCAATATTAAATTTTTGATCCGTTCCTCCTAATTCTACATCTGCATCGATCATAACTGAGTCGTAACCTTGCATTAAAGGGTAAAGAAACTCATGAATAAAAATTGGATTTTCTTGTTTAAATCTTTCAGCAAATCCTTCTTTAGCTAACATTTGTCCCACGGTCATTGTAGCTAATAATTCTTGGATTTTCGCCAAATCTAATTGACTTAACCATTCAGAATTATAGCGAATTTCTAAACGACCTAAAGTATCAAAATCTAGGATCGGACGTAACTGTTCTAAATAGTCTTGAGCGTTGAGTTGAACTTGTTCGGGGGTTAACTGTTTTCTAACTTCTGACTTACCAGTTGGATCACCAATTTGTGCGGTAAAATCTCCGATGATCACCACTGCTGTATGTCCTGCATCCTGAAAGGCCCGTAACTTACGAAAAGGGATACTATGGCCTAGATGAATATCAGAACCGGTTGGATCAATACCTAGTTTAACCCGTAAAGGACGATGACACCGTTTTAATAGTTGTTCGAGGTTATTTTCGGGATTATCTGATTCAGGTTGATGGGGGAAAATTTCATGAGTTCCTCGATACAACCAATTTAGAGATTCATCAGGGGTAATAGCAGACATTTTTGGCTTAAAATAGTGAGATTAAGATGAACTTTTTGATCTTACCAGTAAGATCATCAATTATATACCATTTCCTTTTCAACGATTAAAAACGTGATTAATAAAGTAAGGAATCGCAAATAGTTGATTAGATAAAATTTGCCCCATGGTTACAGGGTCTTCTGAGGGAATCATACCTGATTCATATTGTAGAACTAACAGACCGTTCCATCCGATTAAACCTAGAGTAACTATTATTCCAATGATCTGCGATCGCTTGAGGTTTAAATTATCCCAAAAACTTGCTAATCCTAGAACAAAAATCAAACTACAACTAGAAAACATTCTTCCTCCAAAACTTGAACCTTGCCACCAACACCACCAGGAAGAAACTAAATAAACTTGTAATCCAAAAGCTATTAAAAAACTTGTCACTAGAATTGGCAATTTTCGCGCAGATAAAATTAAACCAACTATAGCTAAAAATAAAATAGGATGCCAGAAAAAAAGACCCCTATGTCCAGAAAATAGAACATTAAAAATTTGTGGTTCTATCCAATTAAAACTACCTCCATGTCCTCCTGCTGCCCCTTCTTCTAAATAAGGAATGTTAAAAAAACTACCATATTGCCATTGATAAATTAAGACTTGAGGAAACTGCATTAAACAAGCAACTAATCCAATAATAATCAAAGGAAAAATAGTCGAGAGATTAATAATATTTTTTAAGGAAATATTATTAACTGTTTTTTGATGATTAATAACTCGATTAACTATTGGTACAAAAACCATAATAACCGGAACTGAAAAGAATAAAATATTTTGCGGGCGAACTAAAACACTCAATCCCAAAATAAGCCCTAATAAAACTTGATCACGTTTTGAGTTTGTCCAAATTTTAGCAACACAAATATATAAAAAAATAGAGATAAAAAATTGAGAAACTGCATGAGACATAGATGATTCAAGAGTTAGGTAAAAACTCAAAGGAGAAGCAAACCAAACCCCTGCTACTGCTAACATAGAAGCATTTGTACTAAAAAATAATCGGGCAGCTTGATAACAAATAACCAGTCCACTAATTCCTAAACCAATACTTCCCAAACAGTAGAATAACTCGTAGGGCCAGGTAAGTCCATTCAGAGAAACTTCTTTACCCAAACCATTTAACAGCAAAGTAGCCAAATGTCCCAAAGCAAAAAAAGGAGAAAGCACCAATCCCAGACCCAAAGTATATTTACTATATTGAGGAATCTCTTTATCTACCCGTACTCCACCGCCAAAATTAGAAGCAGAGTGAGATAAATATTCATATTCATTAGCAATACGAAGATCTCCATCAAAAATCAAAGAACGTAGGGGTGTATAGTAACCAATACCATCACCATATACGCCAAAACCAACTAAAATAAAATTTAAGCAGAAAATAGCTAAAGTAAGGGCTATACCCACCCAAAATAACCTTTTAATCCAAACTGTGGACAAATATACCTCTGTTTCTTTGATCATCGTCACGCCCTAACTAAATTACACCGTAAACTTTAGTTATAACTGATGGGGAAGACAAAAATTGCCCTATTGCTTAATTCTCCCCATACCTCGCACACCCATATCATTCCTTGTCCCCCATTGAATGATCAAAAAATCTGATATCCAGGCTACTTTTTTCTAATCTTTTAATTCCCATTTTCTTAAACTGGATTTATCCTAGAAAATATAGCCAGTTCAGTCATCAAATCTAGATGAATACTCCAAACACCCTAACATTTCCCAAGAACTGGTATCATTGTTGATTAATCTCATTGCGTGGTAATGAAAGAAGTAGAACAGTATTACAGAGTGTTGGGATTAGAGATAGGCGCTTCCTTAGAGGAAATTAATCAAGCGTATCGGGATTTAGCATTTATTTGGCATCCTGACCGTCTTCCTAAGGATAATGAACGATTATTAGCCAAAGCGGTAGCAAAACTCCAAGAAATCAACCACGCGCGCGAACAACTAAAATCAAGTCAACCACGACAAACTCATCAAACTTCTCCAACCTATAAATCTAAAGAGGCTAATTCCTCTACTACAACGCAAACAAAACCCTATACTCCCCCGCGTCATCATTATCCCCCCCGTAACTATTCTCGTCATTATCATACTCATCGTAGACCTTATTCAGCCAAGTCTTCTTATAGCCAAACTTCATCATCCCAACGCCCCTATTATCGTGATTTGACAGGGGCAGATTTACAAGGGGCTAATTTAAAAGAGAAAGATTTATCAGGGCGCAAATTAATTCAAGCTAATTTAAGTTATGCAGATTTAAGTGATAGTTTTTTGCATAAAATTAATTTAGAAAATGCCAATTTATTTCGCGCAAATCTATTTCGGGCTAATTTATTACAAGCAAATTTACGTCAAGCAAATTTACAAGAAGTCAATTTAGTGGGGGCAGATTTATCAGGGGCAGATTTATCAGGGGCAGATTTAACTGGGGCAAAAGTGGGTGCAGGAAATCGGATTATGGTGAAGTTAACTGGGGCAATATTAAAGGGAGTAATTTTACCTGATGGAACAATTCATAGTTAAAAATTTTCTAGAAATTATCTAGATGATTAGTATTAGTTGCATTTAATCAATCAATATATTGGAAATAAACCATGAAACTTAGAACTATTGGCAGAGTGCCTTTTGATGAACCAGGATTTTTAGTTGATCCTTACATCATATTAGAAACAATTACTCGAACTGCTAATTATCATCTCGATTCTGCTCATTCAGATGTCCCTTATTTTGAAGGTTTAGAAAAACTTGGCAAAACTCTTCGTCTAGCTAGTTATACTAAGAGATATTTCGAGTTGAAAAATAAAGGCGATCGCCTCACAGAAGCAGAAGCAAAACGGCTAGAAAAATTATTAGCTTACCTCCAAGATAATTTAGAAAATTTCGAGGAATAAAACTAATTTATTACTATTTTAAAAAAATAATTTTTACCGCGGAGTTTAACTCATGAATCAGGAACCTAATGCAGTAAGTTTATCGTTATATGAAACCGACTATACTTTATGGCTAGAAAGGCAAGCAATAGCGCTTAAAAAACGTGATTTTAAAGCTTTAGACTGGGATAATTTATTAGAGGAAATAGAGTATTTGGGTAACGAACAAATCCACGCAGTTAATAATCTTTTTAAAAAAATTATTATTCATCGTTTAAAACTTGATTACTCTTCAGAAACTTATTCTAGACACCATTGGAAGTGTAAAATTAATGCCTTTATTGATAATATAGAAGATAGATTGACTAATTCTCTCAGAAATAAAATTGACCTTCAAAAGCTGTATAAAAGAGCTAGACGTATGGTTTTAGAAAAATACAATTTTGATTTACCACAAGATTGTCCTTACTCTCTTGATCAATTAATTACTTATCTGGATGTAAATAATTGACAATTGCTTAAATAAGTTTGAAGAATAGTATAGTTTATTAAGTATCAAAGCAAAATTAACTTAGTATTGTGAAAGAATCCCTAAAAATTAATCTAACTCCTACCCCCGCAACTCATACCGATGAGTTATTCTCTCAATTTCTCCAACCTGAAGGTGCAGCAATCATCCTCGGGGAACAATCATCTGATAACCTAGTAATGCCCCTAGAACCCGATGCAACTACCATGTTTGGACCGAGAGGGGCTTGTTTAGTCTCCGAAACTGGGCCATTATGGGTATCAGACACGGGACACCATCGCTTATTGGGGTGGAAAAATCGACCCGAAACCGACGGACAACCGGCCGACTGGGTTATCGGACAACCGGACTTTCATCACGAAGGCCAAAATGCCAAAGGAACCCCCGCAGCGAATACCGTTAGTGTTCCTACGGGAATTTGTGCCTGTGGGGAAGGGTTAGCAGTAGCCGACGCTTGGAATCATCGGGTCTTAATTTGGCGGGAATTACCCCAAGATAGTAACGTTCCGGCGGATCTTGTCTTAGGTCAAGAGAATTTTAGTCAAAATCAACTTAATCGAGGAGAAATAGCAACTGCGGCCGATATAATGCACTGGCCCTATGGGGTATTTTATCATCAGGGGCGGTTATTTGTAGCAGATACGGGGAATAGAAGGGTTTTGGTCTGGAATCAAATGCCAGAAGTTAACGGACAACCCGCAGATTTCGTTTTAGGACAGTCTCAGATGAATTTACGGGACGAAAATGGAGGAGGAAACCCGACAGCATCAAGTATGCGTTGGCCTCATTCCTTGGCTATTTGGCAAGATAACCTAGTAATAGCAGATGCAGGTAATAACCGTTTAATGATTTGGGACGGAATACCAACGGAAAATAATCTACCTTGCAATCTAGTTTTGGGTCAAAGAAATTTCCAAGATGCAGAACTTAATCAAGGGGTTTATTGGCCTTCTTCTGGTAGTCTGAGTATGCCTTATGGGGTAGCAGTGGGTGATCGGTGGTTAATTACCGCAGATACGGCTAATTCTCGATTATTAGGCTGGAATGGAACGGTTGAAATGGGAATTTGTGCATCAGGTTTAATTGGTCAACCCCATTTTCGTAGCAAAGGTGAAAATGGTTCCTATGGCGCTGCTGAACGCAATAGTTTAAGCTGGCCCTATGGGATTTCAATTTGTGGTAATACGGCAATTATTGCTGACTCTGGTAATAATCGGGTTTTGCTGTGGAAGATTAGCCATTAAATATCGGTGATTAATGCCTAATAGCAGTTTTCAATTGGGTGTATCAATAATTTGCTGTTGAGTGAGTGTGGGAGGTGTGGGGAGTTTAACGAAGTCTCCAAGTCAGAAGTCTCCAAGTCAGAAGTTGTTTTTGAAA
>DLXW01000318.1:9169-18093 GCA_003448685.1 Cyanothece sp. UBA12306
CCCAAAAACTATTCGCCTTAAAAGACCAGGTTTTAGACCCAATTTTTTTGATAACATTCTATTTTTGTTGTTGCTGTTGCTGTTCTTGATGTTGGCTCATCATATAATTAATTAAACCAGGAGGTAACTCAGGAAAAGGTATTAAATCGGCAATGCAAAAAACGACTGCACAAGCTACCAGAAACTTAAAAAGAATACCCATAACAATAAACCTTGCTTAGACTTCTCTTTTACTATCCCCCGATTGATACTTTAAATCTTCCCCTAAATGGATGAACCACTTGAAGTTACATGATGTATCATAATTAATGACTTAAGTTTAGACTAGAAACACCTGATTCTGTCTAGTTTCAGTCACTGGTCACCCCAACAAGATTAATGACTGCTGAAATTGCTGTCTGAATTGCCCCTTGAAGCGAAGCATGATTAATAGCTAAATGTTCTCCAGCAAAAAAGACACGGGGATTATCTGCTGGATAAGGTTGCCCCATAAAAGGTTGATATTTTTCCCTATCTCCTGGGGCAAAATAGCTATAAGCACCAGAACCAGATTGATTCTCTTCATCCCAAATACTATGAATTATATCATCGGTATACTGTTTGATTTCTGGATGTAAATAAGAAATTTCTCTTAAAGTTAAATCGGTTTTATCTGATTCTTCTAAATTAATAAATTTTCTAGAATTATCTTCCCAACGATAAGCAGCAGTTAAAACGGATGGCTGATAGGAAATGCCCTGATTTTGGGCAACAAAGTTAGGTTGATTAAATTGGTTGTTAGCCAATTTAGCATTATCAGAAGGATACCAACATTTTTCTATATTTAAGTCAGTAAAACTACCTCCACCATAGATACCTTGTTCCAATTCCCAAGATCTTCTTGTACAATGCAATAGGCTTTTACTGGCACTACAATAACCTAAATTATTAATTGCCTCCCTTTGTTTCTCTGGTAAAATAGGATAGAATTTTATTTGTCTCAAAGCTGTTGCTGGAACTGCACAAATAACTGCATCAAATTCTTCTCGGTTTGCTTGATTAAATTGCTCCCAATTAACTTTAACTCCTTGTTCAGTTAGTTGTATTGATGTTATCTTTGTTTCTGTTTTAATAGCTCCTGAAATTCGTTCAACTAAAGCTTTGATTAAAGTCTCCATTCCTCCTATTAATTCGTATTGTTCAACACGATGCCAAGCAAAAAAATCAATTAACCCATTTAATAGAGAGACTTTATTATAATGAATAGCACCTGTTGCTTGGCCAAGAAATTCAAAAGCATCAGTCGAAAGATGGCTACGAAAATAGTCTGTAACCGATAAACTATCATATTTTCTCAGTCTATCACTGGTAAAAAATGGAGCGAATAATTCCCATTTTTCCGGTTCTGACAAAGAATTAATTATACCTTCTAATAACTCTTCATAAATGTCCGAAGGATCTTTTTGTTCATTAGGCAATAAATTATATAAAGAAAATAATTTTTGACAAGAACTTAAACTGACTTTCTGACCCTTTAGATAATAAAAAGCGGCAGAATTGTAACTAATAAAAGGTCTTTTAGGTAAATCAAACTTATTAATATAGTGTAAGGTACAACCATGACTAGCAGGAATACGCATCGCCCCTAATTCGCCATAAGTTCCGTCTGGAAAATAATGGGTTTTAATTCTTCCTCCCAAACGAGAACTAGCTTCAAATAAAGTTACTTGGTGGTTAAGTTGACTAAGTTCATAAGCACTCACTAATCCGGCAATTCCTCCCCCAATAATAGCAATGCGTTGACGAGGAATTTTTTGATCGTAGCAACTTAGAGAACCAGGATGACGATACAAACGATCAAAAGAAAAAGGAGAATCTAATTCTTGGGTATGGTAATAAGGATTAAACATTTAGATATATAGTATTTCCAAATGAAATGTAAATAGTAACACAGTCTTCTAGACTGTCACAAGCAAGATGCTTGTGTTACAGTGTTTACAACTCAAATGTAAACAATATAACGCGATTTAATTTGCTTTAATTTATACTACTATGCTATTATCCCCAAGGAAAAGGAAAGGACTAATTTTTCCTAGTCTTATGCCCTTTTATCGTACTTAATGAACTAAAAAAAATAATGACACAAGTTTATACTAAAGATTTTGAAATAAAATGCCCTCCCCAACAGCGGACTTGGATAAATCTGTCCTCAGAAATTGCTCAACTGCCCTTACCAGGGGTTCCCATTCGCCTGATTTTGACAAAAGTTGAACAGGATATCCTCACCTTTGAGTGTAGCTTTATTGATACCGAGAGAAAACCCGTTTGGTCATCCCTATTAGATATTAATATTCGTCAAAGAGTTTCCCCTAAACCCTTTGTGGCTGTTAGTATTATTCCCACAGGGGTTAGGGCCGAAATTGGAGGTTTTGCTGGAGATGCAACCCCCAGTACCAATCTTTTAGCCTCCGCTTGTGACTATTTAATCACTAATCCTAACGCAGTAACCGCTTCTGATGTTTATTTTGCCCAGGATAATGTTCTGTATCTTGAAGGCAATCTAATCTGTCAATTATTATTAGGAAATATTGGAGTTATTCCCGAAAAACGCAGTAGTATTGCTGCTATTATTGAAAAACCGCGAGACGAAAGATTATTTAATAATGTACTTAATGCCCTTAATGGTTTACGGGCCGTTGGAGGAGTTAAAATTGACCCCGTAGTGGTAACAGGGGGAGCAATTGAAACCGCTTGTACCTATTCCCAATATGGTAACGCTTCAGGGGAATTTGAAGGTCTAGAAGAATTGATGAAAGCATTAGATGTAGTAGAAAATTCTGGGGTTGATGCTGTTGCTTTAGTCACCACTTTGTTAGTAGATGATAAAATTCGTCAAGCTTATTACCGAGGAGAATCTATACCTAATCCTTGGGGTGGTGCAGAAGCAATTATGACCCATACTACCACTAATTTTTATCCCTTTACTGCTGCCCATGCTCCCCTATTATTGCAATGGCAAGATACGGGATTTGGTAAATTAGTAGACCCCAGAGATGGGGCTGAATTAATTTCGAGTGCCTATGTTTGTTCCCCCCTCAATGGGTTAATTAATTCTCCCCGTCCCGTGAAATTTGATGCCCCCATAGCAGCAGGAGAAACCCGACTATCTGTTGAGAATATTTCGGCGGTGATCATGCCAGAAACAACAGTAGGAAATATTCCTTTCTTTGCTTCCTTAGACCAGGGAGTTCCAGTTATCTTAGTCAAAGATAATACTACTAACTATAATATCACCCCTGAAAGGCTACAAATTAAAACTCAAGGACACCCTATCTATCGGGTTAATAGTTACATGGAAGCCACGGGATTATTGTTAGCATTGCGCAATAACATTGCCGTGGAAAGTACCCTGCGTCCCCTAGCTCAAATTGAACCCATTTATCTGTAAGTCAACTTTAAAGCCAAATAGTACATATCTCCAATAATCAACTTAAATCCCTCGTAATAAGTATCTGATTTAGATTAGGATATTTGCTAGATACTGGGAAAATATTGAATCTTTGGAGATGCCTCAATACTACTCGGTTAAGCTCAAAAACCTAGCTGAGACTGCAAGGGAACACCGGAGCACCGGAGCGGGGGAGAAAACCGAAAAGCCCTCTCCGAAGCTCCGATCTCCGAAGCTCCTCTGCTTGCCTTAAAGAAAAGTCAAAATCCTTAACCTACGCAGCATTGGGAGATGCCTAATTATTAAAAAGAGAAGCCAAATTATGCTCTATCAACCACACTTTTTGTATCGTCCTAAGCTGATTTTAATTTTCTTGATAGTTAAACTAAAATTTCTTCAACCCTTGTTACCTAAAAGTATAAGAGATGAATTGCCAACAGGGTGGAATAATTATATGTTTTGGGTGGCCTTTAAGTCAGGGGGAAAAAAGGTATTTTTCGATTATTACTGCAAGATGAAAGAACCAGAATCTTATGCCCCCAAAATCAAGGTTAAGGCTGAGTATCAATTAACCGAAGCAGATATTCGCTCTTTTTATGAAAATGGTTATATTGGACCTTTTGATCTCGGTTATTCAGAAGAAGAAATACAAAAGTTACCAGAAATTTTAGTGGAAACGAGCAACAAAGAATCCAATATATTTTCCTATACTAGAGGAGATTACCAACTTGAAGCTCAACCGCAAACTAATGGAAAAAATCCTGATACTAATTCTTTGAATGAAGCTGAAAAATCAGCAGTCAGTAAAATGAATCAGGAAAACCGTCACTTAGATGTTCCAATCCTGCTAAATTTATTTAAGAATCCAGCGATTACTGAACGTTGCGCTCAAATATTAGGGCCTGATTTGCTATTGTGGCACTCTGTTTTTTTTCACATTTTTCCTTTTAGCAGTGGCACAACTTGGCATCAAACCAGCACATGGCTAGGCGCTGATATGAAAGAGTCATCGCTGCAACCGCCAGATGCCGAAGATATTTTTCAACTTACTTGTTGGATAGCAATTACTGATGCACCAAAAGAAAGATCATGTCTGAAAGTAATTTCGGGTTCCCAGTGGGAAATTTATCCAGTGAAGTACAAAAACCAGCTAGGTACAAAAGATAGGGCATTCGGTAAATACGGAGTAGATCTTGATTATCCGATTGAAGAGAAAAATGTCAAACTATTAGAAGCCAAAGCCGGACAATGTATTATTTTTAGTGAACGCATAGCTCATGCTTCAACGGATAATATCACAGATAAATCTCGATGGGCCGTGGTCGGTCGTATCGTTAGACCAGATACACAAATTTACACTCAAAAAATGCGCTCTGAAGGCTGGGGATTAAAACTTTTTGGTGCTATAAAGATTAAGTTAGACCATTGGAAAGCTGTTTTGATCAGAGGGGAAGATCGTTTTGGTTACAACAAAATTGAGTTGTGATTTTCTGCTTGATAATCAGTATGTTATCTTTGATAAAATTACCAGATTTTAGATTAGATATGAACAATCAAAACTGTCAAGTATAGAGACAGATCAACTATGAATCAACCAACTTCAGCTTATCAGTTCATAACATCCCATAATAAAGATGTTAAAGTAAGTCTTTATACTCCTGCCCATCAAGGAATTGCCCCAAAAAGTAATCGCCTGAGCCAACAAATTTATCAATATGATGCCCCCTTTTTAACCCGTTCTCGTACGGAGGATATTGAAAAACATTTCTCTCAATTGTATGGTACTAAACACACTTTTTGGTTAACGGGTGGGGGAACTCAAGGGGTATTAACTGCTTGCGCTTTATTAGGGACTCAATATAAACGAGTTGCCATCGCTCTGAATAGTCATATTGCCACCATTAATGGCATCATTTTAGCAGGACTAGAGCCTTATTTTATTCCTTCTGAGTCTTTAATGCCCACCACTTCTGAGGTAATTTCTGCATTAGAAATAAGTGGTGTATCGGCTTTATTACTAACCCATCCCAGTTATAAAGGAATAACAATTAATCTCGAAAAAATTGCTAATTATTGTCAAGATAATAAAATTGCTTTAGTATTAGATGAATCCCACGGTAGTCATTTTCCTTTCCTCGGCGAAAAATGGCAATCAGGAATTAATTATGGGGCCGATATTGTTACCCATAGTCTACACAAATATACAGGTAGTTTAGTGCAAACAGCCCTATTACATTTACCGATAAATTCTCGGTTTACCGTTGAACAGGTAATGGGTATCTTGCCTTTGTTTGAAACCACTACCCGCAGTAATCTGTTAATGTTGAGCATTGAAGATGCTATTAATCGAGGATTTAGTGAAAGCGGAAAAACGCTATTTTGTCAAGCGATTAAAGAATGCGATCGCTTGCGTTCTCAACTTGATAATTACGGACAAATATTAACTTATGATCCTCAAGTTAGTGATCCTTTAAAAATTTATTTAAAGAGCGATCGCGTTACAGGGGAAGAATTGGCTGAATTATTATATGATCGGGGTATTGATGGGGAATTTGCCGATGAAGAGGGATTATTATTAATCTTCTCTTTTAATCACCATCAAGACGACTTTCAACTAATCAGAGAAACCTTAGCTGAGGTGATGCTAATTCTCACCAAAAAATTCCCTAAAGATTCTGCAAATAATAGCCATTTTTCCCAGGTACGTCAAATCAAACTATTGCCTAAAGATGCCTTTTTTAGTCCAAAACAAAAGTTATCTATTGGTCAAGCATTAGGCAAAATAAGTAGTTGCTGTATCAAGAAAGTTCCCCCAGGAATTCCTATTTTAATCCCAGGAGAAGAAGTGACTAATTGGCATCTACAAATGTTATCATCTGATACAATAGTTGAAGTAATTAAGGAGTAATTAACAATGGTTGAAAACAACCCTAAAGAGATGTCAGAAGATAGACCTTGGTTATCATGGATTTGTGATAGTCAAAGTGCCGAAGAATTAGAGAAAAAGTATGACAATTGGGCTGATACTTATGATACAGATGTCAGCAAAGATTGGTCTTTTATGCCTAATAACATAGCCAAGACATTAAGTCAACTACTTCCCCAAAAAGATCTCGCTATTTTAGATGCGGGTGCAGGTACTGGGTTAGTGGGTGAAGCTTTAGCTAAAGAGGGTTATGTTAACCTAACAGCAATTGATTTATCAGAAAAGATGTTAGCGATCGCCCAAGAGAAACAAGTTTATAAAAGTTTGTATCAAGGAAATTTAGAAGATCAATCTCTTTTTGCTGATTCAGTTGATTTTGATGTTATAATCACGGCCGGTGTTTTTGCTTATGCCCATGCCGGAGTTGAGGTTTTAAATAATCTGTTTCGGTTTTTAAAAAAGAAGGGAATCTTTTTATTAACTATCCGAGAAGATTATCGCCAACAGATGCAAGCTGCATTGAAACGATTGCCTTGGAAATTGATTAGTGAAGAGAGGTTTCCTATCTATGATGAAGCTAAATTAATGTATCTTCTGGCTTTTCAAAAGAAGGCTTGAAATTACCCATAAAAGCTAAATCTAAAAAACAGAAGCTGGCCAGCTTGTATTTCTAATTACTTTAGACATTCTGCTCAAAAAAAGAATCAAAAATACGGGAGCATCCCCTTTTTGTAAGCGAATCTCTCAAAGCAATAGTAGACAATGGTTTTAGATATCCTCAAATCGTTAAATTGGCAAAAATGGGATGCTCCCAAAAATACCAATAAATAATTGAAATATTGGCACTTTTCTTAGATTAATAGTTTCCTCTAATGCCAGCAAAAGATATCTATCATAATACAGCAAAAAATGCCCTGATCAAAGATGGTTGGCAAATCACCAATGACCCCCTTATTTTAGAATATGGGGGAAAAGACTTATTTGTTGATTTAGGGGCAGAAAAATTAATCTCTGCCGAGAAAGACAGTGAAAAAATTGCTGTAGAAATTAAAAGTTTTATCGGAACTTCCCAAGTTAATGACTTAGAAAAAGCAGTGGGACAATATATTGTTTATCGTAATATTTTAGAGGAAGTTGAAAAAGAGAGAATTTTGTATCTTGCTATCACAAAAAAATCATTTAAAGATATATTTTCTGAAGCCTTTGGCAATTTAATTTTAACAAAAAACAAAATATTACTTATTGTTATTGACCCTCAAAAACAGGAGATTCTCCAATGGATACCCTAAATAAGTATCGCGAAATTATAATCCAAGTATTATCTGAATATGCTCAATTACCGTACTCTTATGGAGACTTAGAAAGACGATTTGTCATTAGTGAAGATCATAACAGCTATCTGTTATTAACATTAGGATGGCAACAAGATCAACGAGTTCATGGTTGTTTAATTCATATAGAAATTAAAAACAATAAAATTTGGATTCAAAGAGATGGTACAGAAGATGGCATTACCGACGAATTAGTCGCCGCTGGAATCCCCAAAAAAGATATTGTTTTAGCCTTTCATCCGCCAGAAGTTCGTCAATTTACTAACTTTGCTGTCAGTTAATGGGAATATGCAGTGCGAAAGTTTCTATCGGCCTGCAACACGGGAGTCTCAAACCCCCGATAGGGATAGCGTACCTACGGAAGTTCCCTCGATACTTGTCTGAGTTATCGACCAAGCCCAAATTAGTTGTGTTGTTCCAAAACAGATTCCGCCTCCAACTAACAATCCAAGCGTCTGATTATTATATACTTGGGGTTGGTTGGCTAAATATTTAGACCGTAATTGGTGCAAACCCAAGGGAATGGCAGCAATCCAAAGGCGATGAAAGATAACAGCAGTTGGGCTAATTTCGTTTTCACCTAACCGAAGTAGAATGGGGACAAAAGCAAATGTTAGTAAAGCAGCGATCGCCCTCATCTTTGGTTCGGCCAAAAACGATTGTTGGAATATTGTCAGTTTATTGATCATCTCAAGTTATTTATGGCTATCTGAATCTTAAAATATAACTTGAACGATTTACATTGTAGGAGATTATTAAATCGATGACTGAAATCATTTTCTTAGTTGAACCTGATGATGATGGGGGTTATGTTGCCCAAGCTTTAGGGGAATCAATTATCACTCAAGCTGATGATTTAGAGGCATTAAAAAAAGAAGTCAAGGATGCAGTACACTGCCACTTTCGGGATGAAACTTTACGTCCTAAAATCATTCGTCTTCATATTGTCCAAGACGAGGTATTTGCTTCTTGAAACTGCCAAGAGATTTATCGGATCAAGATTTAGTAAAAGCCCTAAAAAAGTTGGGCTATGAAGTAAGTCATCAAACAGGTAGCCATATTCGATTAACCACCCAACAACAAGGAGAACATCATATTACAATTCCTGCTCATAATCCCCTTAAAGTTGGCACATTAACAGCAATTTTACACAATATTGGTAATCACTTTCAATTAAATCGAGATGCACTACTTAATCAATTATTTGGAAAATAACTCAAGGTAATTCTCAAGAAAATTT
>DLXW01000037.1:0-10821 GCA_003448685.1 Cyanothece sp. UBA12306
AACTATTCCTGGAACTCCCTCTCCACAAGCTTTTCCCCGTGTGATGTGATTTTTATTTTTGGCTCTCTTGTTCATGGTCAGGGTAATCTATCTTCAATTTAAAACAAAGCATCAAAGAATCCATCGCCAGCTTTCATGTCATCATGGCAATTGTAGAAAGAAGGAAGATTTATGAATTGGTCAACTAGTGCAATTGTTCTTTATTCAATTTTTTTAGGGTCAATCTTAATTTATGTACCTTTTTTAGCGGTAGGGTATGCTCGTTTTCAATTAGGTTATGATCGCTCTAGTCCCCGTGGGATGTTCGAACAATTACCTCCATATGCTCAAAGAGCAACTTGGGCCCATCAAAATGCTTTTGAAACTTTTATGGTCTATGCTGGGGCTGCTTTAATGGCTTATGTGACAGGGGTAGATTCGAGGTTAGCAGCAGGAGCAGCAATTGTTTTTGTCGGAGCAAGATTGTTTTATCCTTTGTTCTATATTTTTGATCTTCCTTGGGGACGCACCCTAATGTTTGCTACCGGTCAGCTTTGTACATATACTTTGTTTATCTTAAGTTTTCTACAAATTCAATGAAGCTTTTAGGGGTGAAAATGTTAATGATTACCCTGGCTGTAATATTAGGGTTTTTAATGATCATTGAAGGGAGTTTAAGGTTATTTTTAGGCTTAGGTAAACGCCCTTTATATGTCGCTGATCCTGAAATTGGCTATCTCTTAGCTCCCAATCAAAAAATGCGACGTTTAGGCAAAACTATTATCCTCAATCAATATTCGATGCGTAGCGCTCCCATAGATAAACAGCGTCGAGATGATCACTTAAGAATTTTTCTATTAGGAGATTCGATCGCCAATGGGGCTTGGTGGACTGATCAAAAAGAAACCATTTCCGCTTTAATTGCCCAAACTTTAGTTCAGGTTTATGGCAAAGAAGTAGAGGTACTCAATGCTTCAGCTAATTCTTGGGGACCTCGTAATCAATTAGCTTATCTTAAACGTTTTGGGACATTTGAATCTCAAATTATTATCTTATTGATGAATACGGATGATTTTTTTGCTACTGCTCCTACTTCCCTTCCGGTAGGACGTGATCGCTATTATCCTGATCGTCAACCTTTGTCAGCTATAGGAGAAATCTGGGAGCGATTTTTAGCCCCTTCCCAACCTATTCCAGGTATGGCAGAGATTATGAATGAAAAAGGCGATCGCGTTGGGATTAATCTCCAAGCTATCAAGGAAATAAGAGAGATCGCCAGTCAAAATCAAGCCCAATTTTTTATTGCTCTTACTCCCCTCAAAAGAGAAGTGGAAACCCAACCGCGCGATTATGAACAACGAGCCAGAGAAAGGCTGAAAAAATGGGCTCTAAGTCAAAAAATATCCCTAATAGACTTTTTACCCATTTTCCAGAAGAATAGTAAAGCCGCACAATTATACCGAGATAGTATTCATTTGAGCCCTTTAGGAAATCAATTAGTAAGTGAACAAATTAGTCAATTAGATTTTAGATTATCAAAATAAGATGAATATTCCACAAATTTTTGCTGACTTTTATCACAAAATTTCAGTGAGTTTGCGGAAGGAATATGGGATAAATTGTTTGTTGCTTTCTTTTAAGAAACACTAACCTCAGAATGATTAAGATATTGATAATTCCAGTCAGATTGTTGCCATACTTGGCCATCGAGAGCCATTTGTTCGATCAAACTGGCTAGACGCAAGGCTTTTAAGGCCTGTTCTCCTCCTACTGAAGGTTGATCTCCACCTCGGACACAATGGACAAAGTGTTCTAACTCTGCGTGTAGTGGTTCAATGTTACTGGTATAGACTTTTTCGATTAATCCATCTTGACGATAGAGAACTTGACCATAATCCGTACTATAATTGGCGGTAGTTTGCCGATGGATTAGAATTTCGTTGTTCAAAAAATCCGCTTCTGTGAGACAATTTTGGCAATGGGCGGCTAAACGACGAATTTTGCGATGGGTTACTTTACTGGCAGTTAGGGTAGCGACAATACCATTAGCGAACCCAAGAGTAGCAGTTACATAATCGAGATAACCAGAATCGGCTACTCGTCCCCCACTGGCAGTTAATTTAACTACAGGAGTTCCTACTAATTCTAATAATAAATCAATGTCGTGGATCATTAAATCCAAAACAACAGAAACATCATTAGCCCTTTGGGAATAGGGACTCATGCGATGGGCTTCAACGGCTAATAATTCTTCAGTTTTCAGAACTTTACTCAGTTCTTGGAAAGCGGGGTTAAATCTTTCAATGTGTCCCACTTGTAAAATACCATTGGATTCGGCAGCAGCGTTGACTAAAGATTCGGCCTCAGCAATACTAGCAGCAATGGGTTTTTCAATTAGGGTATGAACTCCTGCTTTAAGGCAGTCCATGCCAACGGAGTGATGCAGTCGAGTGGGCACGGCTATACAGACGGCATCTACATGGGGCAGTAAATCGTGGTAATTTTCAAAGAAACGAACTCGATATTTACTGGCTGTATCTAAGCCTCGTTCCACATTTACATCGGAAACCCCAATAAATTCTACGTCTTTGAGTAGACTAAGAACACGGGTATGATGTTGACCCATATTACCGACCCCAATTACGCCGATCCGAATGGGGTCGAAGGGGTTTCGTTGTCCTTTTAAGGTATTTTGTAGATTTGACATTCTCCTCGACACTCCTGTACACTCCTCCACTAGGTTTGACTCAATTTAGGTTTGAGTCGATCACCAAAGATGGTAACACAGTTCGTCGAAATGTAAAGAAGTTTAACTTAACCAAAAGCTATATCCAACCTGAAATCATCCCCGTGATGATTACTGCTGAATTATCACGGGAATTGTTAATAACTATTCTCTATTAAGCTTCTTCTTCATAATATTCGGGTTGTTTTTGTTTTTGAGGGATATTAACCCGGGGAGGGTTATAGGGTTCAGGTTCAAGATCATCATCCCAGACATCACCTTGAACTTCATCGTATTCGTAGGCTTTTTCTTGACGAGGGGGTTCATAATAAGCAACTCTTTCTTGTTGAACTTCTCCCCAGTTATCTTCTTCTAAGTTTTCCTCATATTCATCGTAGCGAATTGATTCTGCTTGTCTTCTGGGGGGAGGTGCTGACATTGGTTTTTCCCAGGTATCCTCATCCCATCTTTCCTCCATGACAGGTTGTTTAGCTTGAACTGGGGTACGAATAGGTATTCCGGTGCCGAGTTGATTTTCAGGTCGGGTAGTGGGAGGATAATAGATGTCTTCTTCTTCTTTTTCCCAGGGGGGTCGACCAATTCCTAGTTGTTCTAGGACCCCGACTGTTAATTGACTTAATTGTTCTTCTGCACCTTCAAAAACGATTAACCGGTTAGGACCACTACTGATGACTTGTTCAATTGATAATTCGTAGGTACTGATGAGCCGATCAGGAATTTGGGGAAATCCAAGGGAAGCTATAATAATTGAGGAAACTTTGCCCGTTTCTAGGTTAAATTGAAAGTCTCTCACCTTACCAAGGGGTTCTCCAGTTTCAGTGATTACTTCGCAGTTAATAACGGGGGTATAAGCATCAATATCGACGGGTTCAATAACGTCTTCGTCTTCAACTAAGATGACATCCCCAATTTGATGAATGCTAGAAAGATACATATATTGGGGCATTCCTGACAAGGAAAGCATATTCTCGCGTAATCCTAGGGCGACAACTTCTCTTTGGTCGATATCGACTAAGATGTCCTTGACAACCCCTAATTTTTTGCCTGTATTGCGGGTTATGACCTGTGTATTAATAAATTCGTTACGTAATCGGATGTTATCGCTAATCATTGT
This sequence comes from Cyanothece sp. UBA12306, assembly GCA_003448685.1. Taxonomy (GTDB): domain Bacteria; phylum Cyanobacteriota; class Cyanobacteriia; order Cyanobacteriales; family Microcystaceae; genus Rippkaea. The sequence goes on from DLXW01000037.1 coordinate 3,840, forward strand.
ATCCATAAGTTGGAGGTTTGGCTTCCCAGGAGGAGCCAAGATAAAATAGAGTTTTCTTTGGTTTGACGGTTAGCCCTTAATTTATTGATAATAACTTATTATTAAGCATTTATGTCTTAGTGTTTTAGTCTTAAGTTATGATGCCCAAATGATAATCTTAATTGATTAATTCATTTTATCCTAATTTTCCCAATATAAGCAAATTTTATGATTTTTTCGGGGCAATAACTTTTATTACTGCTATCACCTTATTGTCTAGAGTAAATGCTTTTAACTCTAATGTGCGCAATAAAGATGCTAGTTTTCCTTTTGTTCAATATGCAGTCATCTTTAAAGATGTATTTTTAGTAAATTGGAAATTTGAACAATCTTTTATAGGAGAAGTTCCCATCAGTAATACTGAAAATTATTATGCTAATTATAGTAACATTTTGACTATTCCTGTTCTTAATAACTGGTCTGTTTTTGGAACTTTAGACTTTAGCTATTTCGGAATTTCGCAGCTTGATGAAACTAATCTTTAAAACCGCTTTACAGCAGGGTTAGAATATGAATTTTAAGTTTAACAATTAACCATTAATAATGATTTATCAAGGTAGATTTTGGGCAACTTTATTTAATCTGAATTAATGGATCTACTCTGTAGGTTTAAATTATAATAACCTAATCATCTCTATACTAACGATAGAATATTCCTATTAACCAAAATTCTGATTCAATCTACAGTTGATCCCCCTAGACCTGTAAGATTGTTTTAATACTTGCAGTTATTTAATGGGATATTTAACACTATGACAGTTGCTAACGCAATTCCTGCTTTTTGTCAAGGGATTCAGCATTTTGGGACAAACCTACCATCCTTTGAGCAATATGCCACAGAAGCAGCCATAAAATCGGGAAACAAAGCTATAATGTCCCCTAATGATCCTGTAGCTGTCTATCAAACCCTATTAGCTGCGGACGCTCTACGGTACTTAACCCTACAAACTACTGCTACCAAAGCGTCAGGCCACCCTGGAGGGTTTGCTAGTATTGCTGATACCATTGCTGCTTTAGTCATGTTAGGCCACAAGAACATTATTACTGAAGTGGGACACCATGCCCCAGGATTCTATAGTAATATGTTTCTCGATCGCTCCCTCGAAGACATGGGCATCACTACGGTACAGCAAATGGGGGAACGTTTCCGCGAAATGCACGGACTTTTAGGACACCTTTCTGGTCAAATTCCAGGGTTATTGAACCCCGCAGGGCCCCTCGGACAGGGACAACATTTTGCTATGGCCGGGGCTAAATTACATCCAGGGGTGTTATTTCCTGTAACTATTGGGGATGGAGGGTTGGGAGAACCCTACATTGTTAGTAGTATGGCCCATTTCCATACTGCTTATCCTGAGTCTACTAATTTCTTACCCATCCTAGTTTGGAATGGTTATTCTCAGGAACATCACAGTATGGTGTCTACTAAGTCCAATGAGGAGATGATTAATTATTGGCAAGGAAATGGTTTTCAAGAGGTTATTTTAGTCAATGCAAAGGACTTTGATGATGCTAACCAACCGGAGGAATATGTAGACAGTACTCAATTTTCTTTAGATAAAAGATTGGCGTTTACCCAAGCAATTTTAGAAGCAACCGATAAAGCTGCTAAGTCTGCTTTAGGGGGTAAATTAACTGTCCTTATTGTTAAACAACTAAAAGGGGCTGGGGTTCACAAACGGGGTTCAAAATCTCATAATTTATATCCTGGGGATACCTTAGAAAAAGATTACATTGTTAGTGCTTTAAAAGAACGCGCTTTGTCTCCTGAAGCTTGGGAATTAGTGAGGACTAATTTTGAACGTTCTGCTGGAGGTCCCGCCTCTCATAATGTAGTAACAGAAAAAGTATTACCTTTAGCTGAATTGGGAGAGTTACCTTTAACTGAATTTGAGATCCATGGGGATAAAAAAGTTTCTACTACTGCTATGGGTGAGTTAGTGGTTCATGTAGGAAAAAATGACCCTAATTTTGTGATTACTAATGCGGATGGTAACGCAGCATCTGGTATTAATAACGTCAATATTGGTCTAAAAATTGTTCATCCGACTGTAGATGATCTTTATTTTCAGGGGCCAGGAGGACAAGTTTATGAACCCTTAAGTGAAGATGCTTGTGCCGGTTTAGCGGCTGGTTTAGCTTTATTTGGTTCCAGGACTTTATGGTGTTCTTATGAGTCTTTTGCTATTAATGGTTTACCTATTTGGCAAACAGTAACTCAAGCGATGGCAGAATTACGCCGTCCTACTCCTTCTACTATTACTTTATTCACTGCGGGTGCTTTAGAACAAGGTCGCAATGGTTGGACTCATCAACGGCCTGAAATTGAAAATTACTTCGCTGGAATGATGCGTAATGGTAATATTTTTCCTCTGTTTCCTTGCGATGCTAATAGTACCCAAGTTTGTTATGAATGGGCCTTAAAAACCAAGAATAAAGGGGTAACTATTACTGTTTCTAAGTCTCCTTTACCAGTGCGGACAACTTTAGAACAAACTCGTCAAGCATTGGATAATGGTGGGGTAATTTTGCATGACAGTGAAGGCAAGAAAAAGGTTGTTTTTGCTGTAATTGGAGATATGACTTTAATTCCTGTTTTCGATGCTGCTGTTCATTTAGAAGCTGAGGGAATTGGAGTACGTATTGTCTCAGTAATTAGTCCTCGTCGCTTGTATCGTCCTAATGATGTTGCTTGGGAAACTTGTACCGAAAAAGATAGTCATTTTTTGGATGATCAAGGGTTTAAAAATCTCTTTAATGGCGATGCTTTAATTGGGGTAACTGGGGGAACTTCTGCTATGTTAGAACCTTTAATGTTACGCAGTAACTGTAAGCGCGATCTTTTTTCTTGGAAACGGGGAGAAACTGCGTCAAGTGCCGGAGAAATCATGGCATTTAATGGATTAACTGCTGATGCTTTAAGTAAGCGTGCAGTTGAATTATTAAGTTAAAATAACTAATACCATTTCTCCTTGAAAATACAATTAAATAAACTCCAAATACAGTACTTAAAACTATTAATTTGAGTTCAGTTTAATGGAGAAATGGTATTAGGTAAAATATTTTTTATTATCAATCATACTTAGATGTATTATCTCGCTGATGGGGTGTGGTGAACAATTCATAGCAGTTTTCATTAAAGTGACTAATATTTTCACTGCACCTACACCCCACACCCAATCTACAATTTTAGTTAACTCTAGCACTATAGAAACGAGCAGGATTATCCCAAAGAAGCTTTTGCGTTATTTCAGTTGATAGTGATTTTTCTAACGCTATTGCCTTTTCAATGATGTCGGGTTTATGATCCATATGAGGATAATCAGAGCCGAAAATTATGTTATCAGAACCAATATAATCAATAATCTGGGGTAAATAAGGTTCAGAAGGCTCGACTGAAATAAAGCACTGACGACGAAAATATTCAGAAGGCTTCATTTTTACATTCTCTCTAACCTCCCAGTATAAGTTCTCGTACTCTTCATCTAGTCGCCACAACCAGTAGGGTAACCAACCACATCCTGACTCAAGCAACCCAACCTTCAATTGGGGATGACGTTCTAACACACCACCTTCAATCAATGCTAACAAGGCCATCATTTGTTCCATAGGATGAGAACAGGCGTGCATTGCAAAGCGAGTATCAAACCGATCTGCTCCTGCTGTTGGCAAGCGTCCATGAGTTGCTTCGTGTAAAGCAACTGCAATAGTAAGTTCCTCGCACTCTCTCCAAAATGGTTCATAGACAGGATGACTTAATAATCGTCCTTTAACTCACATCTTGCACCAAGCTTCAAAAGCACACAAAACCCGATTTTGAAGGGCTGAAACCCTATTAAATTCGTTGCCATTTAGGCCAAAATCGGGTTTTCAACGTCAGGTGCAAGATGTGAGTTTAACAAGGTTGGGGCGTAAAACAACTGCTGTCCAGCCAAACTCTGCTACTCGGCGTAACTCTGATATCATTTGCTCTGGTTCATGCAAATTAATGGTGCCGACTCCTTGAAGTCTTTGAGGATTGTAACTGCAATAATCCCTTAACCAATTATTATAAGCGTGGACAAATGCTCCTGCTATCTTAGGTTCCATCGTATCGATCCCTAACAGCCACAAACTAATAGTTGGATAAACATACGCAATATCGATGCCCATCTGTTCCATTGCCCTTAGATGAGATTCGGGACTAAAACGGCTGAGTACAGAAGCACTATGAGATTTCATAATCTGTTGAATCCCTATCTGGCGAACTTGGGCAGAAATTTTATGATAGATTTTCTCCCCCTTAATTGTCATATCTGTTGAGGGAGCAAAAGCTTTGAATTCTGATGGGAGATAGTCTGGCCACATTTCTGTTGGCTCAAACACATGGGAGTCTGCATCGATAATTCGGTAGTTGGCAAGCATGGGTTTTCACAGTCGAGTTGTAATAGGTTATGCCTTTAAATTTCAGCAACAGAATAGCGGTTCCGTCCCTGTTGTTTCGCTCTATAAAGAGCTTTATCAGCTAGATTAATTAAGTTAGCAGGTGAACTTGCTGATATAGGGATGATACTAGCAATTCCTAAACTAATAGAGACAAGCTGACTAACTTTTGATTGTTTGTGGGGAATTGCTAAGGTGTAAATAGCGTGTTGGATATTCTCTACAACGGTAATTGCTCCTTGCTGATCTGTATTTGGTAGGATTATGATAAATTCTTCCCCACCATAACGAGCAATTGAATCAACAGAACGATTCAGGATTTTCTTTACAGTTTGAGCGATTTGCTTTAAACAATCATCTCCCGCTTGATGACCATAGCAGTCATTATACAATTTAAAATAATCTACATCAAATAAAATTATGGATAAAGTTTGCTTTTCCCTTTGAGCACGTTTCCATTCTTTAGCGATACTTATATCAAAAGTCCGACGATTATAAATCCCTGTTAATCCGTCAATAGTTGCTCGACGATTAAGTTCTAATTCTCTCTTTTTCCTTTCGGTAATATTTCTAACAGTAAGGGAAAATCCATCAGCTAATTTAATGGCACTGAGATGATACCATTTTTTTCCTTGTTTACACTGATAACTCAAATCTTTGTTTAAGGATAGTCCTGTTTCTACAATTTCAACAAATAAGGCAAACAAACTAAAATCAAGTTGCTCATCAAGTTGTTCAAGAAAATTTTTCAAGATTAATTGTCCGCTAAAATCTTCTGGTTGTTGATTAAACAGTTCTGCTAGAATAGGATTAATTACTAAGCAGCGAAAATCTGCGATTTTTCCGGTCTTTGAATTTCTAACTGATTCAAAAGCAGCAATTCCATCAAGGGAATTAGTTAAAACACTTGAAATTAAGGCTCTTGATTGATATAGTATAGATTGAGCTTCTTTCCTTAGTTTAATTTCTTTTTCGAGTTTTTTTTGTTTCTGGATTAATAGTTCTTTATCATTCTGTAAGAGTTTTTGTTGCTTTTTAATGGTTAACTGACTATTAATTCTCGCTAAAACTTCTTCTTCCTGAAAAGGTTTAGTAATATAGTCAATTCCTCCCACTTCAAAGGCTTTTACTTTATCAAATACTTCACTCAAAGCACTAATAAAAATGATGGGAACATCTTTAGTTTTGTCATCGGATTTTAAGCGTTGACAAACCTCATATCCATCCATATCTGGCATTTTTATATCCAATAATATCAAATCAGGAGGTTCTATTTGTACTGCTTCGATTGCACTTTCTCCATCCACAGTCTTTCTAACTTTATAATTCTTACCTTTTAACATGGTTGTCAAAACTTTTAAATTAGGGAGTTGGTCATCAACAATTAAAATAGTTTCTGAAGTCATTGTATTTTACTTTGTAGATAATTGATACTGTATAAAATTAGAGAATTTTTGTTTTATTTCAATTAGGAGACATTTAAATAGAAAAAATTATTCAAGATTAGTAGAGGATATTGATTTAATAATCTCTTTAATTTTTTTGATTTGAAAGGTATCAACTAAAACAGTTAATTTATCTGCTAATAAAGAATGGCTTTCAGGAATTTCCTCAATCAACTCTAAAATCAAGTCATCATCTAAAACTTTACTCCCATGATACAATCTCTCTAACCATTCTTGAGGCATTATTTTAAAATCATCTGAGGTTAAATTTAGTGATTTGGTTTTAGTTGTCTCTTCTTCTTCATATACATATTCAACTCCTAAGTGTTTGGAAATTACTTCAAAAATGACTGATTCTCGAAATGGTTTTCTGATAAAACCATCACATCCTGCGGATAATACAACAGCTTTTTCCTCTTCTAAAACACTAGCGGTTAAAGCAACAATAGCCGTAGCATTTCCTTTAATGATACCTTTAATATGTTGAGTAGCTTCATACCCATCCATAATGGGCATTCTCATATCCATAAATATCAAATGAGGTTGCCATGCTGCCCATTTTTTGATTGCTTCTTGCCCGTTACTCGCTTCTTGCACTTCAAAACCGACTGGTTGTAAAAGTTTAATTAATAGTAAACGATTGGCGGGACGATCATCCACAATTAAAATCTTATAATGAGGTTGTTCAGGTTGTAAAGCAATGACATGACGAATAATAGGTTTAGTTTCTATAGCGTCAGCATTAACCTTAGTAATCTTAATATTAAAACTAAAAGTTGTGCCGACTCCTACCTCACTTGTTACCGTAATATCTCCTCCCATTAACTGAACAAATTTTCGACTAATTGGTAATCCTAAACCTGTCCCTTCGCTACTTTTTTTACCACTTTCTGTTTGTGCAAATGCTTCAAATAATTTATCTAATTCTTCTATTGCTATGCCCACACCGGTATCTTGAATTGTTATATTTATATAGTCATCATTGGTCAGAGGTTTTGAGTCGTTATTTAAGCTGCTGTCTTTGCTGTCTGAATGTTGGTTTCCTACTTGCACAAAAACCCCACCTTCTGCAGTAC
>DLXW01000037.1:11015-20946 GCA_003448685.1 Cyanothece sp. UBA12306
CCCACCTTCTGCAGTAAATTTAATCGCATTATTAATTAGATTAATTAAAACTTGACGCAGTTTTGTTTCATCAGTATTAATATATTGAGGAACATCTTGGTCGTAATTAATTTCCAGTTCTAATCCTTTATTTTCTGCTTTTAGATGTAACAAATCTTCCACTTCCTGCAAACCTGAATAAAGGTCAAAATCACGAGGATTTAGGATCATTTTCCCTGCTTCTATTTTCGCTAAATCTAAAATATTATTAATTAAGGTTAATAAATAATCTCCACTGCGACTAATAATATTAATATTGTCTTTTTCCTCTGGAGATAAACTAGAGGAACGTCTCATAATTTGAGAGAAGCCTAAAATAGCATTTAAAGGAGTTCTTAATTCGTGACTCATATTGGCTATAAAAGCACTTTTTGCCTCATTGGCCACTTCTGCTTTCTCTTTAGCAATCTCCAATTCTGCTGTTTTTCGCATCACTTCTTGTTCTAATTCTTGATAATAATCCGCTAGAATTTTCTCAGCCCTTTTCCGTTCAGTAATATCCTGAAAAGTAACGAGGGCATATTGTATATCTCCGGCTTCATTGTAGATAGGAGTCCCCCAACTCTCGATAGGAATAATGTTTTCTTCTTGATGAATTTCCAGATCATCAACCTTGGTTAATTCTCCCTGTAATGCTTTATTTAGGGGTAATTGAGCATCAGGGTAAAGTTCATCAGTTCCAGTCCTATAGTGTTGATAAACTTCGGCTATTTCCTTCCCTTCTGTTTCAGGGTTTATCCCTTGACCTAATAGTTTTTTAGCGAGTTGATTAGCATAGTAAGGATTACCATTCCTGTCAACGACACCAATACCGACAGGAACCGCTTCTAGAAACTGTTTTAACTGTTGTTCACTCCCACTCACTTGAGCATAAAGTCGAGCATTACTAAGGGCGATCGCTGCTTGTCCACTGAGTAATTGCAAGAACTCAATACGCTCTTTTGTAAAGGCTCCCACAGTAATTTTATTTTCTAAATAAACGATGCCCACCAGTTGACCTTGATTTAGTAAAGACGCACAAAGAACCGATTGAGGTTTAGTTGCAATTATATAATCATCCCTAATAAATTGTCCCTCCTCCACTGCATTATACAAGACTACATTTTCTTGGGTTCGAGCCACATAGTTGACAATAGCAGTGGATAGATAGGTAAGCTGAGTGGCAGGATTGATTGAATCTATCTCGATTGATTGTAAAACGGTGACTTGCTCAGAATCCATAACCCCTTCTGCTTCAATTACCCAAGTTCTTCTTTCCTCCCCTAAATTCTGTTGAGAAGGTAGAATTAAATAGCCTTTTTGGGCCCCTGCATTTTCGATCAGGGTTTTCATCAATTGCTGCAATAATTTGTCTAATACCATCTGACCAGAAATGGCTTGGGACGCTTTCAGTACAGTGTCTAAATCGAGTTCTTCCCCTGAACTTCCCCCCGTTGTTGAAGTGGTTGACTTAGAAATTTCACCAATTTGTGAGGCTAAAAACTGAGGATATCTTGTTTCCAGGTCTTTGACCTTTGCCTCTGCTCCCCATTGCTGGTAAAGATAGTGAGCATCTTGAAGGTAGTGACGGGCCACATGATTTTTACCTTGAAGAAGATAAAATTTACCAGCTAATTCGCTCGCTAGGGCTTGTTCGTTGAGAAATTCATGGTCGCTAGCCAGCATAATTGCTTCGTCATAATATTCCCTCCCTTGGCTGATCTTACCTAAGACAGCACATTGTTCTGCCTCCACTAGCTTGAATTTGTGTAGAAAATTGCTGGGGGCGTGTTCGGCCCAAAGCTTCATCTTTTCTTGGTTAGCAATAACTTTTTGACTAATTTTTTGCTGTTGCGCTCGATCAACGTGGGGAAATATAGCAAGTTGGACAAGAGAATCATAAAAATAAAAAGCTGCTACCGCTACCGTAGCCAGCATACTATCTAAATACTGTTCTGCCGTAGCTGCATAGTTAAGCGCGCCTTGAAAGTCTTGGAATAAATAACAGAGGATAAATTTATGGAGATAGAAGTCTCCTAGGGCATATCGGTCATTGACAGCTAAGATTGTAGGTAACATCACTTCTTCTTCATAAGCAGCTCCTGTTAAACAACAAACATCCTTAGTTTTTCCCCTTAAATTTAAGACTACTTGCCAATAGCGGTTTTGATAACTGAGAAAATGCTCCTGATGATTTTGATGGAGTGCCTTACTGTATTTAGCCATTTCTGACTCAACATACTTTAAGTTTTTCCCCATCCAGTAGAGATGAAATGAGTAAATATAAGCCCCTAAACCACCATATTGTAAGTCACCCGTTTCTAGGCCAAATTGATAAGAAGCAGCCAGTGGAGGGAGAGTCTCTTTTAGCGGGTCTTTCCAAGGTCGGGAGAAACAATAGACAAAGGACAAAACCACGGCTTTGAGTTCCTTGGCATTTTGTCGCTCAACCAGATCTAAAGCAACTTGGCCAAATTGATATCCTGCATCAATATCGAGTGGCTCGATACCACAAAGAATCATTCCACCATAAGTGGCATAACCTGGTGCAGATAGGGCTGTATTACCATATTCAAGGGATAAATCCACCATACTCAATGCCACTAAGACAAAAAATAACGGGGAAGCTTCATAGGTGGGATGGAGTAGCTCAAATAAAATTTTGATGGCTGCCAATTGCTCAGGGTTCGTCATGGGTGGCAACTCAATTAACTCTGAGGGGTTAATGTTTAGCCAAGAAGACCGAGTTATTTGAAGTGCGTCTTGAAAGTGTTCCCGGATATCTTGTTGCCCCAGAGCAAAGGAAAATTGTTGATTTCCTGATGACAATTGTTGAGAACATCTTTCTAGATCTGTCTTAAGTCCGTAAGTTGATTGGTAACGATCTTCAGCATTTTTAGCCATCAACTTCATCACGAGATCCGATAACACCATCGGGATTTTTGGGTTTAACTGACAAGGAGGAAGAGGCTGTTTGGCAATGTGAGCATGAATCAGTTCCATCACATCGGAACTCTTAAAGGGTAATTGACCTGTTAGTAGCTTGTAAAATGTTACCCCTAGGGAGTAAAAATCTGTACGATAGTCGATTCCTCGATTCATCCGTCCTGTTTGTTCTGGTGCGATGTAGCTCAAAGTTCCTTCTAGACAATAAGGACTGCACAGTGCCTTCTTTTCTCGTTCAAGAGTCGTAGAAAGGCCAAAGTCAATTAACTTGATTTGACCGGTTTCTGGGTTCCAAACAATGTTAGAAGGATTGATGTCTTTATGTATAATCTGCTTCTGATGTACCTTGCCTAAAATATCTACCAAGGTGATTGCGACGGGGAGAAATCGATTGAGGGATAAGGGTTTTGGTGTTATTAACTTCTCCATTGATTCCCCACCAAAATCCTCTAGAATGATGATCCAGCGTCCTTGAATGTTAATAAAATCATAGGCATCTACCACTCCTGATACATTCAAACGTTTGATGGTATCATATTCCCGTTTGAACCATGCTATGGTTTCTGGTGGAGGATAAGCTTGGATCAGCATTTTAAGGATAACTGGTTGTTTATGGGTTAGGGTCTTCGCTCGATAGACAAGCGAATTTTGACTCTCATAGAGTTCTTCAATGATTTGGTAATCTGATATGACTATGGCCATTTCTTTTTTCTCATCTCCTACTCGTTTGTCCATTATATGTGCAATTTAGAGACAATATGAATAATTTCAAAAAACTCCAACGTACACTTGAATTAATCCTCTGGAATTTTCGTTTTTTTACCTTGATTCCAGTCTTATTTAGCTTGCTCAGTGCCGTCAAATTTTTTGTTTTGGGAACGATTGAAATTATGATGACTATTCTTCCCAATTCTAACCTTTTCCAAGATTCTCAAAATGAGAATTTAACTTTCGTTATTTCTAGTGTAGTTGGTGGAATTGATTATTATTTGATTGGTATTATTCTCTTGATTTTTAGTTTTGGTATTTATGAAATATTTATTTCAAAAATCACGATTGATGGCGATAATCCCATAAAAAGTCCATTGATAATCAACTCTTTAGAAGAATTAAAAAAAAAGTTAATTCAAGTAATTATTATGGCTTTAATTGTTAGCTTATTCAAAAAAATTATTGTCTTACAACTCACAACGACAATAGATGCAATTTATATAGCAGTTGCTATTCTCTTAGTATCTGCTAGTACCTATTTAGGATTTTCCCAAGAATAAGTAAAACCTTTTAAGGCAACAGTGAAATGGGGTGGGTTAACAAAGAAATGTAAAGTTTTATAACAGACTCGAAACTACTTGAATTGGCTTCTATACTAAGTTAAGTTCCAGTAAAAAGGAGTTGGATAAAGTGCCTCAAGAACACACTGATGCCTTACACGCGCTCGCAGACGAATCATTTAAAAGTCACTGTGTTAAAATTTCCAGACTGCTCAGTGAAGTTTGGCTCAATACGGAGAACGGCAAAACCTTCCAAGAAGATATCAAGACTATGTCCCTTGGTGACGCTCTGAAGAATCAAGGTATTGATTTGCACAGTGATTTTCTGCGGTACGAGCTAGATACCAGCAGTTATAATGGTTCCCTCATTCCTGAAGAGATTCTTGATAGAGGTCTGAACTTTGTCTGGTATCTTCCTTATGCACCCTGTCCAACAGAAGCATCAATGAACCGAGCAGATATCGAAGATTGGATCACAACAACAACTAAATGGTTAGAAAAGGCTGAAGAAGACCCAAATCTACCATTTCCTGTCCCCCCAAATCCCTATATTCCTTTAGCAACTACTTAGGAAATAAATTAGATTAACTACAGATTTGTGGGCAAGGTTTTGTTTGATAAAAAAGTTTCAATCTTTTTGTGACCACCTTAATTAATGACATAATCAAGGGAAAAATAGCTTAAAATAGTCCTTTAATTTAGTAAAATGCTATTTTTTCCTTCCTTTAAATAGCCTTTTAAATTATCTTCAAATAATCTTCTTAATTAATTATTTAGAGTGAAAAGTATGCTCAATCAGCCGAGGTTTAAGGGATGCTTTCGTGTTGAGAAAGTTGAGCCACAGACAGTATTTCTTTTGTCTGAGAGAACTTCTATTTGCTTAAACGATCCGATTTATTTATTATTAATTTCTTTAATTGATGGTCATCGAACTGCTGAGAGTATTGTGTCGGAAATGCTTCCTTTTCTATTACCTAAACAGCCCTCTTTTGAAGACATAATTCAAGCAGGAACCAAAGCTTACTATGCACTTGGAAAAATGAAACTTGACAGTTACTTGGTTGAGAGCAATGAGGATCTATCACCTGAAGTAACCAGTTTTTGTGAGACTTTAAATATTGATATTGTAGACGCAAAAGCTCGCTTAGAAACGACTAAAGTTGTTGTGAAAAGTATTGGCTCTGTTCAAGCCGAGCAATTAATTACTATCCTGGAATCATTAGGCATTCAAGTGTCAACCACTGGAGACTTAGAAATTATCTTAACTGATGACTATCTCCAGCAAGATTTGCATCTTATTAATCAACAAAGATTGGAAGCTAATCAACCTTGGATGTTAACTAAACCCGTGGGAACCGTAATCTGGTTAGGCCCGATATTCTCTCCAGGGAAAACAGGATGTTGGCAATGTCTAGCTCAACGTTTAGAAAACAATAGACCCGTTGAAAGATTTATTCATAGACAAAACCAAATTTCAACCCCATTAACACCTCCTCTCAAGAGTCTTCTCCCTACTTTACAGATAGCGTTAGGCATGATTGCTACTGAGATTTTCAAGTGGATTATCCAAGGCAAAAATCCTAAACTAGAAGGGAGGATTGTAACCTACGATTCTATCTCCTTAGCCATCAGCAATCACACCTTAATCAAACGTCCTCAATGTGTAAGTTGCGGAGATGGTGGCAAGAATAGCAAACCTCAGCCAATAGTTCTACAAAGCTGTCCAAAAACCTTTACCGTGGAAGGAGGACATCGTTGCAAGACCCCCCAACAAACCTTGAGGGAATATCAACATCACATCAGTCCCATTACTGGAGTGGTACGAGAATTAGAGAAATTTTCCTCACACAAGAACAATTTAACCCATACCTACGTAGCTAAACATCATTTCTCTGCCATCAAGGATGATCTAACTTCCTTGCATCAAAATCTTAATGGAAGAAGTGCGGGTAAAGGTCAAACTGACGAACAAGCCAAGGTTAGCAGTTTTTGTGAAGCCATCGAGCGATATTCTATTAGCTTTCAAGGCAATGAGAACCGACTCCAAGCAAGTTACTACCAGTTAGGAGATAAAGCCATTGATCCTAACCAATGTATGAATTTTAGCCCATTACAATACAATGATCGACGAGAATGGAATTCTCGTTGTTCTAGCCTGTTTCAGCAAGTTCCAGAACCCTTTAATAAGGAAAGAGAAATTGAATGGACACCTGTTTGGTCTTTGACAGCTCAAGACTTTAAATATTTGCCCACTGCTTATTGCTATCATGGCTATCCTAACCCTTGGGGGGACTGTTGGTCAGATACTAATGGTTGTGCTACTGGAAATACATTGGAAGAAGCAATTTTGCAGGGGTTTTTAGAATTAGTTGAGCGTGACTGTGTTGCCCTCTGGTGGTATAACTGTCTCAAGAAACCAGCAGTAGAGTTAGATAGCTTTGAAAAGCCTTATTTTCAACAATTGAAAAATTACTATCATTCTATCCATCGGGATCTCTGGGTTCTCGATTTAACCAGCGATCTCAAAATTCCTACCTTTGCTGCCATTACTCGTAGAACGGATCGAGAAGTAGAAGATATTGTTCTTGGTTTCGGTAGCCATTTTGACCCAATGATTGCCATTGGTAGAGCCTTGGTGGAAGTCAATCAAATTCTTCCTGCGGTTTTGTCAGTTAATCAACAAGGAAATTCCCACTACTTATCTTACGATTCCTTAGCAATAGAGTGGTGGAAAACAGCAACCCTGGATAATAAGCCCTATTTGGGACCTGATAAAAACCTCCCTGTCAAAGTCGCCAATGACTATTCTCACCGTTGGGAGAACGATTTGCTCGAAGATGTCATGACTTGTCAGAAGATAGCAGAGGATAATAATCTCGAAATGCTAGTGCTTGATCAAACAAGAGCAGATATTGGGTTAAACGTAGTCAAGGTAATTGTTCCTGGAATGCGTCATTGGTGGAAACGCTTAGGATCAGGACGACTTTATGAGGTTCCTGTCAAAATGGGCTGGTTATCTAAGCCCTTAACCGAAACTCAACTCAATTCTTTTCCTATGTGGATGTAAACGAGGTTTAATTTAAGAGGAGTTAGTCTAAACTCCAGATCTTAATAACAATATATAAAATGGGAACTAGGAATAAACTCAAAAAAGAAGCGATTAACATTCCTCCAAAAACTGCTGTTCCCAAAGATTGACGACTTCCAGCTCCAGCGCCTGTAGCAATCATTAAAGGAAAAATCCCTAACAGAGTTGAACAAGCTGTCATTAAAATAGGTCTTAATCTTTTTTGAGAAGCTTCAATAGCTGATTTAACAATAGGTAATCCTTCTTCCCGTAATTGGTTAGCGAATTCCACAATTAAAATTGAATTTTTACTAGCTAATCCAATTAACATTACTAAGCCAATTTGACAGTAAACATCATTAGGAAATCCTCGTAAAGATTGGGCAGTCAATGCTCCTAAAATTGCTAAAGGAACTGCCAAAAGAATGATAAAAGGATCAATATAGTTTTCATATTGTGCTGCTAGGACTAAAAAGACAAAAATCAACCCCAAACCAAAAATAATAGGAGCTAAACCTCCTGACTCAAGTTCTTCTAAAGAAACTCCCGACCATTCATAACCAAATCCTTGGGGAAGAGCTTGTTGAGCGGCATTTTCCATAGCTTCCATCGCTTGTCCAGAACTAATTCCAGGGGCAGCTGCGCCATTGATTTCAGCAGAACGATAGAGATTATAATGATTAATAGTTTGGGCACCGATTTTAGGTGTAATTTTCACTAAATTAGATAAAGGTATCATGCGTCCGCTTGCTGAACGTACATAAAGTTTTTTAATATCATCTGGGTTAGAACGAAATTGTCGATCAGCTTGGACATAAACTCGATAGGTGCGTTGTTGTAAGGTAAAATCATTGACGTATCGGGAGCCTAAAGCGGTTTGTAAGGTACTGAAAATGTCATCAATGGAAACCTGAAGCGCTTGGGCTTTGTTGCGGTTAACTTCAATTAATAATTGGGGAGTATTGGCAGAAAAACGGCTAAATGCTCCAGCTAATTGGGGATTTTGATTTGCTTGTGCTAATAATTGATTAATAGCTTCGATTAAAGCATTTAAGTCTTCACTACCACCTCGATCTTGCAGTTGTAAATTAAATCCGCTGAAATTTCCTAATCCACGAATAGCAGGGGGGTTAACGGGAAAAACTTGGACTTCAGGGAATTGGGCAAATTTTCCCCACAGTCGCCCAATAATTGCTTGTGCGGACTGTTGTGGCTCTCGGCGTTCAGAAAAAGGCTTAAGGGGACTAAAAATGACCCCATCATTAGCACTACTTCCGGTTACTCCAAATCCTGCTATAGCGAAGGTTCCCCTAATTTCTGGTTCTTCTAAGATAGCGGCTTCTACTTTTTTAAGAGCTTCATTGGTGTATTGTAGAGATACACCGTCAGGAGCTTTAACAATAGTGAGAAAATAGCCTTGATCTTCGTCAGGCATAAAAGAGGTGGGAACTTGGAAATACAGCCAGGTTGTTACTCCCAATAAGACAACAAAGATCCCGAAAATGAACCGTTTAAAGTGGACTAAACTAAATAGCGATCGCTGATATTGCCTTCTAACCCATTCTACAAAATCATTAAACCGATGAAAAAATACTCCTAATAACTCTGGAAATTGCTGTCCTTGACGCAAAATCAAAGCACATAAAGAAGGGGTTAAAGTTAAAGCCAAAAAAGTAGAAATAGCAATGGAAAAAGCAATAGTTAGGGCAAATTGCTGATATAATGCCCCAGTTGTTCCAGGAAAGAAAGCTACAGGAACAAAAACGGCCATTAACACCAAAGAAGTGGAGATCACTGCCCCAAATAATTCCCCCATGGCCTTAATTGCTGCTTGTGGAGGAGACAGATCTTCATCTTCAATATAGCGACTGATTTGTTCAACCACAATAATGGCATCATCGACTACCATCCCCGTAGCCAAGGTCAAGCCAAATAGGGTTAAAGTGTTGATGGAGAAGCCAAATAGTTTAATAAAGGCAAAAGTACCCAAGAGGGCTAAGGGAATGGTTATAGCCGGAATGAGGGTAGTGCGCCAGTTTTGCAAAAATAAGAGGATGACTAAAATTACTAAAACCACTGCCATGACAATAGTTTTGACTACTTCAGCTAAAGATTCTTCGACGAATTGAGTGGTGTCAAAAGCAATGCTATATTTGAGTCCAGGGGGAAAGGAAAGGGCTAATTTTTCCATTTGGGCTTTCACCTGTTTGGCAACTTCTAGGGCATTGGAACCCGTTAATTGTAAAATTCCCATACCGATGGCATCTTGGCCGCGAAAGCGAAGGAAAGTCCCATAGTCTTGCGCTCCTAATTCCGCTCTTCCCACGTCCTTTAAGCGAATTAACGCGCCATTTTCGTCAGTTTTCAACAACAGATTGTTAAATTCTTCGACTCTGGTTAATTGACTAACTGCTCTGAGATCGAGTTGATATTGTTGCCCTTCTATGGCTGGTTCACCACCAATTTTTCCAGCCCCTACTTGTATATTTTGTTCAGACAGGGCATTAACTACATCTTGGGTGGTTAGTCCTCGACTAGCCATCCGGTTAGGATCAAGCCAAAGACGCATCGCATAGCGACGTTCTCCAAAAATCCGAATATTACTTACCCCTTTAATACGTTTTAGGGC
>DLXW01000037.1:21149-29058 GCA_003448685.1 Cyanothece sp. UBA12306
CTTTAATACGTTTTAGGGCATCTACTAGGTAGCGATCGGCGTAATTACTCAGAAAAATACTATCGTATCGATTATCTTCGGTATATAACGCCATCCCCAACAAAATATTGTTAGATTGTTTCGTTACTTCGATCCCTGATCTTTGCACGTCTTCAGGAAGTTGAGTTTGGGCGATCGCTACTTCATTTTGGATGTCAACGGCAGCTAAATCTTTATTACGCGAGGCATCAAAGGTGGCAATAACGGTACTGGTTCCGTTATTACTACTACTCGATGTGAGATATTTGATCCCTTCAATTCCATTAATTTGTCGTTCTAAAATATTAGTGACTGCATTTTCAACTACTTCAGCACTCGCCCCACTATAAGTTGCTTTGACTTGAATTGTTGTGGGACTAATATCAGGAAAGCGATCGACTGGTAGAGTAAATAGACTAATACTACCCACCAGAAGAATAATTAAGGCGCAAACAGTTGAAAAAACAGGACGTTGGATGAAAAAATTCATATAAGTTGACAATTAAGATATTTTCAAATATTTCTAGTAAATTAAAAAACTGATAACTCTAGAGTAAATCCTGGTAGAATATTTTCTCCTGATAAAGTTGTCGGTAATGACACAATTTCCATCGGTTGATTCTGACGATAAATTTCTATGTTTTGGTTTTGGGGATTAATCAACCAGCCTAACTTTAACCCGCTATTGAGGTATTCTTGCATTTTTTCTTGTAGTTGGCTCAAAGAATCAGTGCGAGAACGCAATTCAATGACAAAATCGGGGCAAATAGGGGGAAACTTTTCTTGTTCTTCTAAGCTTAAAGCTTCCCAACGAGCATTAGCAATCCAAGCAACATCAGGGGAACGCTTACCCCCATTGGGTAATAAAAAAATGGTAGAAGAACTAAATACTTTTCCTAGTTGGGTTTCACGATTCCATAACCAAATATAGCCATTAAAATCGGACTCTCTATTACCACTGATTGCTCCTACAGGAGGCATAATGACTAATTCTCCTTTAGCTGTTTGTTCAAGCTTCCAATTGTCATTAACTTGGCAGAGTTGATAGAATTGTTGATCACTTAAGCCAACATTTTTTAGGTTTAAGATAACTGGTTCTGAGGTAATCATTAGTTTAAATTCCTAATTTGGTAGCCAATCTTCTTTATTTACTATCTAGAGGTTGAATAGGAGCGCCATCTTTAATTTTAGTAATACCGGCACTAACAATTTTTTCTCCTGCTTTTAAACCTTCAATCACTTGGTAGTTATTGCCTTGTAAATTTCCTAAAGTGACTTGTCGTTGTTTAACTATCCATTGGGGAGTATCACCTTGAGCAGAATCATTTTTTTGGGCCACAAAAACAAAGGTTGTACCTCCTAACCGAGAAACTGCTGAGGTAGGAACTAATAAACCTGAACTTTCTTCCCAAATCACTCTTGCTTCAATAAATTGGCGGTTTAGTAAACTTCTCTCTAGATTAACGAAAGTAGCTTTGGCTAGTACCAGTTGGGAGTCAAAAGTTACATTAGGAGAAATAAAACTAATTTTGCCTCTAGCTATTCCTGTTCCTGAGACATCAAGAATTTCTACGGGTAAGCCTAAGCGTAATTGGGGGGCTTTTTCGAGGGGAATGGAGAGATTAAGCTCTAAAACGTTATTTTCCGTTAGGGTGGTTAAGCTATTCCCTTGTTCTACATAATCCCCTACTTCCGAGGGAATATCTCCAACAATACCAGAGATAGGGGCGACAATTTTGGTTTTATTCAGTTTAACCTCAGCTATGCGGACTTCAGCCTTAGCCTGAGCAACTTCGGCTTGAGCTTGGTTAATAACTTCTGAACGTGGTCCTTTTTCTAGTCGTTGTAGCTTTTGCTTTTCCCGTTCCACAGCCGCAGTTAATTCATTAAGATCGGAACGAAGATTTTTGGTTAATTGGGACAAACGACGTTGGGCCTGTTCAACGGATGCTTGAGTGCTACGAGCTTCTGTAGTAAATTCTTGGAATTGATCGGCCGAAATTGCTCCTTCTGCTTGCAATTTTTCGTAACGTTGAACCCGTTTTTGAGCTAATTCGGCTTCAGCTTGGGCTGATCTGAGTTGGGCTTCGGCTTGGGCTATTTCTTCTGGTCTAGAGCCTTCTTGGGCGTTGGTTAAACGGACTTGGGCTTCTCTTAAGCTTGCTCTGGCTTCTCCTATGTCTTCGGAACGGCTTCCCGCTTGGAGTTCAGCTAGTTTGGCTTGGGAGTTGGCTAGTTTGGCTTGAGCTTGCAGTAATTCGGCTTGCCAATCACTATTATCTAGGGTGATAATTAATTGTCCCTGTTGAATACGATCGCCCTCTTTGACTAAAATCTGACTGATGCGGCCTTCTATTTCTGGTTTAAGCACCACTGTATCTCTGGCCTCGATGGTTCCCACTACTTCAGAGGTATCCTCTATGGTTTGTGTCTTAAGGGTCAGTAATTTGACTGGTGTAGGGGGCATTTTCTGAGCCGAACGCTCTGAATTATCTTGGTTGGGGCGACTGGTAAACCACCAAGTAGTTCCTAAACCTCCCATTACTAATAACAGTAAACTGAAGATCACTATGGAAAACCTTCGTTTAGGGGGCGACTGATTGGGTTTAGGGTTTTTTCTCGGTTCCATCTTAGAATTTCCTCTTGAGGAAAAAGGCATGGAAGGCTTAATTTTTGGCATATTGCTTGAATTTTCCAATCAGTCAACTTTTTTGTCAATATTTTTGATAACTCTCTCTAATATATCAATTCCTTGGGGAAAAGGGACGACAGAATAGCAAAATATTTTTTTAAATGGGAAACTTTTCATGAACAGCCTATTAAAAATAATTACAACAATTATTTTACTGATAGTTTTTAATATTATTTTTATTAATTTTTCTGATAGGATTGAAGGCAAAGAATTCAAAAATGTCAATCATTTTTTGCCCCTAGATCAAAATGGCTGGACAATCTACAAACCAAGTGTTAATTCGCGAATTATTTATGTATCGAGTGAAGAAGGAAATGATCAGACGGCACAATTTTATTCACCAAATTCACAAGAAGTTGGCCAAAATCCATTTCTCCCAGCAGGAAAAGTAAAACCCTTTAAAACTATTGATGCTGCCTTAAAAGAAGCCAGGAATAATTCTCCTGACTGGATACTTTTAAAGAAAGGAGATATTTGGTACGAAAATATTAAGGAACTGAAAAATGGTGCATCAAAAAATGCCCCCTCTTTAGTTAGTTCCTATGGACAAGATACTCAAAGACCTCTGCTGAAGACAGACACCAGAGAAGCCTTAATAGTACCAAAAAATATTCATTTTGCGGTTTTATCTGGGATTGATTTTCAAGGCATAAACAAAAGCAACAAAAATTCTAGTAGGGACGGCATAAAGTTAGTCAATAGGAAGGGAGAACAAATCAAATATTTTTTATTAGAAGATTGCACGATCAGGAATTATAAACATAATCTTATATTTCTTAATTCTGGTGTAATGAAAAATTTTGTCATACGAAGAAATCTTATTCTTGATGCTTATACTGTTCCTGAAAAAAAGGAGCAAAAAGCTATAAGTAGCGGACTACTTGCCACTGGCGCCAATTTTTTACTAGAAGAAAATATTTTTGATCACAATGGTTGGAAGATTCAACGTAAACCTAATAACGATTGGGTAGATCCTAGAAAAGGACAGGCTACTTGGCTAAATCATAACACTTATTTTCCTAATCCCAGAGGCGTTATTTTTAGAGAAAATCTATTTCTTCGATCAAGTAGTATCCAAAATAAATGGACAGCAGATGATCAACCAGGTTCAGGAAAAGATGTAATTATAGATAATAATTTTTATCTAGATGGTGAAATTGGAATTAGCATGGGAGGAAATAAACAAGGCCCCCTGAGATTTGCTAATATTAAAATTGTTAATAATGTTATGCTTAATATTGGACGTTCACGACCTACTAATCGTAATTTAGCCTGGTATTTAGAGATTCAAGACTGGGATGGTGGACTGGTTGCCAATAATTTATTAATCCATCAACCCAAGATAGAAGTTGATTCTACCTATGGAATTTTAATAGGTGGTAGCTCTGTTGGACAAACAAGAAATGTTACTATAAAAAACAATCTTTTATATAATTTATATTCTAGACTAGGTGGAATTGTTTTAGCTAGTATTGGTCAAAGAGAAAACATTCAATTTAATAATAATCAAATACAATTTCCAAGACTAAAAACCTCTATTATTAATTCTTACACAGACCTCACTGGTTTTAGTTTTCACAATAATAAATATTACTCTGATGCTTTACTCCCAAAATGGGTTGGTTTAGTCAATGATAATTTCGATTACAATAAATGGATTAAAGACTCAGCAAGAATGCAATGGAATTATCTGCCCAAAAAAGATATAGATTGGAAAATGTGGCGTAAAATATCTCAGGATAAAAACTCAAAACAGCAACGATTAAAATATCCTAATCCTGAGAGAACAATAGAAGAATATAATGGGAAAATTAGTGGAAAAGCTAGTTATGAAGATTTTTTGCGACAAATA
This sequence comes from Cyanothece sp. UBA12306, assembly GCA_003448685.1. Taxonomy (GTDB): domain Bacteria; phylum Cyanobacteriota; class Cyanobacteriia; order Cyanobacteriales; family Microcystaceae; genus Rippkaea. The sequence goes on from DLXW01000037.1 coordinate 25,712, forward strand.
CGGAAACAATCAAAAAGCAGTTGGCGAAAAGAATATACAGCAGATGCTATTAACGACTGGTTTCGTGAGGGATTTAATTATGATAAATTTAAGCTAAGATAGATTTCTGAATCACAGAAGCTTGAGAAAAATTTGAATATTCTCGAACCAATTTACAAAAATGACTAATAGGAGGAATAGTCAAACGATCGCTAGTAGTGACTAAAACTACTTCGCGGGTTAAATTTGTTACTAATCTATTATTAGCTTCAAAGGTTAATAAATCATCAGAAATTTCGGCTAAAGGACGTACCCTTAAACTGGGATCTTGACGCGCTTCCATTAAAGCAGTTTCGGGTAATAAAGCAATAATTTCTCCTTGACGTACCACACCGCGAAAAGCATCTAAAGTATTTAATTCCATCGCAATTTTAACAGCAATATTATGGGCGCTTAACCATTCTTGTACCAGTCGTTGCATCCCATAACCTTCTTTAAAAACTACTTGGGTATAGTTAGCCAATTCTGTCCAAGGAATTTCGCTAAATTGGGTTAAAGGGTGGTTAACCGCCATCAAGACTTGAATTTTTTCGGTGTAAAGTAACTCCACTACCATTTCGGGACTGGTAGTCAAAAAACGGTTATTCATGACGATCGCCACATCTACTAAACCATCGCGCAAAACTTTGAGGGCGCGATCGCTTCCTAATGAGGTAACTCGTAATTGAACATCGGGATAATCTCGGCAAAATTGCTGTAAAGTAGGGGGTAAATAGTGAGAACAGACCGAATGAATCGCAGCAACACATAGTTCAGGTTGTTTACCATCTTGTAAGTCCCCAACCTCTTGAATAATTGTTTCCCATTCTTGGCAAATTTTCTTCGCCCTAGCCAGCATTTTTTCCCCAGCAACGGTTAATTTAGCCTGGGCAGTACGGTGGAATAATAACGTCCCTAAAGTGGCTTCTAGGGCCTGAATTTGCCGGCTAATGGTAGACTGGGTTACTCCACATTGTCGGGCTGCTTGTCCAAAATTTCCTGTGTCTGCAATGGCTAAAAATGCTTGTAACTGCTCAATTCGCATTAGTTAAGCTATTTTCCCCTCTGTTCTCTATACTATGAACCATAAGGGATTTACACTTTGATTTTGGTAGAGATTGATACAAGAATTATGAATTATCAATTATGAATTATTAAGGTTTGTCTTTCATGTTGACTACTTAATTTTTTACTATTAATTGTTCATTTTTCATTGCCTTGAACGATTAAAACAGAACAATTAACGTGATGCACGACATAATTACTAACACTCCCTAAAAACATTTCACTAATACCTTTGAGTCCTCGTCTCCCCATAATAATTAAATCAGCATCCCAACTTTTTGCTAAATCTCTAATCCAACGTCCAGGTTCCCCGATTTTCCAGTCCCATTCTGTAGTTACACCTTGATCTTTAGCTTTTTTCCCATATTCAGCTAACCATTGACGAACTTCTTCACTTTCTTTTTCTAATTGTTCTCGAATGAGATAGGAAAACTCATCTAATTGTTCATCATAAAAGCTACTATAAGGTTTTAAATTTGTCTGATCTAGGGGTAAACTATGAAATAACATTAACGCTGCTCCATTTTGTTGAGCAATAACCAAAGATTGTTCAAATACGTGTTTACCTAGGGAAGAATTATCTAAGGCAACTAAAATCTTTTTGTATGGCATATTTTAAATTCCTATTGAAAGCTATATTATAAGTTCAAATACTATTAACAAAATCAGCTAATCTGTTCATTCCCTTTTCAATAGAGGTTAGATCTGTAGCATAGGATAAACGAATACAAGAATCAGCACCAAATGCTTTTCCAGGGATGGCGGCTACTTCTTGGGATTCTAGAAGTTTATCACAAAAATCGAGGGAATTCATGCCTGTTTTACTAATATCAATAAAAACATAAAAAGCTCCCATGGGTGTAGGGCAACTTAACTGAGGAATAGCACGAATTTTCTCTAAAATAAATTTACGACGTTCCGTAAAGGCTTGTAACATTTCCTGTACACAGTCTTGAGATTCTTCTAAAGCGGCGATCGCCCCATATTGAGCAAAGGTACATACATTAGATGTACTATGACTTTGAAGAATGCTAGTAGCTTTAATCAGTTCTACTGGGCCGGCTAAATAACCAATACGCCATCCTGTCATAGAATAACTTTTGGCAAAGCCATTACTAATTATAGTCCGTTCAAAAATTTGGGGATTGACCGCTCCAATACTAAGATGTTCGGCTTGATCATAGAGGATGTTTTCATAAATTTCGTCAGAAACTACCCATAAATCATGCTCAAGAATCACCTCAGCTAAGTCCTTAATTTCTTGGGGAGTATAGACAGTTCCTGTGGGGTTAGATGGAGAATTGAGGACAAATAATTTAGTCTTAGAAGTAATAGCTTGACGTAGTTGTTGAGGAGTAATTTTATAGTCCGTTGCTTCGGTTGTATCCACAATAACTGGGGTTCCTGATGCGAGTTTTACCATTTCGGGGTAACTTAACCAATAGGGAGCTGGAATAATTACCTCATCCCCAGGTTCAATCAAGGCTAACATTAAATTGAATAGGGAATGTTTGCCCCCATTGGTGACAATGATATTTTCCGAGGCATAATCCAAATTATTATGATTGCGTAACTTGTTAGCGATCGCTTCGCGTAATTTTGGTTCTCCTGCTGCTGGGCCATATTTAGTTTTGCCCTGATCTAAAGCTCGTTTAGCCGCATCTTTGATATGTTGGGGGGTATCAAAGTCAGGTTCTCCTGCACTAAAGCTACAGACATCAATTCCTTGAGCTTTCATTGCCTTAGCTTTGGCTGAGATCGTCAGGGTTATTGATGGAGGAACGCTCTGTATTCTTGTTGCTAGTTTGATCATTATCTAAATGTTCCCAAGCCAAAATAATATTCCTAATGATATTTTGGCACTATTACTTTAATTCTTAGGTTTTGACTAAGACTTTCTTAACAGTCGTTGGGAGTTTATGGCAGACTTGTGACTTGTGTACATAACTATACTTTACCCATCGCGGTTGTCTATTCTCCTGTTTGATAAAATTGATGTCACAATTAACTCATCAAAATTTATCTTCAATGTCTATGAGTATCTATTCTCAATTAGCCACCGCCTTAGCTGAACGCAAAGCCCTCAAAGTGATCAGTGGTTTAACCAATTTTGACACAGCTAAAGTGAGCGCGATCGTCAAAGCAGCCCAAGCAGGGGGCGCAACTTTCGTGGATATCGCCGCAGATCAAGCTTTGGTGCGTCACGTTCGTCAGTTAATTGATTTACCCATTTGTGTTTCAGCGGTGGAACCGGAGTTATTTGT
>DLXW01000037.1:29234-38024 GCA_003448685.1 Cyanothece sp. UBA12306
AGTGGAACCGGAGTTATTTGTCGAAGCAGTTGATGCAGGGGCAGATTTAATTGAAATTGGCAATTTTGATGCTTTTTATGCCCAAGGACGGATTTTTGAAGCAAAAGAGGTTTTAGAATTAACTCAAAAAACCCGTTCTCTTCTTCCTGAGATTACCTTATCGGTGACGGTTCCCCATATTCTACCCCTAGATGAACAGGTGCAGTTAGCAGAGGCATTAGTTAAAGCGGGCGCTGATCTGATCCAAACCGAAGGCGGAACCAGTAGTCAGCCTACCCATGCAGGAACTTTGGGGTTAATGGAAAAGGCTACTCCTACTTTAGCCGCAGCTTACAGCATTTCTCGTGCCGTATCTATTCCTGTATTATGTGCCTCCGGTTTGTCTTCGGTTACAGTTCCTTTGGCGATCGCTGCGGGTGCATCTGGTGTAGGTGTGGGTTCAGCTATTAACCAACTCAACGATGAAGTTGCTATGGTGGCAGCGGTTCGTTCTTTGGTGGAAGCATTAACTACTAATTCTGTTGTTGTTCGTGCCTAAATCTTAGCTCAAAATGTAGGGTGTGTTAGCTTGGCATAACGCGCCCTTTACCATTTATTAAATCTATAATAAATATTTCCTTCGGTTTTTTTACGACTTCCTTTAAGTTCTTGTAATTTATTGTTTAAATATTCTGTAATTTCTTCTGGAGGCAATTGGGTTGCTTGCATAAAGCTTAAAACACTAATATTACCTTGTCCTTCTTCTAATAACTTATAAAATATTTTGTCTATATCTTTTTTGATTGATTTTAAATATAAATAAATTGACAAAGCATACACTATTGATGTGATCAAGCCAAAAAAGTGAAATAATGGGTCTTTAAAAATAGAGTCAATAAAGACAAACTCAAAAATTACAAAAAAAGCTAATGCTATCCAAAATATATAGGCAAATTTTAGTCTTTCTTTCTCTGTTTTTGCTTTTAATCTAAATAAAAAATAGCCATAAAATATTAATGTCAAGAATATATATAACGTCCAATTTCCCCAATTCATTTATTAATCCTCAATTGGTGTAAAATTTATTTTAATCTAGGTATGTATTTTTCATAAATCTTACTTTATTACTGATTTTAAAGACAAAATAACATCAACTTGACTGGTTGATTTATTAGGTTGAGTTACGGTCATACCTAATCCTTCAATGGACTCAAGAATCGTTTTTGCTTCAGGATCGATGATAGTTCCAGGTAAACCATCAAGGCTAATTATTATTTGTTCAATATCTAAAAAACCGTAACCTAAATTATTATCTGGTAAAGAATTTTGGATGTCTTTAAATTTGGAGTTCTGAGGTAAAGATGAGTTTTTTTGTTCTGTTTTAACAGTTGCCCATGAGGTTCCAGAAGTTAACATAAAAGACTGATTTGCAATCCAACCATAGGAAAGAACAGTACCTTGTTGAGGAATAGTCCATTCCGTCAAATTAATAGCTCCTACTTGGCTTTGATTTAACTTAATAAATGGGGTAAATTTAGCCATCTGATCTAATTTTTTGATTGCAGTTTCGGCTGTGGGACGATCGCTGGTTTCAATTACCATCATTGCTCCGATCCCTAAATTAGCAATTCCTCCTTTTTTCAGGTTCAAAATACCTAAAGCAAATTCTCCATCCATCCAGCCAAAAACATCTTGATCAGCCTCAAGATTAGCTGTTTTAAATCCTTGTCTAACTTGTGTGACAAAACCTTTTAATTCTGGTTCTTGTTGTGATTGTTCAACTAAATTTTCCCATCCCTCATTAATACCTTTACCATTAATAAATGCTAAGGTATTTTGAGGAAATTCTGTTAACACTTCTCCACTTACTGATTGAGGAAATTTAACTATTTGCTCTGGTTTTACTTTGGCGATCGCTTGTAAATGTAAGCCAACTTTTTCCGCACTAATTCCCATTACCATTGATTCCACTGCTTTTAATTGTTTCAAGGTAGTAGCAGGAATTTCTCTTCCTTGTGATTTGATAGTTTGTTCCATCATTTGAGAATAGTCAGGAAGATAAACTTGTATCAGGGGATTTTCTAACTTCAAACGTTGGGAAACCATCTGTTTAAAACCAGGTTTTTTGGCGTAGGAAGGCTCTCCTTTAAAAGTATCAATAGCTTGTTCAACGGTTTCAGATTTTTCTGAGAGAACAATTTGATCTCCTACCAATGCCCAAATAAAGCGATCTCCTTTGGAGTTAGTTGTCTCAACAATACTAATTCCTTTATAATCCCTTTTTTCAAAAGTAATTTCTGGTTCTTTTTCTAATTTTTTAGAAAATTGATCTGCTTTAATTTTATCTTTAATTCCTATAACTAATAATATCTGATTTTGATCTATTTTTTTTGATGATAAATTACCAGGAAGTAAGGCAAAAGTTAATCCATCAATCCAAGGTTTAATATCTTGATCAAAGGTAATTTTAGTATTAGGAAATGTTTCTTTTTCCCATTCTTCTAACCCATTTTTAATCGCTTGTTGGGTTTGGGGAGTTCCATATTGGGTTAATTGCTTCCAGTCTTGATTATTCGTGGAAATAAAACTGCTAGCAAAAGCAGATTCAGGAACTACTTGAGCTCCCTGTAAAGCGATGTTATCTTGGGAGGGTTTCCCCCCTTGAAAATAATAGTAAGCACCAACTCCTGTCCCAATTAAGACTATTACAGTTCCTAATATAGGGAGGAAACCGCATCCTGATTTATTCGAGTTTGACATAAAATTTTTTAAGGGGAATAATTGAGAGATTTATTAATTCTAATATTAACATATAGTATTTCTCTGAAATCTAGCTAAAACCTACCTTTTGAACTGCTGTCTCCTTTCTTTTGTCTCCAAATCAAAAAACTCTGTAACTAACCATTATTAAGTGTTGCTATACATCTTTCATTGATAAGCTAATTCGCTTTAGTTTTTCATTAACTTCCAAGATTTTGACTTGAATGACTTGTCCCACTTTAACTATTTCTTTAGGATCATTGATAAAATAATTAGCTAATTGAGAAATATGAACCAGTCCATCTTGATGAACTCCAATATCGACAAATGCACCAAAATTAACTACATTTGTCACTACTCCTTCTAGGATCATTCCTTCGATTAAATCCCTAATTTCTGTTACTCCTTCTTTAAAGATTGCATACTTAAATTCTTCTCTGGGATCTCGTCCTGGTTTTTCTAATTCAGTGATCACATCTTTGAGAGTAGGTAAACCAATAGTATCGGTTACAAATTGCTCAAGATTAATATTTTGCAACTGAGAATTAACTTGAGTAATTTTGGATAGGGGTAGGTTTAAACTGGTAGCAATAGCTTGAACTAGGGGATAACTTTCTGGGTGGACAGCCGTATTATCTAAGGGATTTTCTCCTCCTCTAATTCTTAAAAACCCTGCTGCTTGTTCAAATGCTTTTGCTCCTAATTTACTAACTTTTAGTAACTGTTTTCTGGTTTGAAAAACTCCATTATTATTGCGATATTCAACAATATTGTTAGCGATAGTTGGGGTAATTCCAGAAACAAATGCTAACAGTGCTGACGAAGCTGTATTTAAGTCCACTCCTACATAATTAACACAGCTTTCAACAGTTTCTTCTAGTTTCTTTTTGAGTAATTTTTGATCCACATCGTGTTGATATTGTCCTACACCAATAGATTTAGGATCTATTTTAACTAATTCAGCTAAGGGATCTTGTAATCTTCTACCAATACTAATTGCTCCCCTCACAGTAACATCAAGTTCGGGGAATTCTTTCCTGGCTAAATCACTAGCTGAATAGATAGATGCTCCAGATTCATTAACAATAACTTTAATGGGTTTATGATCTAAATTGTGAATAATTTCTAGGATAAATTGATCAGTTTCACGCGAAGCTGTTCCATTACCAATAGCAATCAATTCAATCTGATATTTTTGGAGCAAGTTTTTAACAATAATAGCTGCTTCTTTCCTTTTTTCTGCTCCCGTATGGGGAAAGATAGCGGTATATTCTAAAAATTGTCCGGTTTCTGATAAAATAGCCACCTTACAACCAGTCCGAAAACCTGGATCAATAGCTAAAGTTGGTTTCATTCCTGCGGGGGGAGATAATAATAATTCTTTGAGGTTAATTTCAAAGGTTTTAATAGATTCAAGATCAGCCCAATTTTTACGATCTGTTCGTATTTCTCTAATCAAAGAAGGTTTGATTAAACGATTAAAAGCATCTTTGATGATTTGTTGATAAAACTGTTTAATTTGTGTGTTTTTAGTTTGAATTTCTTGAGTAGCTAAATAGGATAAAATAAAGGACTCATCAAAGTCAATATTTATGGTTAATATTCCTTCTACTTCACCACGAAATAAAGCTAAGATATTATGGGGAGCAATTTTTTTGACTTTAGCTTGAAAGTTTCTATACATTTCATATTTAGTGCTTCCCTCGGGATATTCGCTCTTAATCTTAGAAATAAAAATTCCTTCTTTTATTAAATATTCTCTAAGATAAGCTCTTAGTTCTGCTTTTTCAGATACTTCTTCTGCTAAAATATCAGAAGCCCCATTAAGGGCATCTTCAACTGTTTTAACTTGTAGTTCCTGGGCAATATATTTTTGTGCTTCTTCTATTAAGGGAAGCGGTTGTGCGAGGGGCTGATTTAGTGATTTAATCAATTGTGCTAGGGGTTCTAATCCTTTTTCCCTAGCCATAGTTGCTCTGGTACGTCTTTTAGGTTTATAAGGCAAATATAAGTCTTCAAGTTCAGTTTTTTGTAAGCAAGATTCTATTTTATTTTTTAGTTCTCCTGTGAGCTTATTTTGAGAATTTATTGCTTCTAAAATAACCTGTTTACGTTTTTCTAATTCTGTTAAATAATTATACTTTTCCCAAATATACCGTAATTGAATTTCATCAAGAGAATCTGTTTTTTCTTTACGATAACGAGCAATAAAAGGAATAGTAGCTCCTTCTGATAATAAGTTTAAGGCATTTTGGACTTGATCAGAACTCAGGGAAGTTTCAGAGGCAATTACTTTGATAACGTTAAGCATATAAATAATAGGGAAGTGGTCGGGTTTTGTTATCTTAACCCAACCTACAAATGCTAGTTGTTTTTATTAGTATTTAACAGCAGTTCCTGCGGCACATACCATAATCATATTATGGGTAGTAACCTGTTCAAAATCCAACTGAATAGAGATGATAGCATTGGCGCCCATAGCAACTGCTCTTTCTTCCAATTCTTTTAATGCTAGTTCTTTAGCTTTAACCAAAGATTCTTCATATTCTTTACTACGAGTTCCCACGAGTTCTCGGAGACTAGCAGCAATATCTTTAATGGGATTAGTTCCTAGAATAACTTCTCCTGTAACTAAACCCAAATACTCGACAATTTTTGTTTCCCCAAGATCGGGTGTTGTTGTTAATAACATGAATTTTTGTGCTTACTAAAATAACTAAATTTTGTCAATGTGATGATTTCACCACAGAATATATTATGCTGATAATTATCTTAGCGCATGGTAACAAATTCTTCAGCGGAACTGGGATGAATGCCAACAGTAGCATCGAAATCAGCTTTTTTCGCGCCCATTTTCACGGCGATCGCTACTCCTTGAATAATTTCAGCAGCGTGATCTCCTACCATGTGAGCGCCTAAAACAATATCGCTTTCTTGATGAACAATTAACTTCATTAAAGTCTTTTCTTCTTTATTGGGTAACACATAATACATAGGACGAAATTTACTCCGATAAACTTTAATTTTATCTTCTCCATACTTTTGTTTGGCTTCTGTTTCTGTTAAGCCAACTGTTGCTGCTTCGGGATAACTAAAGATAGCCGAAGGTACATTTTCATGACTCATTAAACGGGGTTTTCCGCCAAATTCTGTATCGGCAAAAGCTCGACCTTCGTTAATAGCTACGGGAGTCAAATTAATGCGATCGGTACAGTCTCCTACTGCATAAATATTGGGTTCAGCAGTTCGACTATGTTCATCCACTGCGATCGCTCCATTATTAACTTCTATTCCTGTATTTTCTAAGCCTAAATTAGCTATATTGGGTATGCGTCCGGTGGCAGCTAAACCAATAGTATCAGCTAAAAGCATATCCTGACAATTATCGCCTTGTAGAGATATTTTTAGTCCGTCAGGGGTGTTTTCTACCGCCGAGATGGAACAATTATTCAAAATACGAATACCATGATTTTCCATGGCTTCTTGAATAGTGGATCTAATGTCTTCATCAAACCCTCTTAAAATTTTATCTCGGCGAATAATTTGGATCACATCCGATCCCAGTCCGTGCATAATACAAGCAAATTCTACGCCAATATAACCTCCTCCCCAGATAACAACTCGTTTTGGCTGTTGGGGAAGTTCAAACATAGCATCAGAGATGACTAGGTGTTCTTTTCCTGGAATATCGGGTTTAACTGGATAACCACCCACTGCAATTAAAATTTTATCGGCGGTTACTTTTGTGTCTCCGACTTCCACAGTATGGGGGTCAAGTAACTTGCCATAGGTGGGATATAATTGAACCTTAGAGTTATCTAACATCCTTTGGTAAATGCCATTGAGACGTTCGACTTCCCCTTCAACTGAAGTGATCATTTTATTCCAGTCTAGGCTACTTTTTAAGGGACTCCATCCATAACCTTCTGACTCTTGAAATAGACTGGGAAAATGGGAGGTATAGACCATCAATTTTTTGGGGATACAGCCTCGGTTAACGCAGGTTCCTCCGAGACGACCCATTTCAGCTAATCCTACTTTAGCTCCATATTCAGCAGCCCGTCTAGCTGTTGCAATACCGCCGGAACCACCACCAATGACAAATAGATCGAAATCATAACTCATAATTCTAGAATACTCCTAATTTGTTGCAGAAACTTACTACTATTGTTGGTCGTCTTTCTTTTATAATCTTAATACATTTTTGTAGCTTAATTAAGTTTAATGATTGATTTGAAGAATAGCTTAAATTTTTGGCGAAGACTTTCTCAACCTTGGTTGATTTTACTAATTTTGTCAGGAAATTTATGGACTAAACAGGTATTAGCTATTGAGCCTATTCCTTTTGAGTCTAGCATAACGAAAAATGGAATTTGTCGAGCAGATTTAACTGAGGGAATTAATCAAATTATTGATCAAGATAAATTTGAGCGATCGCGGTGGGGAATTTTAGTTGAAGTTTTGGATTCAAAAGAAACTTTATATGCTTTAGAGGAAGATAAATATTTTATTCCTGCTTCTAATGCTAAAATATTGACAACAGCGGCAGTTTTATTGAAGTTTGGCTCACAGTTTCGCTTGGAAACTCCCATTTATATTACAGGTAATTTCCCCCATTTACAGACGTTAAAATTAGTAGGAAAAGGAGATCCTAGTTTAACTACTGATCAGTTAAATAATTTAGTTAAATTTTTAAAAATAAGAGGAATAACTAAGATTGATAATTTAATTGTTGAGGAGGATAATATTGATGATTCTGGAATTGAGTCAACTTGGGAATGGGAAGATATTCATTATTATTATGCTACGGCTGTTAATGATTTAATTCTTAATGAAAATGCGATAATTTTAAAATTAATCCCCCAAGAGATAGGAGAACCATTAAAATTGCAATGGTCTGACCCCATTGCAGCACAACAATGGCAAGTTAAAAATAACGGAATTACAGGCAAGCAGGGTACTCCTAATTCTATCGAGATAAAAGAAAATTTTGGTCAACCAATGTTAAATATTGAAGGGGAATTAGCCGTTGATTCTCAACCAGATATATTTGGTTTGGCAGTAGTTAATCCTAGAAATTACTTTTTAGAAAGTTTAAAAAATATTTTTATTCAAGAAGGTATTACTATTAATAATTCTACCATCAGCGAAGCTAAGAATAATGATTATTATGGAAGTAAATTAACCAGTATTAAATCAGAAAAATTAGCAGTATTAATCAGTAAAACAAATCAAGAAAGTAATAATATATTTGCAGAAAGTCTATTGAAATTATTAGCAGATAATAATGAAGATATATCAAAATTAGAGGGATTAGAAGAAACTTTAACACAATTAGGAGTCGACCCTAATTCTTATCAATTAAAAGATGGTTCAGGATTATCTCGTCAAAATCTAGTTACTCCATCTGCTTTAGTTACTACCCTCAGATTAATGTCCGAGACACGAGAAGCGCAAACTTACCGTGAATCTTTAGCAATAGGAGGAGTCAAGGGAACTCTGAAAAATCGCTTTAAAGAAACATCAATTGAAGGAAATTTACAAGGTAAAACAGGAACTTTAACTGGGAGTTCTACCCTATCTGGCTATTTAACATCTCCTAATTATTCCGATTTAGTGTTTAGTATTATGGTTAATCAATCAGACGTTCCTGTCTCAGAAATAAGAGAAGCTATTGACTCAATTATTTTACGTCTAGGTCAAATTAAAAAATGTTAATTAAATGTTAGGATAAGTTTTAATCTATCAATTGAACTTCTGATCGCATTAATAGTAAGTGATCGCACAAAATTATATGATACTATTGAGAAAATTTAATCAAGAAATTAAAAAACTTTTCACAAGGATAAGTCACTGAGTGGGAATTAGAGTTCAAGATTTCTAAATTATTAGATATTAAAGAACAAGATAAAAAAGGAGAAATTGATTTAAAATATTTAGAGGAAAGCGAATTTTCTCTCGTACCATATATTCCTTATGCCTGGCAAAATAGCCTTCTACCCCTTGTCTCAAAGCGATAACCTCTGTACCTTATAACCCACATTCCGCACT
>DLXW01000285.1:0-1397 GCA_003448685.1 Cyanothece sp. UBA12306
ATGATTACCAAACAACTATTAACTATTAACTATTACCTTGTCACAAAAACAACTTGCGCAAGGGCTTAATATTATTAAGCCCCTACAGATTTGAATACTTCGTTAAATTAATTTTTAAGGAATAATGGGAACTTGTTGCATTATCACCCTAATTTCCCCAGGTTCTGGACTGGTTGTCCGCAAATAAGAAGGATTAGTTTGTACCGACGTATTAAAAGGGTTAGGTAAGTCTGGAGTCATTATTCTCGGACCTGCGGTTTGCTGCCTGAGGGCATCATGATAGACAGTCTCAAACGTTTTACCATCATTGGCAATCTGGTTATCAAAAAACGACCCTGGAGCATATCGAACCCCAAAAATACTATTAACTTGACCCGAAAGGTCGGTACTATCATAAAAAGTCATGGATTCATTCGCAAAAGCCCGATTAAAGATATTTTGCAAAGTATCACCCCTGTATTCAGGTATAGCTTGAACAGCAGGAGGAAGAGGGGATGTACCACGGGAGCCACTAGCCGCACGTAATTCTAATAAACGCCGTTCTAGTTGTTCGAGACAAGCATTTAACCCCGCAGCAAACTCGTAACGGGACAATGGCTGTTCACCGCGATAGGTGCGATCGGGATAACCCACAATGCAACCATAATTTTCTACAAGATTTCTTAAAGCTTGATAAGACCAATTGATCGGAGAAACATCCCGTAACTGTTCAATACTTCTGATTTGTTGTAGGGTTGTTTCATGATCAACCCCTAAAGCAGCAGGAGAATCAATTTGTCCTAAATTTTGTTGGGGAACTGGTACAGAAGTTGGCAATGGTTGATCAGCCTTAGCCGGAGCAACGATTAAGCCTCCTGTCACTATAGAACTTAATAATAAAACAGATCCTAAATGTCTAAACATAATAAGTTTTTCCTCACACTCATTGTTAAGACTTCTTAAACAGAAGTCTGGGAAGTCACAAAATTAGCAATAACCGAAATTTAGTTTTTAAGCTGCAAATTTCAGCTAAATTCTGGTGACAAGGGTTTTTAATAATGATCATAGACCATTGATTAGCCTTAATTATTAAAGATTTTAATCAAGACTGTAGACTCATTCTAACGAAAATTTGTAGAATATATCATTAAATATAACCTTTTGTCATGAAAAAATCTGATTCTATTCCATCAGTCGATTTAGCGACCGCTAATTTATCCGTTTTGCGTTCCTATCTTTTAGATTTATTGGTTGAACTTGCCTATCAAGAAGGAGACTTTATCCTTTCTTCTGGGCAAAAAAGCACCTATTATATTAATGGCAAACAAGTTACCTTGACTGCTCAAGGAGCCTTAGCTATTGGTCGACTGTTATTATCTATGCTACCTGAAGATACTCAAGCAGTAGCAGGTTTGCTA
>DLXW01000285.1:1623-3479 GCA_003448685.1 Cyanothece sp. UBA12306
CACTCAAGCAGTAGCAGGTTTAACCCTAGGGGCTGATCCTATAGTAACAGCCGTTAGCGTAGTATCAGCGATAGAAAATTGTCCTATTGCAGCCTTAATTATTCGTAAAGAAGCCAAAGGACATGGCACCCAAGCTTATATTGAAGGGACAACACTTGAGGTTGGAGCAAAAGTAGTCGTCTTAGAAGATGTGGTTACCACAGGTAAATCAGCAATGTTAGCGGTGGAAAGATTGCGAGCAGTTGGCTATCAAGTTAATCAAGTTATTGCCTTAGTAGATCGTCAACAAGGAGGAGCCGCTTTTTATCAATCTCAAGGCTTAGATTTTCGTGCAGTATTTTCTATTGAGGAAATTAGTAATGCCTATCTTAAAATGTAAAAAAAAGACCCACAGAAATTACTGATTTAGTTAGTAATCTCAATCAATATCTTAGGTTATTTATCTTAATAATGGTAAAAACAAAGTAACAAAATAATAGACTAATGGAGCAGTAAAAACATAGCTGTCAGTCCGGTCTAAAATACCACCATGTCCAGGAATTAATTGTCCCGAATCTTTAACCCCTGCATCCCGTTTCATCATGGACTCAGTTAAGTCTCCTAATAAACTAACAATACCAATTAAGACCCCTAATAAAAGGCCTGTTAAATACCAATAGGGCCAAAGTAAATACCAAGCTCCCAATTCAGCAACAATAATACTACCCAATAAACCAAACAAAGCTCCCTCAACGGTTTTTTTAGGACTAATATCAGATAGACGAGTTCGCCCTAACCATTTACCCATAATATAGGCTCCAATATCGGCCGCCCAAATACAACCAAAAGCTAGGCAAGTCACCATTAAAGCCGGAGGAAATAATTTGGGTTCAGTCCAAGATTCAGGCCAATAACCCATTAATGGTAAATTGCTACTGGCAATATTTACGGTGGGGACACTATGGGCAAATCCCACCCTTAGTCTGACCCAATAACTCGGGAGATATCCACCATAAAATAATCCTAAAATTGAGGTAGAAATATCAGCAAAAGTGGCTAATTTCGCCTGGAATAGTAAATAAAAACAAATTAAAGCCCCTGTTAAGGGAAATAAAGCATCGGTGAGATTAGGAGTAACCGCAGCTGTAATCAGCAATAATTGAGATACTACTAGGGTTGTTTTAGCCGCAGGGGCGATACCTTTAGCCCAAACTAACTGGAAATACTCTAACTGTCCGAGAAAGACAATTAAGCACAGTCCTAAGGTAAAGTACCATCCTCCTACAATAAGCATGGCAAGGGCCATGGTAAGGGCAACAATGGTTGTGATAATGCGAGTCCAAGGCATAAGTAAGAGTGATATTGTAATGGAGAGATTAAGAATTTCTTATCAAAGGTTAACAAATCCTCGTAACATAATTGTATAAATTTTGTCGAGTGACGGGTAGTAGTCCCCGCCAATTCGAGTTAAGGAGAAGGCTCTTTAAAATTTCTCGCCACTTAAAATAAAGCTAGGATCGACGGCAGCGAATACTTGATTGAGTCCTCTGGTTTCTAGGCGGTTAACCCCAGCTTGAACTACTTCCATATTACGCGCTTGAAGCTCGGACAAGCCTTCTGAAATTAGATAAAGGTTTTCTAAGGTATGAGCAGTGGCTACCAGGCGACTATCGGGTTTGAGGAATCTCCAGGCTTCGGTTAAAATTTTTTTGATTGGTCGTCCTCCTTCAATACAAATGCGATCGGGTAGAGGTCTTAATTCTTCAAAACACTCAGGAGCATTTCCTTTAAAAATCGTTACATTTTTGACCCCGAACCGATCGCAATTATGGCTAATTAAGTTAACTATATCTTCATCCCGTTCCACAGCAATAATG
>DLXW01000319.1:0-2848 GCA_003448685.1 Cyanothece sp. UBA12306
CGAGGCTTCTGCCACGTTAACGGCAGGGGGCACAGGGCACTCCGCAGGAGGAAATTTCCTCCCTCCGGGACCCCTAAATCGGTACAAGCGGAGCCTTTTAAAGCGAAAAGAAGTTGGTCCAGGTCAGAATCGGAATCCAACTTCCCTCCTTCTGCGGAGTGCCTTTCCACTCCTGCCTCCTTCAAACAGATGTACCTTTAGCGACACAGAAACAAAGACTACAAGAATTGATTGAAAACGATCGCCTTCGTAGGTTGGGTTAAGCGAACTTAATATTTTGGAACCAAATTACCGAATTAATGAATAAACGAAACCAGAACTTATTTATCTTAGCAGGCCATCAAGAAAACATTGAAATTGTTATTACCTCTAGTGGAGAAGTAAAGTTTTATAATTGAATAACTCCAGATTCCCAGAATTAGCCTCTATTCTCGACCCAACCCTACATCTTCCCTTTAGGGATACCCCGTTATTAATAGCAATGGGGGCAGTTGGCAAAGCAATGGGAATTACCATTAGTCCGCCAATTAAACAACAAGAGTCAAAGAGTGAATCGATAGAAGCAATCGCCCAAGCTTCAGGGATACGGATTCGTCTGATCACCCTAGAGGAAGATTGGTGGAAAAGCGATCGCGGACCCCTGTTGGGGATGACTCAAGATAACCAACCAATTGCTTTATTACCCAACAAAAAAAAGCAATATGAACTGTTTGATCCTATTATTTGCCAGCGTATTCGTGTTAATCAGACTATTGCCCAACAGATAGCACCTATAGCCTATGTTCTTTATCGTCCTTTTCCTGACAAAAAGCTTACTACCCTAGAAATTTTCAAATTTGCCTTTACTAAACAGATTCGGGAAGTGCTGATCATTGCCTTCTTAGGAATCTTAACAGCTTTGTTTGCTATGTTAACCCCACAAGCAACTGCCTTGCTGGTGGACTATATTTTGCCCGATGCTAACCGTCAACTATTGATTCAAATGGGTTTAGGGCTTGTTTTTGCCAGCTTTGCCATGACAATCCTGGAAATTATCCAAAGCTTCTTCATTTTACGCCTACAAACCCAAGTTAGTTCGGAGACACAAGCTGCCATTTGGGATAGACTCCTGAAACTCAAAGTATCTTTTTTTCCCAATTATTCCACCGGAGATTTGCAAGAAAGGGTATCTGCTGTCAGTGATATTAGTTCTCTTCTCGGTGGCAATATCCTCAAAACCCTCTTAAGGAGTTTCTTTGCGCTGCTTAATTTAGGACTTTTATTCTACTATAATTGGCAACTGGCCTTAATTGCCTTGATCTTGGCAACTATCACCAGCATCACAACCATCATATCTGGATTAATTACCACTGAGCAAATCCGCTTCCTGCAAGAAGTGAATGGGGAAATATTTGGCTTCACTGTGCAATTAATCGAAGGAATCTCTAAATTAAGAGTCGCAGGGGCAGAAAATAGGGCTTTTAACCATTGGGTGCAAAAATATCGCCAGCAGGTGAAGTTAATGTTATCTACCCAAATCATGGAAGATTTTTTAACTCTCTTCAATACTATTATCCCTACGATTAGTTTAATTTTCCTTTTTTGGTGGGTGGTACGGTTAATGGAGAACCCCTTACCCTCTTCTGATCTGAGCCTATCTACTGGGCAATTTATGGCATTTTATGTCGCTTTTACGGCCTTTATTGATGGAGTCACTGGTTTAAGCAACAAGATTATTGATCTTTTAGAAATTGGCATTTTATGGGAAAGAACTAAACCCATCCTACACGCTGAAGTAGAAAAAACTAACTTAGGGGTTGAACCAGGGGAATTATCAGGACAATTGAAATTAGAGCAAGTTTCCTTTCGTTACGGAATAGACACCCCTTTGATTTTGGACAAAATCACCTTGGAGGCTGAACCAGGGGAATTTATCGCTATTACAGGGCCATCAGGTAGTGGAAAATCTACCATTGTTCGCCTCTTACTAGGATTCGAACAACCCACATCAGGACGAGTTACCTATGATGGCAGAGATTTAGCCATCTTAAATATTGCAGCAGTGCGACAACAATTAGGAGTTGTTTTACAAAATAGTCGGGTGTTGAGTGGCTCAATTTGGGAAGTTTTAGCAGGGGGAACAGTGATTTCACTAGAACAGGCAATGGAGGCAATACAATTAGCAGGATTAGCAGAAGATATTGAGGCAATGCCTATGGGAATTCACACAATTATTTCCGATGGTGGAGGAAATTTATCAGGAGGACAAAAGCAAAGATTATTAATTGCTAGAGCCTTAGTCCACAAACCCAAAATTTTAATTTTTGATGAAGCAACTTCAGCCTTAGATAATCGAACTCAGGCGATTGTAACAAAGAGTTTAGAGCAATTAGGGGTTACTAGGGTCGTAATTGCCCATCGTTTAAGCACTATTAAAAGTGCTAATCGAATTTATGAATTAAAAGTTGCAAGCAGATCACAGTAATTAGTGATTGCTCTCACAAATCAAGGTGTAAGTAATAGTAGTTATGTAATTTTTCTATTTACTTAGCTACTGTTAATTGTTTAAGTGAGTATTTTTGCTAATCATAATTTGGTCGTCAACGAAATTTAAAACAGAATTCATATTTTTTAATCATAATTTTAAAAAAATCTTTCAAAAAATCGTTAAGGTCACGGATGGACATAGCAGTTTTTTGATCCCTATAATGCTAATAACCTCAAAAACAAAAGGAAACAAATTTCATGAATAATTCTCTAAATGTTCAATCCGTTAATTCTACTTCTAATTATGAATTAACCCTTGAAGAACTCGAAACCATTGCTGGTGGTAAAAAGAAGAGGAAAAAGAAAAAGAAAGGCGGTAGCA
>DLXW01000319.1:3083-3293 GCA_003448685.1 Cyanothece sp. UBA12306
GATAATTTCATCATCTTGAAACTAAGTCCTATTACACCTTTTCACTTTTCTTAAACTAATCAATCAATTAATCACAAGAGACAATCACCATGAATAGTAAAACTGTTGAGATTTCCGCTGCTAATTATGAATTAACCCTTGAAGAACTAGAAAGTATTGCTGGTGGTAAAAAGAAGAGGAAAAAGAACAAGAAAAAGAAAGGCGGTAGCA
>DLXW01000319.1:3598-7985 GCA_003448685.1 Cyanothece sp. UBA12306
GATAATTTCATCATCTTGAAACCAAGTCCTATTACACCTTTTCACTTTTCTTAAACTAATCAATCAATTAATCACAAGAAACAATCACCATGAATACTCAAACTGTTGACATCTCCGCAGCTAATTATGAATTAACCCTTGAAGAACTCGAAACCATTGCTGGTGGTAAAAAGAAGGGGAAAAAGAAAAAGAAAAAGAAGGGCGGTAGCAAACAAGACTAGACTTAACTTGATAATTTCATCATCTTGAAACCAAGTCTTATTACACCCTTTCACTAACTAAGTTTTGATATCCTGGGAATAGCTAATTTAGCTATTCTCATAACCATTTGTTTGTCATAGTCATCTATTTAGTCCTAATATATTAATGGTAATCATCTAATAGCGGTTTTCATATGAGCATAGCAAAGTCTAAATTGGACAATATCCTATCCTACAACCTCTTATTACCCAATATACACTGTATTATAGAAATTATTCATCATAGCGGTTTTCACATCAATAGCGAAAATCGACAGCATCTAAGCCTTCTTAAAGGTATCTGAAATAATCTATCCAACTGAAAACCGCTATCATACGAAAAATCGGAGAGTGACAGAAGAGGGATAATACCAATTTTCCAATATGATACTACACATCAAGATTCTTCCTCCCCACAGTTCCCACACTCCCTACACTCTCTGAATCTATAGCCAACTTTAAGAAAAATGATATAACTTAGATTCATGGGAGAAAAAAAAAAGCGTCAGATTTTTCGTCAAGCTGCTTTGGAGCGTTTATCGTCTCCAGAACAACTTGATCAATCTATTCGTTTTGTTAGTCCTCAAGACTGGTTAATCTTAATTGGTTTAGGCGGAATAGTTACATTAGGAGTTTGTTGGAGTATTTGGGGACGTATTCCTATTACTGTATCAGGGAAAGGAGTATTACTTAATCCTCGTCAAGTTGTTCCCTTCCAATCTCCCAATTCTGGACAGTTAACAACCTTAGATATAAAAGATGGCGACTGTATTAAAAAAGGAGATATAATTGCTACAATCAATCCTGCAAAACAAAAACAAGAACTTCAACAACAACGAGATAAACTAGCTCAAATCAAACAACAATTTCAAAATAAAGCCTCATTAAGAGAACAAAGAAATCAACTAGAAATAGACGCAATTATTGCGCAAAAAACAAGCTTAAAAAATAAAATAGAGGATTTAACTAGCTTGAACCCAAAACTTAAACAAGAAAGTACAAAAACCCTCGCTGAACAACGTCGTTATCTAGAAAAAAGTCGTCAAGACACTCAAAGTTTTACCCCCCTAGTCAAAGAACAAAAAATAAGTGCAATTGCCTCAAAACGCTTAAGTCTTCAGCAACAACTCAAAGATATAGAAAAACTTGTCCCTCTCCTTGAAAAACGCTATAAAAAGCAACAAGAATTACAAAAGGAAGGAGCATTATCAGATGAAGTTGTGTTACGCGCTGAACAAGATTACTTAGAAATGAACCAAAAAAAATCTGATGTAAAGGCTCAATTAAAGCAACTAGATGTAGATCAAGCAGAAGTAGAACAACAATATTTAGATAACCTAAATCGCATCACAGAATTAGAAGCACAACTACAAGAATTAAAGAAACAAGAAACAGAATTACAGCAAAAATATCGAGATAATCTTAATAGTGTTTCTCAACTTAAAGCTGAGTTAGAAGAATTAGAGACAAGATCAAAGCGAGTGGAACAAGAAAATATAGAATCTACCTATCTTGAAAACAATCAAATTCAAGAAACGCAACAAGCAATTGCACGATTAGAAAAAGAGGTTTCTGATAATAGTATTATTAAAAGTTCTCAAGCAGGATGTATTCTCGAAATTTCTGCCTCCGTTGGACAGTACGTCAACCCTGGAACTAATTTAGGAACATTGCAAAGGAAACCTGATGCAGATCACATGATGGCAGTGACTTATTTTGCAGTAGAAGACGGGAAAAAGATTCAACCTGGAATGAGAATTTTAATCACACCAGATACAGTAAAACCCGAAAGATTTGGCGGAATTATTGGTCAAATAACCGACATCTCTACTTTTCCTGTTACCTCTCAAGGAGTTGCCTCTCTAATTGGACATCCAGAGATGGCTAAAAAATTAATAGGTCAAGAAGGTGGAAAACTAGAGATCCTTGCTAAATTAGAATCAGATCCCCAAACCTTTAGTGGTTATAAATGGTCGTCTTCTACTGGGCCTCAATTAAATATATCTTCTGGAACAACTACTACAGTTAAGGTGATTATTGAAGAACGAACACCCATTTCCTTTATTCTCCCAATTATCCGAGAGTGGACTGGGGTTCATTGAAAAAAATAATAATTTAGGTATTGTTACTGTGGGTTTTCTATTGTACCTTGTTTATACTTTAATCAATCCTATGCATTAATTAAAAAACCGCTTTTAACAATATTTTTTTTACTTATTATTTAATCCCAATAAAAATATAGTTGAGGCGAATCATGATGATTGAAACACTGAATCAAAGTAACTTAGATCACAACCTTATAGAATTAAATAGCTCCAGCAATAATTATCTGAATCTAGATTCTGCATCTTTACTAGAAACACAATCTTCTAATTCTATAGCACTTAACAATTATGAAGCTCAATATGTTAGGGAAGTGGAGGAAAACTTAGTTAGTATAGCTGAATCAAAGACTAAGGATAAATCCAAATCAGAAAACTATAATGAAGTTTTTGGCTATGGTGTAGTCAACGCTGCTGCTGCTGTGGCCGAAGTTCTCGATCTGTCTTCACCCTTCCCTGATGTCTCTAACGTTAATGACAGCAACTGGGGAGTTGATGCAGTACAAGCTCCTGAAGTTTGGGAAAAGGGTTACACAGGAGAAGGAATAGTAGTTGCTGTCTTAGATACAGGAGTTGACGTGAACCATCAAGACTTAGATGATAATATTTGGGTCAATACGGGGGAAATTGCTGGTAATGGCATCGATGATGACGGGAACGGTTATGTTGATGATGTTTACGGTTGGAACTTCTCAGAAGATAATAACAACATCTTAGATCTAGAAGGTCATGGAACCCATGTTGCTGGAACCATTGCTGCTGAGAATAATGGTGTTGGTGTCACAGGTATTGCCTATAATGCAGAAATTATGGCTGTCAAAGTCCTCGATGACTCAGGCTACGGTACCTACAAGGATATTGCTGATGGCATTTACTATGCAGTTGACAATGGAGCAGATGTCATCAACATGAGCATAGCAGGTAGTTCAAAAAGTAACAAATTGAAGTCTGCCATTGAATACGCCAGCAGTCAAGATGTTATCGTTGTTTCAGCCGCCGGTAATAACGGTAATTCTAAAACTAGCTATCCTGCTCGATATGCTAAAAAATGGGGCTTAGCTGTCGGTGCAGTAGACAGCACCAATACTTTAGCCAACTTTTCTAACCACGCTGGGAAAAAGTCTAAGATGGCTTATGTAACCGCTCCTGGTGTGGATATCTACTCTACCCTACCTGATGGAGATTATGGTTATAAGAGTGGAACTTCTATGGCAACCCCTCATGTTGCAGGAGTAGTAGCATTAATGTTGAGTGCTAACGAGAGTCTCACTGATGCTGAAGTGCGCTCAGTTATAACCGCAACTGCCGAAAATACTGTTAATACTAATGATGGAAATTTTGATGGACCATCAAAGGTTCCTGAAACTACAATTTACTCTATAGCTGACATCGTAACTGAATCTCAAGGAATCTCAGTAACTAATCGCAGAGCAATCATCGAGCAAACACCGATTTATCAAAATAATCAAAATAATGATGATTTATCTAATACCGATGAATCATCCTTAGGCAATAATCCCAATACAAACGATAATCAATCATCATCATTTGTCAGTGTCTTCCCTCTTGTTGTTAATTCAGTAACTCAGATCAATCAATCAAATGGTCAAGGGATAAACCAAAACCCTAATGATACTCAGACAAATTCCAATGATTTAACTAATAGTAATCGAGTAATAGATGATTTAACTAATAGTTATGGAGCAAACTATCGTTACTACGATACTTCAGATTCAGGTTTGATCGATGATTTACTTGGATATTTAGTTTAATAGTTGTTGCCTATAAGGTACTTGAATCCAAACTTTGTGCTGCTTCTGGACTTAAGGTTAAATGTAAACCACACTCCTGCTTGAGTCCGTGAAAACGGCTATCTCGTTCGCTTTCATCTCCGGCCATCATAGGACGACTCGAATGCCAATCCCCCACAGATACATATCCTTGGTCAAAATAGGGATGATAGGGTAAATCATGAGCCGTTAAATATTGGTAAATATCACGGGCATTCCAAGTCAGAATGGGATGAATTTTATAAAATTCATCCCA
>DLXW01000319.1:8185-8399 GCA_003448685.1 Cyanothece sp. UBA12306
TGGGATGAATTTTATAAAATTCCCCTTGCATTGCTATTCGTTCTAAAGATTGGCGATGATCTGTTTGGGTTTTCCGTAATCCTGCTAACCAAGCTGTAGCCTTCAATTCTCTTAAGGCTCTTTGCATTGGCTCCACTTTACGGATATGATCGTACTGATTAAGAGACTCCACATCCTTTTGATCCCAAAGTTTTCCATAGAGGGCTTCCATGCG
>DLXW01000319.1:8658-8812 GCA_003448685.1 Cyanothece sp. UBA12306
AGAGGGCTTCCATGCGGGCTGGCGTTAGGGGAGATTGATATATTTTTAGATTGAGATGCAATCTTTCCGTTAATTCCTCGGCAAAACGATAGGTTTCCGCCGGAAGATACCCCGTATCTACCCAAATGACTGGAATATGGGGAACCACCTGGGT
>DLXW01000295.1:0-583 GCA_003448685.1 Cyanothece sp. UBA12306
AATATGGGGAACCACCTGGGTCACTAAATGAAGCATTACCGCCGCCTGAATCCCAAAACTGGTACTCATCACCAATCCCTCGTCAAAGGTTTGTGTTGCCCATTCAACCACCTGCTGGGCATTAGCATTGGTTAGAGTTTGGTTAACAACCTCTAAATCTAGATCAGGTTTGGGAGATTGGGAAGTGTGGAGAGTCTCAGAAACCTGATTAAATTTGGCTTGAGAACCGTTTACTTGGGAGTTAAGCAGATCTATATTAGGCATTCGGTAACTACTTCTCTTAGCGTTCAACAATCGTGGATTTGAGAGATTTTGTCCTTAAACTTAGACTCAACTCATTTGATTTCATTCTATCGTAGTTCCTTAAATCGGAAGCTTAATCTCGAGCATTGATCCCTATTTTTTAAGATTCACTCAAAGGCAAGGGGCAGCTTTTAGATATATAGTCATTAGTTGACTAAAGTTTAAATCGAGTGCTACGATTGTCAAAATTGTGACGGATACTTAAGTAGATTCATCTTTTCTCCAATCAGCTAAAACCAAGCTTGGGATTGTACAAGAGAAGAAACTACAAATAAGTTCT
>DLXW01000295.1:743-9550 GCA_003448685.1 Cyanothece sp. UBA12306
CGCCTGTGGACTAGAAGAGGCCCACCTCCTAGGAAGAAGCAGGAATTGAACGGTGATACTCTCTAGTATTGCATAGGTTTCAGAAAGCAGTTGACACCAGATACCTAAATCAGTCATCTTACTTGAAGACAAATTCTAAGCTCAATTAGCATAGTGGCGGCACAGGGATGACTTACCAGCGAGTATTGGTTAAACTGAGCGGTGAAGCTTTGATGGGAAATCTAGGCTATGGCATTGACCCCAAAGTCGTTGCTGACATTGCTCAGGAAATTTCAGATGTCATCAACCATGGTATCCAATTGGCTATCGTTGTTGGCGGCGGGAATATCTTTCGTGGAGTCAAAGCGGCTTCAGCCGGTATGGATCGGGCAACAGCTGACTATATTGGCATGATTGCAACCGTCATGAATGCCATGACTTTACAAGATGCCCTTGAACACAGGGAAATTCCCACACGAGTCCTGACAGCGATCGCGATGCAGGAAGTAGCAGAACCCTATATCCGTCGTCGCGCTATTCGTCATCTCGAAAAGGGACGGGTAGTTATTTTTGGGGCCGGATCGGGTAATCCTTTCTTTACCACGGATACTACTGCCGCTTTAAGGGCGGCTGAAATTGATGCAGAAGTGGTCTTTAAGGCCACAAAAGTCGATGGGGTTTATGATAGCGATCCTCATGTTAACCCTAATGCTCGTCGTTATCAAAGTCTCACCTATAGTCACGTTTTAGCCCATGACTTACGGGTGATGGATGGAACGGCGATCGCCCTTTGCAAAGAAAATAATATACCAATAGTTGTCTTTGATCTTTCTGTTCGAGGAAATATTCTTCGAGCTATCCAAGGAGAACCAGTTGGAACACTTGTAGGAGGTTTCTGTGATGTTAGCTGAACTCGAAGATAATATGCAAAAATCGGTTGAGGCAACTCAACGATCTTTTAACACCATTCGCACGGGGCGGGCTAATGCCTCTCTCTTAGATCGGGTCATGGTTGACTATTATGGGACAGAAACTCCCTTAAATCAATTAGCCAATATTAGTACCCCCGATGCTACGACTATCAATGTATTGCCTTATGATAAGGGCAGTATGGGGGCTGTTGAGAAAGCTATTAGCCTTTCAGACATTGGTTTGACTCCCAATAATGATGGTAAGGTCATTCGCTTGAATATTCCGCCTCTAACGGAAGAAAGGCGGAAGGAAATGGTGAAATTAGCTAGTAAATTAGCTGAAGAAGGTAAGGTCGCCATTCGCAATATTCGCCGTGATGGCATTGATCATGTCCGTAAACAAGAAAAAAATACTGAAATTTCTGAGGATGAATCCCGCAATTTACAGGAGGAAATTCAAAAAATTACTGACAAGTTTACGGCCAAGATTGACGATTTATTAAAAGTAAAAGAAAAGGATATTATGACCGTTTAATCTATTGTAAATAAGGACGATATATAAGTAGAAGGTAAGTCAAGGTTAGGTTTTAATTGAATTAAAATCAAACTTTGACCTTATTTTTTCCATAGTCTGTAAGTCAAATATTATAAATGCTTTCGACCAAATTCAAGACTTAGACTTTGCTTCTATTTCCTCTGATTGTCTCAACCCATGCTTTAATGACTTATAATAATAATTTAATCTTAAAAAACTATATAATTTTTAGCCCATGACCCAAACTAAACGCGCTTTAATTACTGGTATTACTGGTCAAGATGGCTCCTATCTGAGTGAATTTTTATTGGAACAAGGATATGAAGTCCATGGTATTATCCGCCGAACTTCCACCTTTAATACAGATCGTATTGATCATATTTATGTTGATCCCCACGATACCCAAGCCAAACTCTTTCTTCACTATGGAGATTTAACCGATGGAACTACCCTCAGACGAATTTTAGAACAAGTTCAACCCAGAGAAATTTATAATTTAGGGGCCCAGTCCCATGTTAGGGTAAGTTTTGATTCTCCAGAATATACTGTAGACGCGGTGGGTATGGGAACTTTACGCCTCCTCGAAGCCATCAGAGATTACCAACAACGCACAGGAATTGAAGTTAGGTTTTACCAAGCGGGATCATCGGAAATGTTTGGTAAAGTGCAAGATATTCCCCAAAAAGAAACTACTCCTTTCTACCCCCGTAGTCCCTACGCTTGCGCTAAAGTTTATGCCCATTGGCAAACTGTTAATTATCGAGAATCTTATGATTTATTTGCCTGTAATGGGATCTTGTTTAACCACGAATCACCACGACGGGGAGAAACTTTTGTTACTCGCAAAATTACTAGAGCGATCGCCCGTATCGTAGCTGGAACTCAAAAAACTCTTTATTTAGGCAATCTCGATTCTAAACGGGATTGGGGCTACGCTAAAGATTATGTTAAAGCTATGTGGTTAATGTTGCAACAACAAGAGGCTGATGATTACGTCATAGCTACAGGAGAAACCCATTCTATCAGAGAATTCTTAGATATTTCATTTAGTTATGTTAATCTCAATTGGCAAGATTATGTTGCTTTTGATGAACGTTATCTTCGTCCAGCTGAAGTTGATTTATTAATTGGAGATCCTACTAAAGCAAAGCAAAAACTTGGTTGGGAACCTTCGGTTACGTTTGAGGAATTAGTTCATTTGATGGTCGAAGCTGATTTAGCGGTGTTAGGTCTTTCTTCCCCCAATGAAACCTCTAATGATAAACTATTGCTCTTAAAGGATAATGCCTATATCCGCCAACCTACGAGTGTTATGGTGGACTAATTAACTAAGTCATACCAAATCCGCTTATTTTAGTAGAGTAAAGTTTTTCTCCGAAGCTCCGAAGCTCCCTGCTCTGAGGCTTGATTTGATACGATACTATCTAAAGCGGACTTAGTATCATAGTCCGGTTGCGAAAAACCACTTAAAAATTGGTGTGGGAAGTGTGGGGAGAATGAACCAATTGTCAGCTTCCCCATCTTCTTTTCGTTCAATTTTATCCCGCAAAAATTTGCTCAATGGTTAAATTCAGTTCAGGAAAAACCTGTGATACGATACGATCGCCTTTTTTTAATAGTTGTAATTGATATTCTCCATCAACTAAGTTACAAATAGTAAGGGTCGGTTGTTTAGGATCTCCTATATAGCGTCTCCCTCCTAATCCTAAATAATCAATGATCCAATATTCAAAGATCCCTAATCTTTCATAGTCATTGAGTTTATAAACATAGTCATCACGCCAATTACTACTAACCACTTCAATAACTAAATTAATAGATGAACCTTTAGTAATTGTTGAGTGGTTTTCCCATAATGGTTCATTTTGTAAAGCATTTTTATCAACTATTAATAAATCAGGGAAATAGCCACTTTCTTTATCAATAGCTTTAACTAGAGCTTTTTTGGGGAAAATTGTAGCCAGATTAAGACGACGAGTTTCTAAAAATAATTCTCCTTCGATAAATGCAATAATTTCCTCATGTTTTCCTTTTGGCTGCATTTCACATACAACTCCATTGATTAATTCATAGTAGCCATTTTCTGGAATCCATTCAATAAATTCTGAAAATGTCATTAATTTAGGAGAAGTAATAACCATTTATTAAACTCTCTTTCTTTTATCTATTTAATTATAGCAGATAGTCTAATTTGATCCGATTAACTTCTAATTTTTTTGCAATGTTACGGGGTCAATTTCCACCATATCATTCAAATCTAAGTATTTTGCTTCTGATCAAAGATCTCATTTAAACCTGCTAGTAATATTTGATTCTCTCTGGTTGTACCAACGGCTGTTCTAAAATGATAAGCATCTAACCCTTGCTTTAAGCCAAAATCTGCTACGAAAATGTTCTTTTCTTTTAAAGACTGAACTAAATTTTGTGAAGTAATTCCTAGATTTTTTGTACTCACAAATAAAAAGTTTGTAGCTGAGGGATAGACAATTAATCCTAGATTTTCCATTGCTAGAGTTAATTGGTTTCTTTCTTGGCAAATTTTTTGTATATTTGAATTAACATAATCTTGTTCTTCTAATGCAGCATTGGCAGCAATAATAGCTAGTTTATTAACAGGAAATAGTTGCGCAGCACGATAAAGATAATCAATAATAGTTTCATTAGCTATGGCATAACCTAATCTGATTCCCGCTAAGCCAAAGCTTTTAGACAAGCTGCGTAAAACAATTAGGTTAGGGTATTTTTCTACCAAATCTGATACTGTTTCTTGACAGAATTCATAATAACATTCATCAATAACTACTAAACATTCTACTCGCTCCAATATTTCTAAAATAGTATTTCTGTTCACTAAATTAGCAGTAGGATTGTTAGGATTAGCAATAAATATAACTTTAGTTTTATCACTAAGTTTTTCAAAAATCGCGTCAGTATTTAAACTAAAATCTTTATTCCTGGGTACTGCAATAGAATTTCCACCCACAACCTGAGTAGCAAAATCATAGACAAAAAATGTAGGAATTGGTAGTAATACTTCTTCCCCTATAGTAACAAAAACTTTGAGAATAAGTTCAATAATATCGTCTGAACCATTACCAATAATAATTTGGTTTATTTTCTTCCCTGTATATTTTGCTAATGCTTCCCTTAAATCTCCCCCCAATACATCAGGATATCGGTTAATTTCACTAGCAGCAGTAGCAATTGCTTGGACTACTTTCGGAGATGGAGGATAGGGGAATTCTCCTTTATCTAGACGAATAGAGTTTGTCCCCCTGTTGATTGCTTGCTTAGAATTTAAGACTTTGATCTGTTCGTTAATTAAATTAGTTATTTTAGGTTGCAATTTGTTTATAACCTCAATAAATTGGGTAATTCTAGGATGCTGTCTAAAATAATATCACAGCCTAAATCTGATAACATTTGTTGCTTCTTGATCTTTTCATTCCCTTCACCGAAACCAGTTAAAACACCAAGGGAAATACATCCGGCCCGTTGAGCAGCTACCACATCACTCCCAGCATCTCCAATATAAGCAATCTCTTGACCATTTTCAAGTTGAAAATTTTCAGCACATAATTGTCTTATATCTTCCTCAGGATAAATAGCTTTAAATAAGATAAAAGGATGGGGTTTGCCTAGTTTAATTTTTTGATTAGAATGGGATAAAATTGACTCAGATTCTAATACTTCGTCGTAGGTAACAATTCGTTGAGGATCAAAATATTGGAGTAATCCCCAAGTGGTAAAGGGTTGAATTACTTCCTGGCGAGGCCTACCTGTAGCGATCGCTAATGTATAACGGCCTGAATAGTGTAAAGTGGATAGGGTGGCTTCTATGCTATGTAAATCTAATACCGTCTCCTCATCTGGTAGATTGTACCCTTTTCTTCCTTCATACCAGGCCTGAAAATTTTCGTAACATAGTTGCCATAATTCTCCTCTAGAATCAAAGAGAGAAAATTTTTCTCCTAACTTTTCACTAATAAAAAAGTTAACATATTCGAGGACTGCTGCACCCTTTAAAGCTTTAGTCTCTTGCCAAAATTGTTCAATTATAGGTTGACTAATCTCAACATTATAATTTTTTCTTTTGATAAGTTGGCCTAACTGATTAAGTTTAGTTTTTAAGTCAACATCATTTTGATTTAACAGTTGAGATAAAGTATCATCTTGAACTTCTTGGAAGTTACCAATAATCGCTACTAAATGCAAGCAAACTACAAAAAATGTCAAATCCCAATTTGAGTTGATAGCGCGGCTTTTTAGTTGATAAATAAAGTTACTAGAGATAATTTTTTCTCCTAGATTAACCAAAACATTAGAGACATCATTACTTGTGCCAAAATATTGATTAATACCCAAGTAATCTTGACTGCAAATTAGCTCCCATACAGTAAGTTTAGAAGTATTCCAATATTTTTTTTCACTGGTAATTACTCCATCTAGATCAAAAATAATAGTCTTGATTTGGTTGGTTTCCATCTTGTCTTTATTTTTAAGTAAGTTAATCATTAAAAATCTGTCAATATTTGCTCTATTTCTGTGTCCAATAGACTCTTAGAACTTTCCAAATTAGTGCTACCCATTTCTATTGACATAGCTAAACCCAAAAGAGTAATCTGTGGAGGAAACTTATTAACATTACTAAGATTCATCGTTAAAAATGGACAACAAAACAATGCTAATTTTAAATATTCTCGCCAGTTTTCTGCTAGAGAATTTCTGATTTTAAGCTCTCTGATTAGTGGTTTAAGAACTTTTTCTAACTTGGAACGTAACAAAGAAATTCTTACTTCTGATGGTATAAAATCATGGTCAACAATTAGGGTATTTTCTTGAATTTGCCATTTAATTGCTAAAGTTTTAGCAACTTCTTCGGGGAAATACATCCAAATAGCAAAAACATTATGAAAGAGAGGTTTAGCTAAATCTAAAAAAGGAGAATGACGGCCAGCAAAAGCAGGATCAAAGTAGATAAGTTCCCCAGTATTTTGATTACAAAAAATGTTGCCATTGTGAGCATCTCCATGGCCTACTATAGATGGAGTATCAGTAATTTCAGGATTTAAAATTTTAGTAGCTAAGTCAATTAATTTACCGAGAGTATCTTGGAATTTTATTCCATTAATCACCCACTTCATTTTTACCAGATTATTAAAGTTAATTTCTCCTCCAGGTAAAATCATCTGTGTATTTTCATAAAAACTGGTTAAGCGACCGCCTGTAAGTCTATGGTAGAATAGCTGATGTACTGGGGCTTGGGCGTGGTTTTCTGCTGTTAAAGGTTCAAGGGTTTCTAAATAGATTTGAGCTAACTTTTGATCAGATTTTTGTTGAATAGCAACAATTTTTTCTGGATCATCTTGACTTTTATTGGTTTCTAGTTCACGGATAATATTAAAAAGTGAAGGCAAGTCAAAAAACTCATAAATTAATAGTTGTTTCCCCCATTCTGTAGAGCTAAAAACTGGTTGAATTACTGGATAACCTGCTTCAAAAAGAATACTCGAATTATAGTATTCATGAATAATACTTTGGGGTTCAACATGGGTTTTAAAAAAAAGCTTTTCCCCTTCCTCTGTAGTCAGATATCCATTAATAGAATTGAGGGAAACAGCAGAAGGACGAAGGGCAACATCTTTGATTTTGAATGGTAAGTTATCATTTAAAAATCTTTGAAGCAGTTGATTAGCTTTTCCTGGCTGAGAAAACTGAAGAGACTGAATTTGCTGTAAATCTTTGTCAGACATAAATCTCTTTAAAGTAATGATAGGGGTTATGTTTTAGGGTTCAGGGCTTGGGGATAAATTATTAAAAATCTTTGATAGACAATAGAGATGGTAATCAGATCAGATAAAAGGGGGAATTTTCCCTAACCCCTAACCCTTGTCTTCACTTTAACCTGCTTGTCACCCCGTGACCTTAAATCCCTTCGTTTTGGTCTAGATTTAACAAAGTATCTCTTTCTTGAACTGCCATGGCGTGGGCTGGAAATCCTTCGTAACTTGCCAGAGTATAAGCTGTTTTTTTCAATTTTTCAAATCCTTCTTTGGTCAGATATCCAATACCAGAACGCTTGAGAAAATCAAAGACAGATACAGCAGAATAAGAACGAGCAAAACTACCTGTAGGAAGAATAGCATTAACTCCTAAACAATAATTAGCTGTGGGGATCGGAGTATAAGGACCAAGTAAAATTTCCCCAGCATTTTTAATTTTGCCTAAAATACTCAAGGGTTCTTCGACTAAAATCTCCAAGTGTTCAGGAGCATAATCATTGACAAAGGCAATAGATTCTTCCAAACTAGGAGTTAAGAGAATGCCACCGTAGGATGATAATCCTTTCTCACAAAATTCTCGTCGCCAATCAGGAAGTTTTTTGAGATATTGAGAGACAAATTCCACTGCTTTGAGGGCTACAGATTCGCTATGAGTTACTAGAAGTGCTGCCGACTCAGGGCCGTGTTCTGCTTCAATTAAAAGGTCAAGAGCAGCTAATTGGGGATCAGTCGTTTCGTCAGTAAGAATGATTGACTCGCTAGGGCCTGCTGGAAGTCCCACATCAACTGTTCCGTACAATAAACGTTTAGCAGCAGAACCATAAACATTGCAAGGCCCAGTTATTTTATCTACTTTTGGTATGGTTTGGGTCCCCAGGGCCATGGTTGCGATCGCCTGAATACCCCCAAGTTTATATACATCCTTAACACCTGCCATTTGTGCTGCCACCAGAGAAGCTGGTTCAACACAACCTTTTTTGTCTGGAGGAGTACAGACCATCACTTGAGGAACTTGAGCTACCATCGTCGGGACAGCCAGCATCAGCATAACAGAAGGAAAAGCACCTTTACCACGAGGAACGTATAGTCCAGCGCGAGGAATGGGTGTTATTTTCTCGCCGGCGAACACTCCTGGTTCAATCTCAGCCAATTGCATTTCTTCAGGCATCTGGCGTTGATGGACTTCTTTAATGTTAGAGAAGGCATGGGTGATCGCTGCTAAAATGTCTGGGTCGATGGATTTGTGTGCTTCGGCGAATTCTTGCTCAGTAACTTTGATATTATCGACATCAGCCCCAGCATAATCAAACTTTCTGACGTATTCTATTACCCCGACATCCCCATGATGCTTGATCTTATCAATGACCTCTTTAGCGACAGAAAGAGCATTTTCGATGTCTAACTCTGCCCGTCGTTTCAACAAAGAGACTTCTTCGGGCTTCATTTCCACAAGCCTGAGAATTCTGGTCATGCCTTCCTCCTAGAGAAAATATCCAGTCTACATCATATCAGTAATTTCCTTTTTAAGAATTTGATTATATTTAACCTGCTACATAAAACTGATACAACGCGACATAAATATGACACATTGAGGTTTAC
>DLXW01000038.1 GCA_003448685.1 Cyanothece sp. UBA12306
TCAAACCCAATTTTCTGGTGAAACGGGTGCAGCAATTCCCCATCCTACCGATCCTGATATTGTTTATAATCTTTCCACTGGTTCAATTTGTGGGACAGGGGGTTCTTTTACCATCAATAATCTCAAAACAGGGCAAAATGAGATTAGAGCAATTTGGCCCGAATCTACCTTTGGTACTCCCGCTACTGAGTTTAAATATCGTTTTAATTGGCATATGCCCTTTTTCTTATCTTCCCATGATAATAAAACTTTTTATGCTGGGGCTAATGTGGTTTTTCGTTCTACAGATGAGGGAATGACTTGGGAAGAAATCAGCCCCGATCTGACGAAAGATATTAAGGATAAACAGCAACTAGCAGGAACTCCTTGGATGGGAGAGTATTTTGGTCAAGAAATTTATTCTACTATTTTCCGTTTAGAAGAATCTCCCCATGAACAAGGTGTAATTTGGGTAGGTAGTGATGACGGATTAATTCATTTAACTAGAGATAGCGGTAAAACTTGGGAAAATGTGACCCCACCGAATTTACCGGAATTTTCTCCGATCTATGAGATAGAAATCTCTCCCCACGATCAAGCTACAGCTTATATTGCCATTACTCGCTATCGGACAGCAGATGACTGTTCTCCTTATTTGTATAAAACCAGTGACTATGGTAAAAGTTGGACTTGCATTAGTGATACTTTCCCCCAAGATGAAATAACCCGTACTATTCGAGAAGATAAAGTCCGTAAAGGATTACTATTTGTTGGTACAGAAACAGGGGTTTTTGTTTCCATTGATGATGGGAAAGAATGGCGACGCTTAAATCTTAATTTACCTCGTGTTCCTGTCCATGACATTAAAATTAAAGATGCCGATGTAGCGATCGCCACTCACGGACGTAGTTTTTGGATTCTTGATGATATTAGTCCTATCAGGCAATATTCTGAAGAATTAGACCAGAAAAAAGCCCACTTATTTAAGCCTGAAACCTATACTCGTTTTGGTTATAACTGGTGGATGGATTATGGTGGGGGCCCTGTTTCTGATAAAAAATATTACTTTATCCAGAATACTCGCCCTGGTCACACTTTTTATGAGCAAGGGATGGTTGATGGTGAGAAACAACGCCAGTTTCTGGATGCGGGTGATGCTCGTCCGATGGGTGTCATAATCTACTACCTTCTCAGTGATGATGCGAAGGATGTTAGTTTAACCATTTTGGATGAACTGGGTAACGAAATTCAAACCTTTGGGAAAGACGAAATTCCTACCCAACGATTTGCTAGTTTTGATGCGCGTGGGTATGAACAAGATTTAACCACGGGGAAACCAAAAGCAACCATTAGTCAAGGACTTAATCGCTTTATTTGGGGGACTCGTTATCCTTCTGTTTCATCCGTACCCAGTCGTCCTCCAGTTATTATCAATCCTTTTGCTAAACCAGGTACTTACCAAGTCCGTTTAACAGTTGATGGGGAAACTCAGATAGAAACTTTTGAGGTACGCATTAATCCTAACGAGAAATATACTCCTGCTGAAACCGATGCTAAAGGTGCATTTTGGATGAAACTCTATGATAAAGCCGAAGAAGGTATCCAAAGTGTGTTAGAAGCTCGTGAAGCTAAAGAAAAGGTAGCTAATGCAATTTCAGAAGCTTCAGAGAATCAAGCATTAGCAGATCAAGGCGCAAAAATTAATGCTTTGTGTGACGAACTTGAAGGTAGCATGATGCCAGTGGGTACAACTCTAGTCCAAATTATCAACGAACGGACTAAGTTAGTTCCCAAGCTGACATGGTTACATAATGTTTTGGAAACATCTGAAGGGCCAGCTAATCAAGGTATAGTCGATGTTTATAACAAGGTTGCTAGTGAAATGGATGAAGCGATCGTATCTTTTAAGCGTCAACTTGAGACAGAAATGGCACAGTTTGATCAACTCATTAGTTAATTTTCAGCAGTTCACACATCCAATACTTGTAGGGTGGGCAATACTTTAACGAAGTCAGAAGTCAGAAGTCAGAAGTCAGAAGTTGTTTTTGTAACGGGGATTTAAGCCCCCTTCCAAAAACATTTCGCCTTAAAAGGCGGGGTTTTAGACCCAAATTATTCTGATAAATATCATTGCATCAAGCTTGTAGCCTTAATTAGCATTGCCCACCTTCTGCTTATCTTTGTACTTATCTAATTAACCTGAGTTCAGAGTTGTATCTTTTTTTGCATAGGAATTAAACCAGTAATTTAAAATTTTTATGAATAGTATCACTTCTAATATTACTCAGTCATCTCAAATTGAGCATTGGCAAGAGTTATTACCCAATCAAACTCAAAAAGAATCTAATTTTGAAGATCCTTTTACTCAATTAACACCAGAACAATTAATTGATAAGTTATTTGATGCCAGTATTTGACTTAAAAAGTTTACTCTTTTAACCAAGCTATTGCTTGGGCTTTTTGATCATGAGTAAAATGTTTAACCTGGATACTGGGAAATAAAAAAAAATATCAAACTTATTGGTATCGCATAGCTGAACAAAAAGAACCATCAGAATACTTAAAAATCGAAGTGGGATGTTGGCAAAATAATCAATTTACAGCCACTTCTATTGTCAATGGACTAATTATCAATGATAACTTTTCCCCTAAGTCTAATTCTCAATTTTTACCTCAAACAATTAAACAGTGTCCGAGAGAATTTACAGGTTGGGACATAATTAAAACTTTTGAAACCGAAAGCTATAGTTTAGCAATTTGTCAACAAAATAATCAATTCTATCTTGTCGGACATGAAAAACAAGAACATGAAGCTTTTATTGACGCTCAAGTTATTATCCAAAATGATACTTTAATTATAGCAAAAGATAAAAAAGGATTATATATAGAAATTAGTGATAATCAATTAAAAATTACGGTTAACAATCAATTAATTGCCCAAGAAATTATTTTAAATGAAAAGCAAGAAACTAATATTGAAACCTTATCTAATTATCAAAAAGCTTCAGGTTTAGGAGGTCCAAGTAGTGTTAATAATGAATTAAGAGAAGATGCACAGAAAAAAGAATCTCTTTTTCCTGAAATAGATGAAACTTTTCAACCTTGGTTTGAATTTAAAGAAAATCTTAGTCAAGATATTGGCTTAACATTTGGGGTTGATTATAACTTTTTATATCAAAATTTAAGCCAAAGTGCAGGATTAGATGAAGCATCAGGAGGAATGTTTCGTGTATTTGGTAATTGGACATTATTAGGACGTAACACAGATGCTCCTGGTTCTGTTGTTTTTAAAGTAGAAAATCGTCATATTTTTGCTAAAATTGCTCCTCAAAATTTAGGATTTGAAACCGGTTATGTGGGATTAACAGGGACTCAATTTGGTGATTTTGGCTGGGGAGTTACTAATTTATATTGGCAACAAAAATTTAATGATGGTAAAATTTCTTTTGTTATTGGAAAAGTAGATCCCACTGATTATGTGGGTATTTATGGATTAACTAACCCTGTTACCCATTTTCAAAACTTAGCCTTTTTAACAGATCCTAGCATTGCAGTTCCCAATCAAGGATTAGGAATAGCAGTGGGTGCAATGCTTTCTGATAATATTTATTTAATTGGAGGGTTTAGTGATGCTAATGGTGAACCCACTAGAGATGGGTTTGATACTTTCTTTGACGATGCTGAATATTTTAAGCACATTGAGTTAGGTTGGACATCTTCTTTTGAACGTCGCTATTTTGATAATATTCACTTAACTGCTTGGCACGTTGATGAACGAGAAAAAGCACAAGTTCCTGATAGTTGGGGTGTGGCATTTTCAGCAAGTTGGTTTATTGATGATCAATGGATTCCTTTTTTACGTATGGGTTATTCAGAAGGAGAAGCTGCTTTAAATGAAAGGAATATTAGTATGGGTTTGGGTCATTATTTTAGTCGCAATGGCAATCTTTTAGGGGTGGGTTTAAGTTGGGGAAAACCTACTACTGATGGACTAGAAAATCAAGTAACTACTGAGCTTTTTCATCGAATACAGATGAGTCAAAATTGGGCAATTACCCCTGATATTCAAGTCATTTTTGATCCTGCACTCAATCCAGAAAAAGACGTTATTGCTGTTTTTGGAATTCGCTCTCGATTAAATTTTTAATTAATGATCAACCTAGCAATATAAGCATTACTAATATCTTGTACCTGACTAGACAAAGTTCCAACCCCTGTTCATAAAACCAGGGATTTAGTAACTTTAGAGACTGCTACATAAAACTGATACA
>DLXW01000135.1:0-184 GCA_003448685.1 Cyanothece sp. UBA12306
TAGAATATTTTGGCTTTAAATAGGTCAAGATAACTGTTGCGGTTCCTCCCCATAATACCAGTGCTCACTGTTCTAACTGTGGTGAAAAAGTTCCTAAGTCTCTATCAACTAGAACCCATATTTGTCCCCACTGCTTCTATGTAGAAGATAGAGATGTCAACGCGGCAATCAA
This sequence comes from Cyanothece sp. UBA12306, assembly GCA_003448685.1. Taxonomy (GTDB): domain Bacteria; phylum Cyanobacteriota; class Cyanobacteriia; order Cyanobacteriales; family Microcystaceae; genus Rippkaea. The sequence continues at coordinate 173 of DLXW01000135.1, forward strand.
CATCCTTAAAAA
>DLXW01000135.1:431-3379 GCA_003448685.1 Cyanothece sp. UBA12306
GTGAACCAAGAATCCCCCGTTATAACGCGGTAGCGTTTAACGGTGGGAGTGTCAAAATATTACCTTTAATAAGCTTTTAATTTTCATTTTGTGTGCCAAAGGTCTTTGGTTTTTCCTGCTTTCTGTTCAGCAAGTTCATTCTCAACTAAGATATGAATACTAACACCGTAAGTTTACCTCCTACCCTCGAATTAAATATTAACTTAACTGATCAACAATTTTTTGAGCTTTGTCAAAATAACCGTGATTTGAGATTCGAGCTTACTGCTACTGGGGAATTAATTATTATGCCACCAACGGGAAGTGAAACAGGTGAGCGCAATGCGGATCTAACTTATCAGCTAAGAGCTTGGAGTCGCCAAAACAAACTGGGAAAATCTTTTGATTCATCCACTGGTTTTAAACTTCCTTTAGGTGCACAGCGATCGCCAGATGCGTCTTGGGTGAAAATGGAACGCTGGAATGCTTTGACTCAAGAGGAAAGGGAAAGATTTGCTCCTTTGTGTCCTGACTTTGTGGTTGAGTTAATGTCTCCCAATGATTCTCTGGAAAAAACACGCGCCAAAATGAGGGAATATATGGATAATGGGGCAAGACTGGGATGGTTAATTAATCGCCAACAGCAGCAGGTAGAAATTTATCGTCCCAATCAAAAAGTTAAAATTTTACAAAGTCCACAAACTTTATCAGGAGAGAATGTTTTACCAGGTTTTGTGTTGAATTTAGCGGAAATATGGTAAATAAAAAATAGAACTCAATCTATAACTCTTCTCGAAGGACGCGACGCAGATCACTTTCAGTTAGCGGTCTTTCAGATGAATTTTGAAGATACGTTTTCAAAGCTTGGTTAATTAATGTTTGATAACCAATAATAATCCTGAGTTTCCCCTTCCCACTGCAATAAAACGTTCTTCATTTATTACGTCAGGATCAATATCATGAATAGCAAGAGGATTAAAAAACACTAATTCAGCTTCAGCAAAGGAAATATAGCAATCCTATTTCAGTTGTGAGAAAAATATCTGACGAATAGGGGTTAGGGGATAGGGGATAGGGGTTGGGGAATCTCACATCTCATTACTGATTGCTATATTATGTTTTTGCCGATTAGTTTGTGCTTTTCGGGGATCATATTCAAAGGTCATTGTTTAACAACAATTATAACCTAACAAATATAGGTGCGCTAAATTTGATTAACGCACCCTACAAGAGCTTACTTACTACAAAAGCGGCGATCACTACCTACGATTTTTCCAAGATCCAGGTTTTCGACTACAGTGCATGATAGCTAAAATCAGATTTATTATCCTCTATTAACTCTAAAAAATCGGTGTTTACCATCAAAAGCATAGTCATAATAATGGAAGATCGAGATCTTTACAGATTTTCTTGGCTAAAAATTCTTTGATCTCTCTATGACGAGGAATTGAACTCTTGTTTTTTGTTGATGGATTCCACCAGATTGAGTGTCGAGATCCTTCACGAAGCAACTCACATCCATACTGCTGAAGATGTCGGATTAAATCACTTCTCTTCATGGAATAAGTATAATTTCTTCATAGTCTTCGGCGGCTTCTTGGCGAGCTTCTTCTCGATTTAGCTCTAAAATATCTTTGAGGGCTTCTCTTAAACTTTTAATAAGTTCTTCCTTAGTAGATTCTTGAGCATTTACACCTTTAACTTCTTCAATCCATCCAATCCACCAATCCCCATCTTTTTTGATAATCGCTGTAAATTGAGTATTCATTGGTTTGTGAGTAATAACCTACAACAATTATAAACCAATAATTTAGGTGCGCTAAATTTGATTAACGCACCCTACAAGATCGGCGATAGCACAATCTCTCTTATCAATTGTATAAATTCCTTCCTTCCTTGATGATTTGATGTTTTTCTAATTCTATAAAGTTTTTGTCCTGCTAAACTTAAAATCTTGTCTTTATAGCTATCCCTCTGTTGTTGTTCAGGTCGATCATGATAAGAACTATCTAACTCAAAAATTTTAACTGGTTGATAATTATTAGATTGATCGAATACTATACAATCGATAATTCCTTTAAAGAAAAAGTTTTTCTGTTCTTTAGATAAATGAGGTTTAATTTTTTCAAAGTCAATAACACAACTCAGTGCAACATTAGGATAAACAAGAAACATCTGAAATACTTCTCTAACTGCCATAAAAAACTCAAACTCTTGATGTGACTTAAAAAGACTTATTGTGCAGTCAACGTTGGCTATCTCTCTATTTTCTGTAACTCTAATCTGATTGCTTTGGGAATGCCCTACAACTTTTCGCGATGATTCTTCGTGAAGTCTAATAAAATCAGCACATACCTCATGTGTGGGGCATTTTTTAGCATAGCTATATGCTGTTTGCGATGATTTCACCGATTTCTCTTTCCTGTATATTTTTACTAATTCGACAACGATCCGACAAAATCTGTTCTCTGATAATTTATTAATTTTAGTCTCGTGCAATAAGCAAATCTCTTTTAGAAGAATTTCAAGATTATTAATTTCAGCACCTTTATCTAGTTCCTCAAAAAACTGATCCTCAAATGTCTTAACTGCAGTCATTAATACTTCATCTGAAGATCCATGTCGATAATACTCCTGAACAAGTTTTAATAATTTAATCCACTCCTTTTTATGTGTGAGTTGAAATATCTGCTCGCGGTCTATATTCATCACCATAATTTCTATCGATAGTTTGCATAAGACGGAACTTTCGGATTAAAAAATTAACGAAAGCCTTAGCTAGAGGGACTTAGAGTTCATTTTTGAGGTCGCTTTACTGGATACAATCTCTAGGCAAGCTTATTTGAAGATTGTTTTGAGACGATCCGATCTCACCTATGTTTTTATTATATTGCGATCGCTAAAATCAAACAAGACCTTACATCGACACACACATGAGACACTAATCGAGCAAACCCTTTTCTAGTAAG
>DLXW01000135.1:3591-3928 GCA_003448685.1 Cyanothece sp. UBA12306
GAGCAAACCCTTTTCTAGTAAGGATTCTAGACTTGTTTAGTTCATGCGTATGGGGAAAGTTCCGATAAAACTACTTCAAACTTCAAAACCTAAGAGCAGGTTTCCAAGGTAATTTGACCCCTAAAACCTGCCCAAAACCATAGAGAATTAATGGAATTTTAAGATTGACTTGCCAACTTCAAAATCTCGTTAACAATTTCCATACTTTCGGTATACAAAACATCTTGACCCCACCGTTGTAATTGCTTACTTAACAGTTGGTCAGTTTTTTGGTCAGCTAAAGAGGTAACTTGTTCAATACGACAAGCTTGGGCACCCCCAGAAGCCTCCATCCGCA
>DLXW01000135.1:4119-4316 GCA_003448685.1 Cyanothece sp. UBA12306
GTCCCTGAACACAAAACCGTACAACAGTCGGCTTGCAGATTAGTAGAACTTAATTTAAGACTAATTAAGTCCCCTAACACCTCACCCCAGTCAGTGAGAGGAACACCAGCTAATTCAGCTTCAATGGACTTCTGTTCACTATTAACAAACTTAATCCGTCGGATATCGTAGTCTCCGCCCTCGTATTCATAGCCTAT
>DLXW01000135.1:4548-12848 GCA_003448685.1 Cyanothece sp. UBA12306
TATTCATAGCCTACAGGTTTCCATTGTAAACGGCCAGCGACCCATCCTAAAAACATTAAAGCTTGGGCTGGATTGCCTTTTTCATAATCAATGGTCACGCGGTCAATTTCCATGACATCATTGCGACGTTCAGGAGGATCAAAAGCGGCTGCGGTTAACTCTTGCCATGCCCCTAAACGGGCCCAGTTTAAATCAGCTAGAGATACATTATCTGCTAACATTTGGGCAATGCGGGATAAATCTTCTTCGGGATTACTAAAGATGCTAGAGTCAATAATTAGGATATCTCCTTGAGATTCCAGACGCTTGAAGAGGCCATATTCAGATTCAGGGTCTGCTTTCCACCAAACAAAAGTGGGTAACTCGCTAATGGTTAATTCTGAAATAATCCCGCCAATTCTCTCTAAAGCTTCTGCGGTTCCTCGCAAGGTGATATATTCGCAACAAACCAGGGTATGCTGACTGCGTTTGTTGATGGGACAATAGGCAGAAACTTGGGCCTTAACTCCCGTATCTTCGCCAACGGTAGGACAGAGGGTGATGATCCGACAGGGGTTAGCTGAGGCAATGGTATCGGCAATCCCTGAACCCTCTAAATCGGGAGTATACTGTTGGGAAGCCCGTTGCTGCACATCACTTAATTTTCCTTCAGCTTTGGCTGTCTCAAGTTCTTGCTTTAATTTGTCGAGCAAGGCTTCATCAGATTTGCCCGTCACCTCCAGTTCGTAGGCTTTCTGAGCCGATTTAATGGCAGCAACGGTACGGGGACCGGCGATGCCATCTACGGGGCCTGTATAGAAGCCTAGGGTAGCTAATAGATGTTGTGTAGGTTCGGGTTCATAGACAACAAAGGTAAAGGTGGTAGCACGAGTGGCGGCCATGCCATCTTCATTATCGCTGTAACTTTGCCAAATATTTTGCAGTTCGGCATCAATGACATCGATAGAGACATCTTTGGGGGTCTGCAAAGAAACCAGAGGGGGAGTTTGGGTAGTCATAGGGGTTATTTGCTTACATTCAACAATTAATCACTGTTTCCTTGAAATTACAATCGTCGCCAACGGCGGCCATCGCGGTTTAATAAGAATTCAGCTTCTGCGGGTTCCCAGGTTCCAGCTTCGTATTGGGGAACGGTAGTGGGGTCAGAGGCCCCATCCCAAGCTGATAAAACAGGGGTGACAACGCGCCAAGCTTCTTCTACTTCGTCAGCGCGAGTAAAGAGGGTTTGATCTCCTAACATGGTATCGAGGAGGAGACGGTGATAAGCATCAGATGTGGCCATACCAAAGGAAGAACCATAGCTAAAGTCCATCTCGACGGTACGGGTTCTTAGTTCTGACCCTGGCATTTTGGCTTCAAAGCGCAGGGCAATACCTTCGTTGGGTTGAATCCGCATACTCAAAGTATTAGCATTGGTTTGATGGGCAACGGAGTCGAAAATGAGTAGGGGAACTTCTTTGAATTGAATGGCAATTTCTGTAACTTTTTTCGGTAAACGTTTTCCTGTCCTGAGATAGAATGGAACTCCTTTCCAACGCCAATTATCAATCATTAATTTCATGGCGACGTAGGTAGGGGTGGTAGAATCGGGGTTAACTCCTGGTTCTTCCCGATATCCCGAAACAGGCTTACCTTTCATCCATCCTGCTTTATATTGTCCCCGAACGGCTGATTTTTCTAGGTTATGAATGTCTGCAAGGTGGGTTGCTTGCAAGACTTTAACTTTTTCGTTGCGGATGCTATCAGCGTTGAGGGCGTTGGGGGCCTCCATCGCAGTTAGACAAAATAGCTGCATTAGGTGGTTTTGCAGCATATCCCGTAGGGCCCCAGAGGTTTCGTAGTAACCGGCCCTGTCTTCTACTCCAACGGTTTCAGCCACAGTAATCTGCACATTATCGACAAATTGCCGATTCCACAAAGGCTCAAAAATAGCGTTAGCAAAGCGGAAAACCAAGAGGTTTTGAACAGTTTCTTTCCCTAGATAATGGTCGATGCGATAGACTTGTTCTTCTTTGCAAACATTTTGTACAATGCGGTTAAGAACTTGGGCCGAACTTAAGTCTTTACCAAAGGGTTTTTCGATGACGATGCGGTGTTTGATCGGGTCACTCAACATCCCAGCGGCCCCCAGTTGTTTGATACCAGGAGGGAAGAATTTGGGACCGACGGAGAGATAAAAGACTCGGTTGCCTCTAGTTCCTCGCTGACCATCGATTTCTTCGAGAAAGGCCTTTAATTTTTGATAGCTTTCGGGTTCATCCATGTTTCCAGAACAATAGAATAACCCTTGGGCAAAGTCTTTCCAGATTTCTTCATTGCCGATGCCATCGGAAAATTCTTCAATTCCCTGGCGCATCTGTTCCCGAAAATAATCATGGCTCCAATCTCGACGGGCAACCCCTACAATAGTTAATTCTGGGGGTAGTCGCCGTTCTAGTTTCATTTTATAAACGGCTGGCACAAGTTTTCTTTGAGTAAGATCACCAGAAGCCCCAAAAATGACGAGAATTAAGGGTTCTGGGGTTCTTTCTTGGCGTAGTCCTACGCGAAAGGGATTTTCTAACAGCGTTACCATAGAATTTTCACAGGCTCCTTCAATAGTCTTCAGTGTAGCGACAACTTCTTTGACCCTAGGGAACTTATCACAGAAAATTAAGCTTTGGTCATTGTATAGCAGAAGTTAGAAGTCAGAATTCTCCAAGTCAGAAGTTAAATTCGCTTTGTATCTAGGTTTGAGGAAAAATGACTGTCCTAAACTATACTTCAATTGTTATATCAAGGATTACAAAAATTCTGTTAAACATCCAAACTAATAGAGACATTAGGTAGTGTAAATTTGAGGCTAAAAATTTAATAGTTCAATAAGATTTGGTATTTTCTTTTTTTTATAGCACTACAAAAAATAGTTAGGATATATACTTTGTTTAAGCAATAAATTTTGTTGAGATTGACTAAATGAGTGATCAACTGAAATTGTCAAGGTCTAAATTCATCTTGGATGAGGTCAAGCTCTGTTATTTGGCGGTATTAGCGGCTTTATTTATCACAGCCTTAAGCCCGATCTTATTCCGAATCAGTGAAAATTTTCTTAGTTCCAGTGCTACTATTTTTAACCGCTTTTGGATTGCCACTGTAATTCTGAGTTTTTGGAAAGGGTTGTTATTTCTGAAACGGCGATCGCTTGAAAACTCCCCTCCCCTCAAACTTTTTGATGATCTTCATAGCCTTATATTATTGCTCATCTTAGCCATAGTTTTTGTGATTTTCCAATTACTATGGATTTGGTCTGTGACTCTAACTAGCATTGCTAACTCAGAAGTTATGCACAGTCTCACCCCAGTATTTACTACTTTGGTCGGATGGAGCTTATTTGGTCAAAAATTTGATCGCCAATTTCTGATGGGTGTGGCGATCGCAATTATGGGTTCTATCGCTCTTGCTGTCAATGATTTCTCAATCACTCTCGATAAACTGACAGGTGATGGACTTGCTTTACTTTCAGCTTGTTTGTGGGGTGCAAATTTACTGATTCTTGAACAATTGCAAACTCGGCTTAATATTGTGGTGATCACGATTTTGGAATGTCTGCTAGGAGCTCTTTTTATCTTACCTGCTCTGTTGCTAACTGGTGGCCAACTCTTTCCCCATTCTCAAGGAGGATGGCTAACTGTAATTAGTCTAGGTCTGACCGTAATTTTCGCACAGACTTTGATAGCTTATAGTCTCAAAAGGTTATCTTCAGGATTAGTTGCTACCATCCTCCTGATTAATCCCATCCTTGCTGCCATTTTTGCTGCGATAATCTTTTCCGAAACCTTAAACTTGTTGAACTCCATAGGATTGTTGATTATATTAGGGGGCATCTACTTAACAACATTAAGCAAATACGGCATTAAGACTCAATAACCGAGATTTCGGTCAATTGCATAGTCCAAAGGTTTTCCCGAACGACTGCAATTAATCGTATCAATAATAACACTCGCTATCTCATCAGGCTGACCTGGAGCAGCGATATGGGGAGTAATAATAATGCGCGGATGAGACCAAAAAGGATGATCTCTAGGCAAAGGTTCGGTATGGAATACATCCAAACAAGCACCTATAATTTGACCTGAATCTAACCCATTTAACAAATCTGCTTCTACCAAATGCTTACCGCGACCAACATTAATGAGATAAGCACCTGGGGGTAAAGCGGAAAATGTTTCATGGCATAGAATACCCTCAGTTTGGGGTGTTAGTGGCAACAAACAGACAAGCACCTGGCATTTACTCAGAAAAACCTGGAATTGTTCCTGTCCGTGGAAGCACTCCACTCCAGCAATTGCTTTGGGTGTTCGACTCCATCCCCGCACGGGAAACCTCATAGCTGCAAGATGTTGAGCAACCCTTGAACCGAATACCCCTAATCCCAAAATTCCCACTGTCAAACTGCTTGCATCCAGTGCTGGTAGGTATTTCCAGCGTTGTGATCGCTGCCATGCTTGATACTCAATAAATCGCCTTTGAAACAACAAAACAGCTAGAGTAACGTACTCTACCATTTGCCCTGTTTTGCTTTGAGAGAACAGACGCACAATTGGGATGCCATCAGGTAAATCTGGGTCTGCTAAAATCTTATCTACACTAGCTCCTAAAGATATAATCAGCTTAAGATGGGGAAATCTTAGCATTACTCCCAGTGGCGGCCACCATGCCAACACTATCTCAATCTCTTCAGGATTCCCGCATTCTGGCCAGACTCGCAAATCTAGATTAGGCTGCTTTTTCTTGAGTTGGGTGATGAATGTATTGAACCAGGTATCTGTTGGCTCTATTTCTGCAAGAATTAGTACTGCCATTGTTCAAGTTCCTCTACAACAGCTATTATTTCTTCCCGTCGACCTAGGGCGCTTAAACGCAAATACCCTTCTCCACTCGAACCAAAGACGCAACCTGGAACACCCACAATACCAGTTGAATAGAGCATTTTTTCAAAGAACTCCCAAGAGGATAAACCTTGAGGTGCTTTTAGCCAAAGAAAAGGACTGTCAATACCACCAAAGCAATGTAACCCAGTCTTTTGCAAGGCTTTCCTCAGTAAGCAAGCATTTTGCAAGTAATAATTTATTACCTGCTGACATTCTTTTTGCCCTTGTTGAGATAATACCGCGATCGCTCCGTGTTGAGCTACATTAGCAGTCCCCCAAAACTTGATGGCATTTCGGGTTCGCCAAAGCTGATTTAATTCTCCTGGTACTGTATTCTTAATGGTTAGGGCTTCAGGAATAACACACCAACCCACCCTCAACCCCGTAAAATTGGCCATTTTGGAGAAACTGCCAATTTCAATGGCACATTCCGTAGCCCCTTCAATTTCGTATATACTTTGGGGTATCTCCGCAGTCGTAATAAATTGACTGTAAACTGCATCAAAAATAATGACAGCATGGTGGTTTCTTGCATAGTCCACAAAACCTTGGAGTTGTTTACGGGTGGCAACACTTCCTGTGGGATTATTAGGAAAGCATAGATAAATCAGATCTACTTTTTCCTCTGGTTGATTTGGTACAAAATTATTTTCTTCACCACAGGGTAAATCTACCAATGTACGACCTGCGAGTAAAGTTCCTTCTACAAAAGAGGGATAAGCTGGGTTTGGCACTGCTACCTTATTATTGATAGCAAATAGGTCTTGAATATTGACTGAAACTGATTGAGCGCCATCGCTGATAAAAATTTCTTCTGGGGCTAATTTAAGGCCCATTTTTTTTTGGTAATAGTTAGTGGAAATTGCTTGTCTTAGGGTTAGATTTCCATTAATATCCTCATAACCTGTATAAGTTTGGAGCTTACCTAAACGATTAGCTGCATCCATCAAAGCTTGAACAACTATTGGCGGCAAAGGTTGGGTGGTATCGCCAAAAGCCATCATCAATATTTTCTGTTGGGGATGGATAGATTTATAGGCTTCTACTCTCCCCCATACTCGCTTAAAAACAATTTCGGAGTAGGTTTTCTCTCCAGTTAACTGGCTGAGGTTTAAGTTTTTACTAGCCATTTGATAGGAATTAGTAAGAGTTGAATTACAATCATTTTGCTTAATTGTTCAGATCTTAGGTTTATCTACATTGAAAAGAAGGTAGAGATTAGAGGGGCGTTCAACAATTGACAATGACCTCTCCCTTCAAGGGAGAGGATTGGAAAAGCGGAAATTTCTTGTCTTTTTTCCCATTAAAATGGGAGGTTTTAAACCGAATGAATAAATTGTCAATTGTCAATTGTCAATTATCCATTGATAATGCACCCTCTGACTCAATTTTTAGTTTTTGCTGTATATACTCGGACAGCTTATATTTTGTCAAAATATTTAGGGGTAAATGGGCTGCTCCTTGAATAGTTCCCAAACAATTCTCACTTTGACAAATACAATCAAATCCTTGAGCCATAGACCATTCTGTTGATGGATAAAAGAAGGTTAATTCTTCTCCGATTTCTATTGTCCTTAGAGCCATCACAACTTGATTGTTAGGATCAAAGAAAACATTAGGATCACAGCTATGATTGATATATTGCAAAAATTCAGGTTCAAGCATAATATGCTGGTTATCACTAATCTGGACAGTTAAATAATTGGGACGATCAAGAATTTCTTTAGCTCCAAAATTACTGATAATTTGTCCAGCATAAAACTTAGTAGTGGCATTTAGGGATTTACTGTGAGTAATTGAACATTCCCAAATTTCAGCAAAGGGTGATACAGCATATTTTTTCGTGATTGTTTCCTTGGTCTGCACGCTTAATACTCCTAGCAAACAATGTTTTTTTGGGTTAAGTTGCTCTATTTTTGCGGTCTTCAATAAACGACTCAACTAACTTAACATCTTCTTTAGACCCAATCACTAAAGGAGCTCTCGCATGGAGTTTATCGGGTACAATATCTAAGATTCTGGTTGTGCCATCAGTAGCTCTTCCTCCTGCTTGTTCCATTAAAAAAGCTAAGGGTGCGGTTTCATAAAGTAGCCGTAATTTTCCCTGGGGATTTTTAATTGTTCCTGGGTAAAGAAATACCCCTCCTTGCATCAAAATTCGGTGAATATCTCCCACTAAAGCTCCACTATAACGGGCTGTATATCCTTCATGGCGATGAACATAACGGGTATAGTCTCTAATAGCTTCATCCCACTGCCAAAAATTCCCTTCATTGGTACTATAAACCGGTCCATGTTCAGGAATCTTGATATTTTCTTGAGCGAGGATAAATTCCCCTAAACTAGGGTCAAGGAGGAAAGAATGAACTCCATTACCAATAGAATAAACCAACATGGTTGAAGGTCCATAAACGATGTATCCAGCAGCTAGTTGTCCATTCCCATCTTGCAATAAATCTTTAGCTTCTCCATCTTCATCAAGACCCTGTTGTTGACGAATAGCGAAAATTGAACCCACATTCAAATTAATATCCACATTCGATGAACCATCAATGGGATCATAGAGCAGGGTATAACGACCAATGGGGCAATTTTCGGGAATATAATAGGGTTTGTCCATCTCTTCGGAGGCTAGGCGACAAACTAGGCCACTTTGCTTAAAGACGGAGATAAATACGTCATTGGCGTAGATATCCATCTTTTTGACAGATTCCCCTTGAACGTTAGTTTCTCCAGTAAATCCTAAAACATCGGCCATCAAACCTGCACGACTCAGACGACGGGCGATTAATTTACCAGCTAGGGCAATACGGGTCATAATCGCGCTTAAATCTTGCGCTTCGGGGGAAAAACTTTGTAATTGTTGAAGAACGTGGCGAGAAAGGGTGGTACATTCCCGATCAAGACTGTGTTCTGGAATAACTGTGGATTGTAAGCTAGTCATAATTGAAGTCAGAACTCAGAAGTCAGAAATTTGACTTCATTGATATTATTTGTCACTAATCTTAATCAACGATCTCTCCCAACCCCGATAACTTTAAGACTAGCTTCAGGTTAAGATCGATATCCATAAGGTTCTGAATCTGGGAAACCTGAATCATGGTACAGTCTAATCACAAAATTCTCTTACCAACTGGCGCAGAACTTCCTAATTCTGACGATACACCTGTGGATAATGAAAATCAAAACTTTATTCCCAATTTACTTTTATTCTTACTAAAATTCTACTGGAAACAGCGCAATGATTGGTTCTTTGGGGTGGATATGGCAGTTTATCACACCACTGGAATTAGTCCTTTCGTCCCCATTGTTCCTGATGGTTTCCTGAGTTTGGGAGTAGAAAGGTTTAAAGGGGATACTTTGCGTGTCAGGATTATAAACAACATAATA
>DLXW01000359.1:0-5236 GCA_003448685.1 Cyanothece sp. UBA12306
AGAAGACCCTCAAATAACACACCTGCTTCAAGGACAATTAGAAGCGGAAGGTATCGCAATATTTACCAATAGTCCTCTTACCCAAGTCAAAATAATTAATAATAGGAAATGGGTTCAAGCTGGTAATCAAGTAATGGAAGCTGATGAAATTATTTTGGTTATGCAAAGGAAACCTAATATTCAAGGATTGAATTTAGAAGGAGTTAAAATTGCTGTCAATTCTGGACAAATTAAAGTTAACTCAAAACTACAAACAACTAATTCTCAAATTTATGCTTTTGGTGGTGTTCTTGGAGTTTATCATTATCCAAATATTGCTCAATATCAAGCCAGTATCATCATTAAAAATTGTTTATTTTTTTCCTATTTTAAAGCAAATTATGATACTATTCCCTACACTATTTTTACTAATCCTCCCTTGACTAGAATTGGGTTAACTGAATTTCAAGCTAAAAGACGTTATGGAAACGATGTTATTGTTATTCAAGACTATTTTAAAACCCTATCTAAAGCCCAAATTTTAGGAGAAACTACAGGCTTTTGCCAGATTATTACTCGACGCAATGGGAAGATTTTAGGTTGTCATTGTTTAGGAATAGAAGCAGAAGAACTAATAGGTGCGATCGCCTTAGCAATGCAGAATAACCTAAAAATCCAAGATTTAGCTCTTATTTTCCCTCCCTCTCCCAGTCTATTTGAGGTTTTATCTCGAATTAGTCAGACTTGGAAAAGCCAAAAATTTGAGAGGAATAAATGGTTAAATCAATGGTTGGAACGACTCTTATTTTGGCGACGTAAATGGAGTTAATAAAAATAAAATAAACCTATTAAAAATATAGCACTACTTTTTAATTATCTAGGGGAATATCAAATAATATAGAGTTATTACCATTCCATTTTATATTTTCTGCATAGTATCTTGCACGAGCCCAAACATCATTAGAATAGTCGTCTCCTGTTGTACCTTCATCTGAGATTGGTAATTGTACGTTACCTACTCCGCTATTATAAGCAACTACAGCACCTTGTAATTGTTTAGCTGGGCTCAATTCTGGAAATTTTCTTTTAATTTGCCTTAAGTAATTTGCTAAAATTCCTGTTGCTTGCTCAATATGAGCTTGACCTGTTGGCCCATCTTCAATATTGACTTTATGGTATCTTCTATCAAGTTGCATAATTCCAAAAGCGTTGCCATAGTCTGCCAATCCATCTTGATTAAGGATAGCTCCTCCTCTGGACTCACGACTAGCTATAGCAGCGAGTAATGCAGGAGGTAAATTATATTTCTTAGCTACTTTCTCAAGATTTTCCTTGATTTTAATAATTCTTGCTTGGTCGTTCATTGCTAATTGAAATGATGCAGGTACACCAACAACTGATAATTTATTTATTGTTGCTGTAAGTTCTGAACTTCCTGTGATTGCTCCTGATATGTTTTCAATACTTCTAGAATCATTTTTTTGAATTTCAATATTGATAGGACTTATAAGCTTTTGTAAGGTTTCAATTTCAAATAGAATTCTTGTTAGAGATTCTGTTTGATCTAATTTATCTGAATTAGCTTTAATTTGTTGATAATTAATACTTGAATCAAGATATTTTTTTAATAATTCTTCTTGTGTTTTATGATAATCATTCCATAATTCTCTTGCATCAGGGTCGGTTAATACACTGCCAAAAAATTTTGATAAATTTAAGCGATCATAGACATCTCCCTCCATTGTATAACGAAAATAACGTGCAAGTTCTTCTCTTTCATTAAGTTGTAGTTGAAGTTCGCTTTCTCTAGCTTTTATTTCAACTTCTTTATAATTAATAAAGAATGATAAAAGACTAGTGAATATTGTGCCGCAAACCAATGTTGAGAAAAATTTAGCAAACCCTATATATATTTTTAATTTTTCCAATGATATTTCATTTTCGTCTTTGTTTTCTTCAGATGGTAAAGATGTCATTTTAACCCTCTTAAAATAGCTAGGTAAAATTAAACTTTAAATATAATTTAGTTCAGTAATATTTTTAATAATTCTTGCATAACAATAAATTTATAGCGTTTCTCACTTTGGTGAGGTACACTTTGATTTTCCTTCGACTGCCGACTGCCGAACTCCCGACTCGGTCAAAACCATTAACTTCTGTACCTCACGAGTATGAGAACTGCTATAGCTTTTTCTAAGTAAGAAAATTACCTCCCTAAAAAGGTTGGGGAGGATTTCAAAATTATTAGCCTAATTCCTAACAAGTTAAATTGCTTGTTAGAAGTTAAATCAAATTAAGAAGATTTTAATGCTAATTTATCGATTAACTTGTCAATATTAAAGTATTCTGTCATTAATTTCTCAAGACAATCAACCTTAATTTGTTCTTGGAGTCTAACCTTGCCAAAAGCACGATCAACGATTTCCACCGTATTTAAAGTATCAAGATCCACCGAAAGAATGGGAACTTCTAAATCTTCAGCCCTACTAATAATTAAAGGTTGAGGAGCAAGATGTCCTGTTAAAATCAGACAGCTGGTAGAAGTTTCTAAAGCAGCTAATTGTAAGTCCGTGCGATCGCCCCCTGTAACCACAGCTTTATATTGTCCTTGACGGAAATATTCTAGGGCAGAATTAACATTCATTGCCCCAATAGTCAGACTTTCTACCATTAAATCTAAGCGATCGCCACGACACAACACTTCTGCATTTAACTGACGGGCAATTTCACGCACACTGACACTACGGAGTAAACTATTGGAAGGCAATAGCCCCAAAACCTCAATTCCCTGACTTTCCAGGTAGGTTTTAACCAGATTTTGGCTTTTTTCTAAACTATCAAGGGGAATATCATTAATGATCACGCCAATTAGGCGATCTCCTAATTTGTTTTTCCCTTGCAAAATGCTGTCAACTATCAATGGCGAATGATAGCGAATTACCAAAATAACAGAAGCATTAAGGGTCTGGGCAATATCCATTACTGATAGACCAAAGATACTACCTTCTTCAAGAGTACCAGCCCCTTCTAAAATGACCACATCTCCGGGAACATCATTATAGGATTGCTGCAATAATTGCACATAATCAAGAGTATCTTCCCCAGAAAGGCGTTTTTCTACCGCTTTTGCTTCTAAAAGCAATAAAGGCGATCGCACCTGGGTTGTGTCCAAATTCAGGGCATCTTTAATGAACTCTACATCAGCTTCTTGTTCTCCATTAGAAGTTGGATCATTCCCTGCCAAAGTTCCTAGGGGTTTACCATAAACCGAAGAAAACCCCTTTTGTTGTAATTGATGGGAAAGTCCGATAATTGTGCCAGACTTACCACTATAAGCTTCAATTGACCCGACTAATACATATTTAGCTGATGATGCCACGGGATTCTCCTTTTATCTACTGTAATGGCTTAGAGGCAGATTCATCGAGACGCAGTAATTTGCGATAGAATGCTTGAGTAAAATCAACGGACTGAGATTCTTGAAAAATGGTGATCGCGTCGACGAGATAGTTAATAAACTCATAATTGAGAAGAGTAACCTCGTAGCTGAAATCTGCTTTTCCGTCAAAGATAAAATTACAACGAGTTAACTCCGAAGGTAAGTTAGATACATACCAGCTAGCGACAAAAGGAATACTCTGACCCCCTTCAATGCGACGTTCTCCTTCAACAGAACCTTGAACATACAAAGAAAGGGCGTAGGGTAGGATTTTATGTTTTTCCTTGGGACAGTAAGGCTGATAGATCAGCACATCCCCTTTAGCCGCAGGTTGTAGTTGATCGATAGTAGGCATAAGGCTAATAATTTTATTTAATCCTTCTTTCGATTGTATCCCTGTAATGGGAGATGACCAAAAATGATCCAGACTTTTTTGTTATCAAACTTAATGATAAAATAATTCTTGACATCTGTAACTTTTTTTGCGTCCTTGACCAAAGCCTACATAATTTAGTAATTCTCTTTAGTTTTTTGAATTTGTTCTTTATGACTATTTTGACCAATTTAACGGCAATTAATCGCTATTTAGGAGCATTTTTGCCCATTGACAGTATTTTTTCTACCCAAGGTATCATGGTCATGCTGCTGGCGGCCTATGCTTTAGCTATGTGGATGTTTCTCACCAGCGCCCCCAAAGTTTACACAATTATGGTATCTGAGTTAGAAGTAGCCCGACAATTTTATCAAGGTTTATTAGAGTTACCCGTAGCTGATGTTCCTTTGCATTATTATTATAATTACGAGCAAACTTTAGGTACGGCTGGATTTGACCCTTTATATATGTCAGCTGGTTCTACTTCTTCGACCAGTACTACTCCTTTGATGGGTTCAGAAGGACTTTGGTATCAACTCAAAAAAAATACTCAATTACACATTATTCCTGGGGCTAGTTATGGACATAAAAATCGTCAACGCCATGTTTGTTTTGATCATGAATGCTTAGAAGATATTTTAATGAGGGTACAATCAAGGCGTTTAAAATACAAAGTTCGCCGCAACAAACCCTTAAATTTTTTGGTTAAGGATATTGAAGAAAGGGTGATCGAAATGGCTGAGGTAAATAATTAAGGCTTAATCCATTAGAATCTCTATGAATACAGATTTATTCAAGCAAAAGAAAACCTTTTTTGATCGTTGGGCTCCCAATTATGACTGTTTATTAACAACGGTTTTTTACCAAGCACTTCACCAACGTTTATTGTCCTATATTAGTTTACCCCATCAGGCTCAAATTCTTGATTTAGGTTGTGGTACTGGTCGCCTTTTAGATCGTCTAGCGGCTAATTTTCGAGATCTAAAAGGTATAGGACTGGACTTATCCCCTGAAATGTTAAACCAAGCTCGCCAAAACAATCAACATCATCCCCGTCTAATTTATATTCAAGGAAATGCCGAGTCTTTACCTTTCGCGGATGGCCAGCTTGATGGAGTCTTCAATACTATTAGCTTTCTCCATTATCCTAATCCTCAAATAGTTTTTGCTCAAGTGAGTCGAGTCTTGAGTCCCCAGGGTAAATTTTATTTAGTTGATTCTAGCATTGGATTAGTTAACTTTATTCCTTTTTCTCCTGGGGGTATTCGATTCTATAATCCTCAACAAAGGGAGGACTTTGGACAAAACGTTGGCTTAAATTGTTTAGGACACCATCATCTATTAGGATCAGTTATCTTAAGTATTTTTAGCAAAAATTGAATAAATTATGGATTATTGATTATTAATTATTGATTGGGAACGTGAGCGACCTCTTAACAGTCTCT
>DLXW01000359.1:5444-8892 GCA_003448685.1 Cyanothece sp. UBA12306
TCTTAACAGTCTCTTGGATTAAAGAAAAGGCAAAATTAGGTAGCTACCCAAGAATTATGTTAAATTTCCCCAAAAAAATGAGGCACACGAAAAGGTTAGGTCAACTTTCCTTAACATATTCAGTCAAGGAAAAAAGGGACACCTTAGAGTGCCCTTGAATTAGTTTATTCCTCGTCTTCGTCTTCATCTTCGTCTTCGGGATAGACAAAGGTAGAACGTCCTGAAAGGATAGATTTACCTAAAGATAGGGCTTTTTGAGCTTCTAAGGCTGCTTGACGCTTCCAGTGAGCTCTGCGTTGATCTCGCTTAGTTTTAGACGTTTTCTTCTTAGGGACTGCCATAGTTCCTGATCACCGATAAATTGACAACCTTTCTATTTTAAGCTGTCTGGACTAAATTTGTCTGATGGAAAATTTTCGAGCCATGGCCATTGGTATTGATGGCTATCATTATTGTCAACCATTAACTCATTCTGAAACCAATGCTCAACAATTATATAAATATCTGAGCCAAGATACGGAGATTCCCGATCAAAACTTGCTGTTATTAACCGATACTTCTCCCCAACTAGAACCATATTCTACCTATCCTAACAGAGAAAACATCCGCAATTGGCTCGAGTATTGGCCTAATCAGACTAAACTGGGTTGGTTTTTTTTTCAAGGTTACGGTATTAATGATCAAGGAAAAGATTATCTAATTCCTATTGATGGCCATCCTGAAGCTATTGCTGAAACTGGCCTGGAGATGCGATCGCTTTTAGAAACATTACAACTCAAAACTCAACGACTGTTGATTATCCTCGATGTTAACCTAGCGCATCAGGACAAAGGATTCAAAAAACGAGCGATCGCTTTAGCTAAAGCAAGAGGTATTGCCTTAATTATTATGGTTTCGTCTGTTCAATCGTCTGAGAAGCTATTTATCACTGCTCTCTTAGAAGCCCTACGTTACTACGGCACTCATCTTACTTTAACTAATTTAGAGGCTTATTTTCAAGAACGCTTAACACCTTTAGGGAGTAATCGTGATTCATCAATAGTTATACCAACAGTTGTTAGTCCTAGTGTAGCTGCTGGTCGCCTCCCTCTTTTACCTTTGTCTAATTCCCCAGTTAGATCTGATAGACAACAAGTTGTCAGTGGTAGGAGACAAACAAGTAGTAATAGGTTTTCCAAGAGTTTAGGAAGCGTTACCTTACCTGTTTTACCGAAATCTTCTCCTGCGGTAATGCCATTTCCCGAATCTTCTTTACCGTCGAATTCTTTTTTGTATTCTCTAAAATTTTATTTAAGAACTTATGGTAAATGGTTTTTCTTGGTGGCACTTGTTTGTTTTTTACTGGGATTTTTCGGGTTAACCTGGTTTAAATTAACTCGTTACGATCTAGCAATAAATGATTTAAAAGAAGAATCTAATGAGAGAAATATTCGAAAAAATCGACAAGTTTTAAATTATGCTAAAACTTTAGTTAGTTATAATCAAGCCTCACGATTAAATCAAGCTATTCAAGTTGCCCGTCAAATTCAACCTAATACTCCCTTTTATCAAGAAGCGCAGGATAATATTACGCGCTGGAGTCAGGGAATTTGGGAAATTTCCCAAGGAAGGGCGGTTGAAGGTAATTTTAAAGGGGCGATCGCTGCTGCGCAATTAGTTCCCCCCGATCGCCCCAGATTTTATGATCTTGCCCAACAATCTATTCAACACTGGCAACAATTTAGTAAGTAAAAACTAAAAGATCATTAACATCAATATTTAGATTAGGAAAATTAAGACAAGATAGCTTTTGTCCAGGGTTAAATTTAGAATAATTTTGATACATATTTTGATGAGGTTGAAGATAAACTTCTACACATTGTGAATTAAGATCAATAATCCAAACTTCAGGAATGCTACTAACAGCATAGAGAGGTAATTTAACCTCTTTGTCATATTTTATAGTAGTAATAGTAGTATCTGCAACTTCTATTAGGAGATAAATATCTTTAGATTTCGCTATTTCTAGCCCATAAAAGTCAGGAAGTGGTTTTAATAAAACAACGTCTGATTGGGGTTCGGAATAATCATTTAATTGGATAGGGTTTTGAACACTAACAATAATTTGAGTTCCTAATTTTTGAGGAAATAGATTAGCTAAAAGATTGACACAAGCAGCGTGTTTTAATCCAATGGGGGACATTTCAATAATTTCTCCTTGGATTAATTCAACCCGATCTTGTGGGGTGAGAATACCAACATTAACCATTTGATGATATTGATTAATTGTAAATTTTCTAGTGGTTATCGGCATGGTAGTTATTTCTATTGTTGATTAGAAAAATTGGGTCTAAAACCTGGCATTTTAAGACAGAAAGTTTTTGAAGCGGGGCTTAAATCCCCGTTACAAAAACTACTTGAAGACTTCTAACTTCCCCTCCTGGGAGGGTAGGGTGGGTTGACTTTTGACTTCGTTAAATTGTCTACGCCTTTGCCGTTGGAAAATTAGGTGATTTCCAAGAAAGACTATACCCATTGGCATCCGTCGAATCAGAATAGACCTGCTTCCTTGTGGGTATAATGATTTCTGGAAATCACCTTAAGATTAAAGCCCAATTTTTAAATGATTGCTAAACCGCTTGGGTTTGTCCTTGAGGTTGGAATTGGAACAAGGAATAAACTACATTACGCCGAATATCAATCATCATTTCCAAAAACATTTCATAACCTTCTTGTTTATATTCAATTAACGGATCTTTTTGTCCATATCCCCGTAACCCAATTGATTCGCGTAGGGCATCCATTGTTTGCAAATGTTCACGCCACAGAGTATCAATTTGCTGCAAAATAAAAAACCTTTCTGCCTCTCGCATTAAACCAGGGCGAATTTGATCCACTTCATTTTCTTTAATATCGTAGGCTTTACGAACTTCTTCATGAAGAAAGATCTTCATTTCACTAACAGTCATATCCTCCATATCTTGGGGGGTAACATCCTTCAGAAGATAGACAAATTCCTTGACTTTACCCACTAAATTGGGGATATCCCATTCTTCTGGTGGTAATTCTGGGTTAACGTAAGCATCGACAATTTCATCCATCGTCTTCTCAGCGTACTGGAGAACCTGTTCTTTGAGGTCTAACCCTTCGAGTACCCGACGACGTTCAGCATAAATTGCCCGACGTTGGTTATTCATCACCTCATCATATTCAAACACCTGCTTACGGGTGTCATAGTAGAAGGTTTCCACCTTTTTTTGCGCCCCTTCTAAAGAACGGGTTAACATTTGTGATTCAATGGGCATATCTTCTTCGACGCGGAAAGCATTCATTAATCCAGCTACGCGATCGCCCCCAAAAATCCGCAACAGGTTATCTTCTAAACTCAAGAAAAATTTAGTCGATCCAGGGTCTCCTTGTCTTCCGGCCCGTCCCCGTAATTGGTTATCGATGCGTCGGGACTCGTGGC
>DLXW01000359.1:9078-27798 GCA_003448685.1 Cyanothece sp. UBA12306
GTCGGGACTCGTGGCGTTCAGTTCCCATCACATGGAGTCCCCCCAATTCCACTACTTGATCGTGTTCTTTGTCGGTGACGGTTTCGTAAGTCTGACGAATCAATTTATAGACTTCCCTTAGTTTTTCAATCACAGGGTCATTGGTGGGGGCATTTTCTGCGGCAATGGCGATTTTTTCTTCTGCTTCGAGTTCAGATAAACTTTGTTGTCCGTAGCGATCAACAGCAAACTTAACGGCTTCTTTGAGAATATCTTCCGTTTCTTTGGACAATTGAGTGGGGAAAATGTCGGCATCCGAAGGACTCCAATTTTTCACTTTTTTCTGGCCTTTGCCGAACCCTTGGGGACGACTTCCTCCATTACCTAACACTCCTGCCATGAGATCATCATCTTCGGGCATAACAATTTTAGGCATCAAATATTCCCGAATTTTCAAACGGGCCATATAGTCGGCATTTCCCCCTAAAATAATATCGGTTCCCCGTCCTGCCATGTTGGTGGCGATGGTAACGGCCCCTTTTCTTCCAGCTTGGGCGACAATTTCTGATTCGCGTTCCACGTTTTCGGGTCGGGCATTCAAGAGGTTATGGTAAATTGTTTTTTCCCGTAGTAATTTCGAGAGAACTTCTGATTTTTCGACGCTGGTAGTTCCTACGAGGATCGGTCGTCCCTGATGATGCAATTCCTCTACTTCGGCCGCGGCTGCTTGCCATTTAGCGTTTTCTGATTTGTATACTACATCGGCTAAGTCGTGGCGTTGAGATTTCCGATTGGTAGGAATAATGGTAACTTGAAGGTTATAAACTTTTTCGAGTTCTGTTTCTTCGGTTTTGGCTGTTCCTGTCATCCCAGAAAGTTTGGGATAAAGCAGAAAGAAATTCTGATAAGTAATGGTGGCAAGGGTTTGGGTTTCCCGTTGGATCTCCACGTCTTCTTTAGCTTCGATCGCTTGATGGAGTCCATCACTCCAACGCCTTCCAGGTAAGACTCGTCCAGTAAATTCGTCTACGATGACCACTTCGTTGTTGCGAATCATGTAGTTGACATCTTTGGTAAATAATTCTTTGGCTTTGATCGCATTAAAAATATAGTGGGCCCAAGGGTTTTCTTGATCGTATAAGTCTTCTACTTCTAGTAATTGTTCGGCTTTCTCAAACCCTTGATCGGTCATTAAGACGTTACGGGCTTTTTCGTCGACTTCATAGTCCCCGGGTTCCTCTTCGCTTTCTTGTTGAATCAATTGGGCAGCGATCGCTGCTGCTTTGAGATACTTTTCGGTGGGCCGTTCCACTTGTCCTGAGATAATTAAGGGTGTACGGGCTTCATCGATTAAAATTGAGTCTACTTCGTCAATGATGCAATAATTAAAGGGCCGTTGTACCACTTCAGCCATCGCGGTAGCCATGTTATCACGGAGATAGTCAAAACCCAGTTCGCTGTTAGTCGTATAGGTGATATCACAGCCGTAGTTTTTCTTACGTTCATCGGGACTCATTCCTGCTTGAATTAGCCCTACCGTCAGTCCTAAAAAGCGGTGAACTTGTCCCATCCATTCTGCGTCCCGACGGGCTAGGTAGTCGTTAACCGTGACAATATGGACTCCTTTTCCGGTCAACCCGTTAAGATAGGCAGGGAGAGTGGCTACGAGGGTTTTTCCTTCCCCTGTTTTCATTTCGGCAATTTGCCCTTTGTGGAGAACTATCCCTCCGAGGATTTGTACATCAAAGTGGCGCATCCCTAAGACTCGTATTCCAGCTTCTCGAACTACAGCAAAGGCTTCTGGTAAGATTTCGTCTAATATATCTTCTAATTCTTCGTTATTTTTCGCTTTATCAATTTCTTCTCTGAATTCCACTGTTTTTTGCTTGAGTTGTTCATCAGACAACTTCTTGATGTCTTCTTCAAACAAATTCACTTCTGTGACTAAGGGCTTGAATTTTTTGAGTTTGCGGGTATTAGGATCGCCAAATAGGGTCTTAAGCATAGGTGTTTTTTTAGGACTTATTTTAACTTTTCGCGGTTTATTGTGCTTAACAAGTCCATTTTCCTGAGGGAACTGGTTACTAGGCACATAGTGAAGAAGCTATTTGGTTATTGTATCATTTAGGCTTTAGGGTCTGTAGATCAAAATTTAATTTTCAGACAAAAATACTCAATAGAGTTTTTGGTTAATTTCGAGAGTTGGTTTTATTTTGCCCAATTTAAAACGTTCCTAATAATAGACCAACGAGGGGGTTCTACTGCACCAGTTTTTCCCTGTATCCAATAATCATAAAGAGACGTAATAGTTCCATCTTCTTTTTTTAATTGTAACCAAGTATTGAATACATCAAGAAAGGGTTGATCATCATAGGGAAGAATATAAGCAACAGGGACTGCAACAATAGGTTTAGGAATAGCCACAGAATAATTAGGATAAAGTAAAGTCCAAGCTGAATTTGATTCTGCTGCTCCAACTAATCCATCTAATCCTTCTAATTTACCATTTAGCAACCCTCGAATATCACCAGTTTCAACTAATTCTGCTTGAGGGATTAATCCTTTTAGTTTAGCTTCATAATAAGGAACACGACCAGGAATACCTAAACGAAGCTGAGAGATATTTTGTAAATCTGCCCAACTTTTAAACTTTTCTTGACGATAATCATGTACAAGAAAAGATAATGTATACTTAAGGACTGATAGAGAAAAACTAATATTTAACGCTCGTTCTGGGGTCATAGCAATAGCACCCATAATAATATCGCAATAGCCTTGATCAATTAAGTAAGCGGATCGATCTAATTGAATGCTCTTAATTTCTAAGGGTACAAGTTCCAATTTTAAACCCAAGTCTTTGGCAAAAATATGAGCCATTTCTATATCAAATCCAACCAACTCATTTTGACGGTTCAAATAAGCCATAGGGTAGTCATTATTATAGTAACAAGCTCTTAAAACTTTTCGTTCTTTAATTTGAATAATACGAGATTTGGTTTCATCTATTTCTAGGGGTGTAGTAAGTCCTAAAAAAACTTCTACTTCTTGACTATTCCGGACTCGCAATAAAGGCAAATTTTCTAAGATTTTATCCTTGCTATAAGTATTAGTAACAAAAAAAGTAAAAAAGCTATGTACTCCACCTACAATTATTAAAAGCATTAAACTTGTTATTAGACTAAACCGGATAATTTGTCGCCGACGAATCCGAATTAATCTATTAATCGATGCAGTCCCTAATAAAGCTAAAGCTATGGCATTCATTCCTGCTAATAAAGTGCCAAACCGACTGACTGAAATTTGATCTAAAGTAATATATAATTGCAACATATCTGTGGGTAGTCTCATTAAGGTTAATAAAAAACGCATAATTGTGACTCCATCTCCTCCAAAAAAACTAGCCAGTCCAGCAGCTAAAAAAGTAGGGTATTGTTCAAAAGATAGGGATGATCCTCCAAACCAGGCTGCGAAAGGAATAAAAGACAAAGAGATCAAACGGCCCATATCAGGAAGAGTAAAAGAAGCCGGAACAAATATTTCAATAGGACTAGTCATTTCTCTTTGTTTTTCTGGGTTGGCTTCTGCAAAAGGTTTCAACAGTTGTTTGCTACGATCAATAATTAAAGGAAGAACAATTAATAAATTTGCTGTAGCAAAAGCTGTCAATAAAGGGGTACGATAAGCTAACAAAATTTCTTTATATTTGAGTGGTGTTAAAGCAGCTACTAACGCTGGCAATAACCAAAAACTTAACATTAAAGATAGTAAAGCTTGGAGTATAATATAAACTTGTAATCTTCCAAAAGCCTCTAAAGGCAAGGTTCCTGATGCACTAGCTAAAATAGCAAAAACCCCAATTGGGGTAAGTTTGGCTACTGTTTCAGTGATTCGCATTAAAGACTTTTCTAAAGTAGCCAAAACTTCTAGGGTTGTTTGTTTATTCTGTAAGGAAATTAATGCTAATCCTAAAGCAACACTAAACATTACTACTGAAGGAATAATTGCATTAGCCATAGCATCAAAAGGATTAAAGGGAATAAATAATCCCACAATATCCATTTGTCCTGATTCTTGTAATAAACTTTTACTGAAAAAAGAGGCAGATTTCCAATTAGGAAAACCAAGAGGAAATAAAATAACTATCAAAAGAATAATTAGCCAAAATAGTCCTAGAAATGCACCACCTTGCAAAAAAATAGCTTTAGCTTCTTTTGAACTTAAACGACCCAAACTTCCTAGCAAAGATACCATAATATAGGGAATAACTGGCATCTGGAATAGGCGGATAAAAGCATCCCCAATTACCCCAATCCATGCTATCATTTGTCCGAAAAATAACCCTGTAATAACACCCAAAACCATAGAAATGAGAATTTGAGTTGATAAATTTTCTCGAATATGTTTAATAATTTTCTCTATCATCTTAATAATTGGCTCTTTAGATGGTAACTTTAACAATAATTGTCTCAAAAATCAAGATTTAAGCCTATAAGTAAGGAGAAGAAGATATAAGTTTATCGAAAATAACTTAAAATTGTTATACTATAAGCTTATAGCTTATATATTTTTACCCTAGCTTAACCTTAAACAAGTATGATTTAATAGTATGTTTATTACTCTCAAGAGCAAAGTAGTGATTTTTTCTATTTAGATTTTTCAGGGCAACATTGTAGTATATTTCAAGAAAATTTTCTATAAATTAATTATGAAAATATTGATTCTTAACGCGGGTTCTAGTAGTCAAAAAAGTTGTTTATATGATTTGAAAGAAGATAGCTTAAACGATCATCCTCTTGACCCTATTTGGTCAGCAAATATTGATTGGACAGTAGCTAATGGTCAAGGAATTTTAACAGTTAAAGCTAAAGGAATAAAAAAAATAATCAACCTAAGTTTTAGTGATAATCGTCAAGGAATTGCAGCTATGCTTGATACTTTAATTCAAGAAGAAACTCAAGTTATTAAGCAGCTTTCAGAAATTAAAATCGTAGGACATCGTGTTGTTCATGGAGGGACAGATTATTCTAAAGCGACTTTAATTACACCAGAAGTTAAAGCTACAATTAGACGTTTAATTCCTTTGGCACCAACCCATAATCCAGCACATATTGAAGGCATAGAAGCTATTGAACAGTTATTGGGTGCTATTCCCCAAATAGCAGTATTTGATACTGCATTTCATAGCCATATGCCCTTAGAAACAGCAGCTTATCCTATTCCTTATGAATGGTTTGAAAAAGGAATTCGTCGCTATGGTTTTCATGGAACTAGCCATAAATATTGCGCCTATAAAGCAGCTCAAATTTTAAATAAACCCCTAACTGATTTAAAATTAATTACTTGTCATTTAGGTAATGGCTGTTCTTTAGCAGCTATTAAAGATGGTATTAGTATTGATACAACTATGGGATTTACTCCCCTAGAAGGATTAATGATGGGATCTCGTAGCGGTTCCATCGATCCAGCAATTTTAATTTATTTAATGCGGGAACATAATTTGACAGCAAATCAATTAGATGAAATGCTTAATAAAGAGTCAGGACTTAAAGGTATTTCGGGTATTTCTGCTGATTTACGAGCGGTTATTCAAGGAATTGATCAAGGGAATATTAGAGCTAAGTTAGCCTTAGATATGTATATTTATCGTCTGCGAGCAAAAATAGGCTCAATGTTAGCTACTTTAGGTGATTTAGATGCTTTGATTTTTACCGCAGGGGTTGGAGAAAATTCAGCAATTGTTAGAGAAAAAGCTTGTGAAAAATTTGATTTTTTAGGATTAAAATTAGACCTTGACAAAAATAATAATCGTCCGATGAATATTGATATTTCAACTACTCAATCAAGGGTAAGAATTTTAGTAATTCATACCGAAGAAGATTGGGCAATTGCTCAAGAATGCTGGCACCTAAGACAAAGCAACAGTTAACGAAGTCAGAAGTCAGAAGTCAGAAGTCAGAAGTTAGAAGTCAGAAGTAGTTTTTGTAACGAGGATTTATACCTCGCTCCAAAAACTTTTCGCTTTAAAAAGCCAGGTTTTAGACCCTATTATTTCGATAAATTCCATTGAAGAAGCTCACCGGAAGCCTTCCGTTAGCTTCTGTGGGTCTTTTTTTCGCCGAGAAATCGAACGCCAAGGGCTTACCCGCATACAGTCGTCTTTTTGCATTTCAAGATAGAACTGTTATGATACTTCAATGGGTGATTTTACCTGTTTACGATACTATCAAACATCATCTTGAACATATTTTAGTCAATTTGTCAATAAGTAAATACCCAGAGAATTGTGATCTAGATCACTGACATCAGCAAGACTATTCAGTCATAATAAGGTTATAGGAAAAAAGTTAATTAGTAGTCAGGGGAATTTTTCAAAGGAGGAAATTGACTGTCTATTCAACCTAATTAATTTTCTGATGTGCTGTTCAGTAGATTTCTGGGTGGTAGTAATCTAGATCACGGACATTTAGGGTTATCAAGGGCATAGTTAAGAAACCACAATTTAGCCAAAGCAATAAGCTAGGTCTGTGCTTACAGGCTATTAGCTAAAGTATTTGGTAATAGCGATGGGTAGAGTTCGGTAGGTAAGACCTCCGGTAGGATGCTTCCTATGTCACTGTTGAGGGATAAATTCCTGTCTGTAGTCTTCCCAATGTGGCTAACATAATCGTATTCTAAGTTTGTTAGATCAATACCATGCTGTGAATCGAGGTATTCCATCTTATCTTGTCTGTCTTCACTGTCATAGCTGGATGGGCTATTGTTGCTGAATCCACCACTGGTTAACAAGTCATTTCCGCCTCCAGTTACAATATCTTGTTTGTCATTGCCAGTTAGCAGCTCATCCTTACTATCTGATTCTGTCGTACTTTGACTATCGTATTTAGTAGTTGTGTGATCACTGCCCTCAAAATAGGTGATTTCATCAGTATGATTATCTTGGGTACTTTCATTAACAGATGTACTGATTGTTGAATTTATTTCAGCTGAGTTATCGCTGGTAGATTCTTCGTTTTGTCGACTCTTATTAATGGAAGTTTGAGGATCATTATTAGGTGTGAACTGTTGTGAATTGCTAGTGCCATTATTAGAGTTTTGACCTAGAAAGACGTTGTCAATTGCGAGCAACTCATTATCACTAACTCCTTGTGTCGTAAATCGTAAGACAATGTATTCATAGCCATTATTGAAATCAAGGGTATCCCAACTAAAGTTTTGTAAATCAAAATTCTCAGTAGCTAGATTTTGGGTATCAAGTATAGTGGCAACATTAATGGGTTCACTATTGTAACTTACTGGAGTATCAGTATTCCAATTGCTCATACTAAATTGCCCATCAATACCATAAACTTGTAGGCGTAAGGTATTTTCAAGACCAGTATGAATGGCATCAAAACTGAGATTTTGTAAACCTTGAGTGGTATTGTTATCTTGAATAACTTGAGTTAATCCTGATGCCCCAGAATCATCAGCAGTTGCCCATTCATTATTGACATCTTTGTTCCATCGATGACCTCTTGGTCGTACCCAACCTTGATCAGCATTTCGCCAATCAGCATTAGGACCGTTTTCAAGAAATGTTTCTCCATTATCCACAGTAAAGTTACCATCTTTGATCAGATTAATAGGCGGATTACTATTGGGATGTTGACCAAGAAAAAGATCGTCAATTGCTAGAAATTCAGTATCACTCACTCCTGCTGTTGTCAATCGTAAAACAACATATTCATAGCCATTATTAAAATCTATGCTATCCCAATAAAAGGTTTGCCAGTCAAAATTATCAGTAGCTACATTTTTAGTATCTAATAAAGTCTCAACATTGATGGGATTACTATTAACACTTACCGGAGTATTGGTATCCCAATTACTCATGGTGAATTGACCGTCAATACCATAAACTTGTAAGCGTAAGGTATTTTCAAGACCAGTATGAATGGCATCAAAACTAAGATCTTGTAAACCTTGGGTACTATTGTTATCTTGAATAACTTGAATTAATCCTGATGCCCCAGAACCATCAGCAGTTGCCCATTCATTATTGACATCTTTATTCCATTTATGACCCCCTGGTCGTAGCCAAACTTGACCAGCATTTTGCCAATCAGCATTAGAACCGTTTTCAAGAAATGTTTGCCCATAAACCCCATTAAAACTATTATCTTTAATGAGATTGCCAGGAAGCACCATACTTTCTGAGACAGTAATTTGAGCCGTTGTTGTACTGGTTGTTCCTTGGTCATCTGTCACCGTGTAGGTAAAAGTATCATTACCTATAAAACCAGTATTGGGAGTATAGGAAAATCTTCCATTCTCAGTGTGAAGAAGAGAACCATTTTGACTTTGGCTAAAGCTGGTGAGTGTTAAATTTTCTCCCTCAAGTTCTCGATCATTTTTTAAGACATGAATCACCACTGGAGTATCCATCGCAGTGTTGAAAAAATCAGGATAGAGAACGGGGGCATCATTCACAGGATTAACAGTCAAGTTAACAGTAGCTGTATGTAATGCGCCTTGACCATCTGATACTGTATAAGAGAAATCAGTTTCTCCAAAAAAGTTGGCATTAGGGGTAAATGTTAGAGTTCCATTATTATTGTCAATAACCGTTCCATCCTGTGGTTGAGTCATCAGAGCAATGGAAAGTGGATTGCCATCAACATCAAAATCATTAGCCAGAACATCAATTACGATTGGTGTATCTTCGTCCGTAGTAAAAGTATCATTAACAGCTATGGGAATACTATTGCTGCCATTAGTAGGAGAAGTGCCAATAGAGAAATTATCAATGGCTTGAAATTCAGTTTCACTTACACCCCTGGTAGAAAAACGAATCCCAATAAATTCATATCCTTCGCCGAAATCAACATTATTCCAAGTCAATGTCTGCCAATCAAATTCAGTTGTAGCAACATTACCTGTATCTAGAAGGGTAACTGATTCAAAAGGAATAGTATTATGGGTATTGGTAGGGCTATTATAGTCCCATTTACTGAATTCGAATCGTCCATTAATTCCATAAACTTGTAAGCGTAAGGTATTATCTGAACCAAGGTTTTTAGCATCGAAACTAATGGTTTGGAGTCCTTGACTAATTCCTTCGTTATAAATAACTTGAGTGAGCCCTGGAGAACCAGAATCATCCGCATAAGCCCAGCCATTAACCGAATCTTTATTCCAGCGATGGCTACCAGCTATATTCCAACCTCCCGAATGACCAATGTCACCCCAATTACTAATTGAGCCTGTCTTCTTAAAATCTGAAACACTAAAAGTTCCATCTAAAACAATATTGGGAAAAGATTGGGCATCAATACTGATTTCTTGAGTACGTGTCGATGTATTTCCTTGTATATCAGTAACTTTTAGGGTAATGGAATAGGTACCTGGAGTATCGTAAATGTGGGTAACATAACGGCCAAAATCATCAAAGTTCCCATCTCCATCAAAATCCCAAGCAAACCCAGCAATAGTGTTATCACCAGCAGTATAGGGGTTATTTTTAGAATCAGTCCAATCAGGAATATAATCTGGATCGAAGGAGTCGCTACCATCAAAAAGAAGTGCTAAACCACCCACAGAATTTGCTGTAAATTCAGCCACTGGAGCATGATCATCTAAAGGAACCTCAAAAATGGGGTTGCCCTTAATCATGAAATAGGGTGTCAAAGGGCCACTATTATTAAAAGGATTGAGTACCGTTGATTTTGAAAAGTTATCTATCTTTCCTGAGGCAGCTTCTAAATTATAGGTATTGTTGGCAAAAGTTCCCCCGATTAGTTGACTGGCGCTGAGATTATTTTCGTCGTTATATCCACCGATACTCGTTTGAGGAATGGTTGCACCAATAGTAAATCCTTCAACATGAACATTGTCATAAATCATATATCGAGCATTCTTTTGGGAATAAATCCCAACTCCTTTGGGTGAGTCTGCAGTAGATTGAGTCTTAGTCCGTTCAAGAGGGTTTTCAGGATCACCGACAATCAAAGCATCTTTAAGAGTTATACGGCCAGCATAAGAAGTTTGAATGCCATGTCGCCGTACTCCCCAAATATCAAATCCTTCAAATATACTCTGTTCATTATGGCCAATATTGTTACCATCTAAGGCATTATCATCTCGAGTTACACCGCGAATCTCAATACCACCATCGGCATTATAGACTTTGTTATTACTAAAATTCCTTACTGGAACCTTCCAACTAGCAATAGTTGTATCGTTGCCAACAATTTTCTGAAGCTCTGGGGGAAGGGTGGAAACTGGAACATCAGGTTGCACGTGAACATCATTGTGACCATAAACAATAATTCCAGAATCTTTGGTCCCTGTGATGATGTTGTCTTCAAAGGCAGTAATACTATAGCTTGTATCACCCCACAATCCAAGGCCTTCTGACCCCCAATCTTCTTTTAATCCCCTTTCATCTTTTGGTTGTAATAAGTTTGTCGGAGCATCGGTCACAGCCCCTTCTGCTTTAATAGCAATATTACGTCGGAATGAGGCCTGTTCATCTCCTTCTTCTGTGACAAAATGCGCCCCGAGTACATCAAAAGAGACATTATCTTCAAAATTGACTGCACTGGTATGGGCTACGTATCCCCATCCTGGGTTGCCCCAAACCGCATTTCCAGTAACTTGAGCAGGAGGATGGGAATGGTTATATTCGCCGTTCATGTCCAAAAGAGTTTGATGAAAATGGAGCGAATAACGACCCCTTGCGTTAGTGCCAGTTCCTGGAATTAAATTGCCTTCACTATCAAATTCAGGGTCATTGAGAACCACATCTTTATTAGTGCGTCCAAGTTCATAAAAACCGGCATTATGGACACCCACATCTTGACCCATAAACATGAGGTGTCCCCGTTGAGAAATGGGTACACTATCACCGCCTTCGGTAGCAAAGGAAATGTTACGACTAAGATTGGCAACATAAATGTCAACACCAAAACCCTCGGGGGTGGTATGGTCAAATCTTAGGGCATTACCATCTACATCATTATGGCTAAAAGTAATCTTATTGCCATTAATAGACTCAATGGTGAGGACTTCATCTTGAGTTTTACTGTTGTCTTCATGGGAACCTTTGTGATCCCATTGGGTTCCGGTTAAAACGATTTGATCCCCAACTTTCCAATCACTAGAAATTGGTTCAGAAAAGACCAATTCGGTAGAACCTGCTAGCTGATTTCCTGCCAAAGTCATATAGGGAGTTTTTTCGGCACCTACAATACTGACTGAAGCTCCGTGACCAGTAACTAATCCTCGACTGAATTGATGAGGGTCCCATCCTAGATCAATAGAAGCATTATTAGGGTCAACAGAGGCAAAAATAATTTGCGCAGTATTATTTTGAATGGGGTTAGTTTCTGTTCCTATTTCTAAATTCCCTGAGTTAGAAACCGCTATATAATCAACAATAATTTTAGTGTTTTTATCTTGAGCAAAGCTTAGATTCCCATCAATACGTACAGTTTTTAATCGAGCGTCACTTTCTTGCTCGTAGGTAACTGTTACTCCTTCAGAAATTAGTACATTACTATTATCAGTAGGTACGATTCCATCTTGCCATGTATTAGGATCAAACCAAGAACCATTGTTAATGGCAATGTGAGTCGCACTTCCGTGAGGAACAAGACTTAGAAAAGAATTGTGGTGAGTATTCGGGGCTTGTACAATATCCATGTTTCAGATAATCAAATGATTTTTATTTCAAGCTCATCTTTCCCCTCTGAACTAAATATTTTATCGGTAGATTTTCTTATTTTTTAACTTTATTTATTAGTTAAAATTAAAACTTATTTGTCAGTATAATTACGCAAAAAAGTCAAAAACTAGATAAGACAATTTGAAAAATATAGTGTTAGAATAATATTAATCTTAAGATTGACACTGCTTTATTCTATGTATATACTCTATGTCATCTATCAAAACAATCGCTATTAAGGGGACAATCTGGACTCTGATTGCTTATGGGGGAAATCAGACATTAAGGTTAGTTAGCAACATTATTCTAACTCGCCTATTAGTTCCCGAATTATTTGGACTCATGGCCTTGGTTAACACCTTTATTTATGGTTTAAATTTATTTTCAGATATCGGGATTCGTCCTAGTATTATTAGAAGTTCCAGAGGTGATGATCCAAAGTTTCTCAATACTGCTTGGACATTACAAGTAATCAGAGGAATTGGTTTATGGTTAGCCTGTTGTACAATCGCTTGGCCAGTAGCTAAATTTTATCAAGATTCCCAATTTATTTGGTTATTACCTGTGGTTGGATTAACGACCATGATCTCAGGATTTAATTCTACCTCATTAGCTACTCTTAATCGCAAGATGGAAATTAGTAAACTGACTAAATTTGAGGTAAGTTTAAAAGTTTTATCCTTAACTATTACAATTATCTGGGCGTATTTTCAGAAGTCTATATTTGCTTTAATCGCAGGAAACTTAGTATCAAGTTTAATCACTATGATTGGGAGTCACAGATTAGATTCCACCGTATCCAATCGTTTTGCCTGGGATCATGAATCACTCAAAGAAATCACTTCTTTTGGCCGCTGGATTTTTGTTTCCACGGCTATGACATTCCTCGCTAATCAATCTGATCGACTTATTATGGGAAAATTATTATCTTTAGAACTATTGGGAGTATATACAATAGCTTTGACTTTTGCCTTTCTTCCCAGACAAGTATTAGGAGCGATTAGCGGTAAGATAATTTTGCCCCTTATCTCTCAGCACCAAAATTTACCACGTGAAGAACTGAGAAAAAAAATTCTCAAAAAACGTTGGTTTTTACTGATGGGACTCGCTGGAATTATTACTATTTTATTTGTGGGAGGAGACCTAATTATATTGACTTTGTACGACGTAAGATATCATGATGCTGCTTGGATGTTAACTATTTTAGGGATTGGACTTTGGCCTATGTTACTTCACATGAGTATAAATCAAACACTGTTTGCCATTGGCAAACCAAGTTATTTAGCTATAGGAAGTAGTATTAAAGTTTTATGTATGTTTATATTTATCCCTATTGGTCATTCCTTGCTTGGTACTTTGGGGGCGATAATTGTTGTTGCTCTCAATGATATTCCTTCCTATATCTCTGTAAATTATGGACTTTGGAAAGAAGGATTTTTAACTATCAAACAAGATTTTCAAGCAACAATATTTTTAATTGGATTAATTTCTACTTGTATGATGCTTCGCTATTTATTGGGTTATGGTTTGCCTCTAAGTCAAATAATGTAAAATTTTTACTGTAAAAATATTATAGATTAATTTGACAAATCATTATATCTGTGTATTAAAAATATAAGCTACTTAACATGATAATATAATGTTGAGGTTTTAGCATCATAAGAAATTCTGTGTAAAAAACTAACTAATCAATCATGCTAGAAAATATCGATAAACTTCCCCAAATATCAATGGTTACATCTAATTTTGGTGATGGACAAGTCTTCGCTGAAATTCTCAAAGATTGGTTTGAGTTTATTGGAGGAAAACCAGGAGAAGTCGTTGTTGTTGATTGTGCTAGTTCTCCTGATGTTCAGGAGATATACTGGCAATTATTTAAGAAAGGTTTGATTGATAAATTACAAGTTATTCAAGAAAATCATGAAGATAATTATGAAGGTAAAAATAGTGGATATATTAAGGAGTACACATCGGGATCAATTGCTAGTAAACCCTACCTACTATTTTTTCATGTTGATACATTACCTTATAGAGAAGGCCATCATGATTGGTTAAAAAAAGCTATTGATTATCTAGAAAGGGATGATGTTTTTGCTATTGGAGGTTCATTTAATAAGCCAGCAAAACATCATGATGCTTGGCCTGGATGGTACTTTAGCCATAAATGTAGTCTAAATTTCTCCTTAATGAAACGCAGTACTTTTATGAAAGCTGTTCATGAATTTGCTGGGGATTATATTCTATCTGGATTCAAAGGGGATAATCCTAATGAACTCAGAGGTAGACAAGGAAGGTTTTTAATTGAAGCAGCTTTTGAAGCTTATATGAGCAATCATAAACTTTATACGCTTTGTAAGATAGAAGAACCAACTTGGACTGTTTTTCATACAAATCTCCATGAAGAACGTTTAAAAAAAGCGCGTGATGACTATTTACAAAGGATTGATATTGATCGTTTTATGAATGCGGGTTTAGAAGAAGGGCCACCAATCCCAGGACAGGGCAAATATTATGGTAATTTCTATGGTAAACCTAATCTAGGGTTGATTAAACAGGTACGCATTTCCTTTGGAGAATCATGGATGGGTTTTTATTGGCGTAAAGTAAAACAAAGTTTAGGACTTTCTAATTCATAAAACTATGAAAATTACATTTGTCTTAGCTAACTGGGTCAGTCTAGCAGGAGGAGTGCGTTCTAATGCTATGCTGGCTTATCATTTGCAAAAACGAGGTCATCAAGTCTTTGTTGTTTCCCCTAGTAAATCTCAACCTACTTTAAAACAACAAGTTTTCTCTTTGTTTAAAGGTAAAGGTTTAATTAATATTAAACAGCAAGGAACTTCTCACTTTGATAATTTAGATATTCCTCGTCAAGTTCTCGAACATGGACCACCAGTTACTGATGCTGATGTTCCTGATGCTGATATTGTGGTAGCTTCTTGGTGGGAAACTGCTGAATGGGTGGCTAATCTATCTCCTTCCAAAGGAGCAAAAGTTTATTTAATTCGACATCATGAAGTTCATGATTATTTACCGATTGAAAAGGTCAAAAAGACCTATTATCTCCCCCTTCATAAAATCACTATTTCTCAGTGGCTAGTTAATATTATGAAAAATGAATATGGGGATAATAATGTTTCTTTAGTACCCAATAGTATTGATTTTAACAAATATTTTGCTCCTCCCCGCTCAAAACAAGCAAATCCTACTGTGGGAATGCTTTATAAGATTACAAAATGGAAGGGCTGTGATCTTACTTTAAAAGCATTTGAATTAGCCAAACAAGCAATTCCTGATTTACATCTTGTAGCTTTTGGACTAGAAGAACCTTCATCTACTCTTCCCTTACCCCCTGGAACTAAATATTATCAAAATCCTCCACAAGAAAAGATAAAAGATATTTACGCTCAATGTGACGCTTGGCTGTTTGGTAGTCGTGTTGAAGGATTTGGACGGCCAATTCTCGAAGCAATGGCTTGTCATACACCAGTTATTGGAACTCCTGCGGGTGCAGCTCCTGAACTAATTGCTAAAGGGGGTGGCAGATTAGTTAAACTAGAAGATGCGGAGGATATGGCTCGAGCAATTATTGAGATCACTAAGCTTAGCAATAAACAATGGCAAGCGATTTCTGATATTGCTTATAACACTGCGATTAGTTACACTTGGGACGATGCGGCAGAACTATGCGAACAAGCATTCTATCAAGCTATTGAACGAACAAAACATGGTGATTTAATTTTCTAGAACAATGATTTTATCTATTAATAAGGAGTTGTTTTGTGACTAAGCCTGA
Source organism: Cyanothece sp. UBA12306 (assembly GCA_003448685.1). Taxonomy (GTDB): domain Bacteria; phylum Cyanobacteriota; class Cyanobacteriia; order Cyanobacteriales; family Microcystaceae; genus Rippkaea. Next base: position 24,558 of record DLXW01000359.1, read on the forward strand.
TTTTATAATTATTGGTGCTGCTAAATCAGGAACGACAACGCTTTATCAGTATTTGTGTCGTCACCCTCAGATTTATATGAGTACCCCAAAAGAACCTGATTTTTTTTCTCTAGACAAGAATTATGCTCAGGGGATAGAATGGTATGAGTCTCTATTTAATCAGGCACAACCTAATCAAATTTGTGGAGAAGCTTCCACCACTTATTCGAGATATCATCAGCATCCTTTTGCAGCAGAGCGAATAGCAAAACATCTTTCCAATGTCAAGTTGATTTATGTGATGCGACATCCAATTGATCGTGCCTATTCGTTTTACACTTATCGATTCAGGAGAAGTCAATACAATCAAAAATTTTTAGCAGAAAGAAATGAATTAATGACAGCTAGAACTTTTGAAGAAGCTATAGAAAAGCAAACTGAATTTATTGATAGTAGCTACTATTTAGAACAAATTGAAAAATACTTAAAATTTTTTCCCAAAGAATCGTTTTTATTCATTTTGATGGAAGATTTAATTGAGCATCCAGGAGCTACTCTAAATCAGATTTTTAGGTTTCTTAATGTTGAAGAAAATTTCGATGTTCTCCAAAAAGGAGAGATCTTTGCCAATCAAGCAGAAAATGATGCGGAAAAAGCTTTTAGACAGCAAATTTTTAAGTCTATTCAAAAAATTCCTCTTGTTAGCTATGTTGGCAAATTTATGACAGAATCTATAAAATCTAACCTCTATACAATAATCAAAAAAGTTAATTACATAAACTGGACAAATCAACAATATATTCCTCCTAAAATGTTACCAGAAACTCGTCAAATGCTAATCAATAAGTTTGATGAGCCAAATCAAAAATTAGCTAAATTTATCCAGAGAGATTTATCTCATTGGAATCAATAGTTAATAATATAAAAAAAGTAAAAATCACTAATTATAAAGGATTCAATGACCATGATTAATGAAAAACTAGATTTTTGTTTAGAGCCTGACTATTTAAATAATTTAGCTGAAAAATACCATCAAAAGTATGTAGAAGCTAAACCCTATCCTCACATTATTATTGATAATTTTCTGCCAGAAAGAATTTTAGACAAAATTTTAGATGAATTTCCCTCACCACAGGCAGAAGGTTGGCGAAGATTTGAAAGAGCTACAGAAAAAAAATTAGATTCCCTATCTGAATTAAATATGGGAGAATTTACCCGTTTTCTTTTATATCAATTAAACTCATCAATTTTTATCGATTTTTTAGAGCAATTGACGGGAATACAAGGAATCATACCAGATCCCCATTTTCAAGGAGGAGGACTGCATCAAATTGAGAGAGGAGGATTTTTAAAAATCCATGTTGATTTTAACAAGCATAAAAAAATGAATGTAGATCGACGGTTAAATCTTCTAATTTATCTCAATAAAAATTGGCAAGAAGAATACGGAGGTCACTTTGAGATGTGGGATGAAAAAGTAACTGTTTGCCACGAAAAAATCCTTCCTATCTTTAACCGCTGTGTTATTTTTAGCACTTCTGATTTTTCTTACCATGGCCATCCAGATCCTCTAAATTGTCCAGAGGGAATGAATCGTAAATCATTAGCTCTTTACTATTATAGTAACGGCAGACCATCTGAGGAAGTTGCGATTAAACAACATTCCACTTTATTTCAAGAACGTCCTGATGAAAATTTAACCCTTGAGCCTTCTAAAGTATCAAAAAATAATCTAATCCAAAAACTTGTTCCTCCAATTATGTTTGACGTATATCGCAATATATTTCAAAACAAGTAACTTATTGATGATGATTTTCTTCAAAAAAGCAGTATCTTACAGAATGAGATAAGCAAAATTTATTTTTTATGATTCTTCCTCCTCAGTTAGTTCTATTATCATGGCCTCTGATTATACTTGCTTTATTTAAGCGATTTCCTATTAAAAAAGCCATTATTGTCAGTTTTATTGTTGCTTGGCTCTTTTTACCCGAAAGATTAGGTTTTGCTTTAATTGGATTACCAGATTATAATAGGATGTCAGCAACTTGCTATAGTATTTTTATTTGTACTATAATTTTTGATTTTCGGAAATTTCAAAACTATAAATTTTCTTGGATAGATCTCCCAATTTTATTATTTTGTATTAGTTCCTTTTTTTCGTCTATCTTTAATGATCTTGGCTTATATGATGGAATAGCTGCAACTCTTAGTAAAATAGTACGCTATGGTTTTCCTTATTTAATTGGACGAATTCATCTTAACAGGCTATCAGATATTAAAAAATTAGCAATTGCCATCTTTATTAGTGGAGTTATTTATGCTCCTTTATGTTTATTTGAAGCTAGAATGAGTCCACAATTACATCGTATTGTTTATGGTTATCATGGGGCCCCATTTGGACAACAAATTCGCTATGGAGGATTTCGTCCAACTGTGTTTATGCGTCATGGACTTAGTGTAGGAATGTGGATGATGTCAGCAACTTTGATTGGATTATGGTTGTGGCAATCAGGAGTTTTAAAAAGATTGTGGAATATTCCCATGAGTTGGTTAATCTCTGGATTATCTGTTACTTTAGTATTAATTAAGTCTACGGGAGCTTATATATATTTTATTTATGGAATTGCTATCTTATTTACTGCTAAAAAGTTAAAGACAGGGATTCTATTAATATTTTTAATTATATCGCTATCTTGTTATTTACTTGCTGGAGCAACAGGGAACTTTTCCGGAGGAATGTCTGATCAGATATTAGAATCACTTTATGCAACTTTTCCGAGAGATAGAATTGGCTCTTTACAATATAGACTAGATAATGAAGAAATTCTCTCAGAAAAGGCTCGTCAAAGACCAATTTTTGGCTGGGGAGGATGGGGACGTAATAGAGTTTTTGAATATAATTCAGCAGGAGAGTTAGTAGATATTTCTACAACTGATAGTTTATGGATTATCACTTATGGACAGAATGGAATACTCGGTTTAGTCGGTATTTTTGCTACTTCATTGCTACCTTGTCTATACTTTGCTTGGTCGAAATTTCCAGCTCGTTTCTGGTTTCATCATAAAGTAGCGCCAGCAGCTGCTCTTGCAGTAGTTGTTTCACTTTATATGTTAGACTGTACCTTAAATAATCAGTATAATCCTGTCTTTATGCTAGTTTCAGGATCTTTAGCAGGTTTAATTGTACAGCCTTTAACCTCTAAAAAGAAACGCAAAAATTTGTTAAGTAGCACGAAAAAGCTACGTTCTTCTGTTTCTAGCT
>DLXW01000359.1:28018-29451 GCA_003448685.1 Cyanothece sp. UBA12306
TAGTCAATCTTAAGAATAGAATAAAATAATGACAATTAATCATGATCAATTAACCGTCTCAGAGCCGTTATTTTTAGTTGGTGCTGAACGTTCTGGAACAACCCTTTTGAGACTTATGTTGAACCATAATCCTCAAGTCTCTTGGTGCCAAGAATTTGAGTATAGTGTAGATATGATAGCTGATGATGGAACATTTCCTGATCTAAATAAATATTACGAATGGCTAGAAACTCATCGTATTTTTCAAGCAAGAAATTTTAAAATTGACCCTAATTTAAACTATGTTCAACTGGTTAATAGTTTTTTGTTACAACAAAAAGAACGAGATCATAAAAAACTGATTGGCGCAACTGTTCACCATCATTTTGATCGGCTGATTAAAATTTGGACTGAGGCGCGTTTTATTCACCTAATTAGAGATGGAAGAGATGTTGCTCGTTCTTGTATTGGGATGGGATGGGCTGGTAATGTCTGGACAGGAGTGGAAAGATGGCTAGAAGCTGAACAATTATGGGAAAGCCTCCAGCAGACTATTCTTCCTGAGCGATATATTGAAATATATTATGAGGATTTGATTACTCAGCCACAGGAAACATTGACAAAAATTTGCCATTTTATAGGTATAAGTTATGCTCCTAAGATGTTAAGCTATCCTGATGATACAACCTATGAAACTCCTAACCCTAAATTAATCCAACAATGGCGACATAAATTGTCTCAAGCAGAGATTCAATTAATTGAATCACGCATTGCAGATGTTTTAGAAAAAAGAGGATATGAACTTAGTGGTTTTCCTCTCATAAAAGTATCTAATTTGCAGCAAAAACAACTTCGATTGCAAGATTGGTGGAGCCGCGTACAATTTCGAGTAAAACGTTTTGGACTGCTTTTATTTATTGAAGATTATTTAGCTAGAAAATCAAAGATTAAGCCTTGGCAAAGAAAAGTAAAACAGAAAACTAATGAGATATCTAAACGTTATCTAAAATAAATTTAAGGACAGAATAAAGTGTCTTTAGTGTTTCGTTTTGTAATGGGATTAGTTCCTGTAGCGATCGCGCACAATTGTTTTTCAACATTAGGACTTAATAAAACATCAGTAAAATCTGCGCCATCGATAATCGCTCCCTTAACCAAAATATTAGTAGCAAATGCCCCTTCTAACAACGCATTGGTAAAATTAACATTGGTTAAGCGTGCTACCTCTAAATCAGCATACCGCAAATCAGCCCCTTCAAAATTAGCCGACTCTAAATTGGCACTAAAAAATCGAACCCCTTGTAAGTTAGCATGGCTAAAGTTGCTACCCCGTAAATTGGCATGATCAAAGATAGCATCTCGTAAATCTTGACTAGAAAAGTCTTTTTCCACTAGGTTAGCTCTATTGTAGTCTATTGCCATAGCAGGCAATACAGGTTCAATCCAAATTAGAG
>DLXW01000361.1:0-18224 GCA_003448685.1 Cyanothece sp. UBA12306
GTCCTAATTTTTGTAGTTACTCGTCTGATTATTCCTTCATTCAATCCTTCTTTTACAGGTATACCCTTAGGAGTTGTTGTAATTGATTGGGGTTTTTGCCTAATAGGGATGGGTGGACTAAGACTATTTCGTCGATGGCAAACTCGAAGATTAGCTTCTAGTTCTTCTCAAAGTTCCTTAAACAAGCGAAGAGTCATCGTTATTGGAGCAGGTATTTCTGGTTCGAGAATTGCCCAAGAAGTTCGATTAAATAGTTTTTCTCCTCTGAACATTGTTGGATTTATTGACGATGATACTAGCAAAATTGGACGTAAAATAGAGGGGATTAAGGTTTTAGGTAAAATTTCTGAACTTAATAAATGGGCTAATTATTACAAAGTTAATGAAGTTATTATTGCCATGCCTTCTGCTAGGACAGAAAAAATTCGTCAGATTGTGGATCTTAGCAAAGGAATGTCTTTTAACCTAAAATTGCTTCCAGCAAGGCCAGAAATATTAACGGATCGATCTTTCACCAATCAATTACGGGAAATTAAAATTCAAGATATTTTGGGACGACCAGAAGTTGTTCTTGATTTTGCTAAAAAATTTAATGACCTTTTTCCTTCTGCTTACGAACAAGTATGTGGTCGAACTGTCTTAGTAACTGGTGCAGGGGGAACCATTGGTTCAGAACTGTGCCGTCAGTTGGCGCGATTAAAACCGAAAACTCTCTTGCTCCTAGGACGAGGTGAGAATAGTATTTTTCAGATTGAGAAAGAGTTACAGCGAATTTTTCCTGAACTCCACTGCGTGCCAATTATTGCTGATATCCGTCACAAAAGACGGCTCGATAGCATTTTTCCCGCATGGAAACCAGAATTAGTCTTTCATGCTGCGGCTCATAAGCATGTTCCCTTAATGCAAGAAAATCCCACCGAAGCTTTGGAAAATAATGTTTTTGGCACAACTAATCTGGCTCAATTGTCTGATCGATACGGAGTTAAAACATTTTTAATGATTTCTACTGATAAAGCAGTAGATTCTACTAACTTTATGGGTTTAAGCAAACGTTTAGCTGAGTTAACAGTTAAATCTTTCTCAGTTAAAAGTCAAACCCGTTTTTTATTAGTGCGATTTGGTAATGTTCTAGGGAGTCGCGGTAGTGTGGTTCCTATTTTTAGAGAACAAATTGCCAGGGGGGGGCCAGTTACAGTCACACACCAAGAAATGACCCGTTATTTTATGACTACTCCCGAAGCTTCCCAGTTAGTCATTCAAAGTTTAGCCGTGGGTAAATCAGGACAAATTTTAATTTTAGATATGGGTGAACCGGTAAAAATTTATGATTTAGCCGAACGGATGATTGAATTAGCCGGTTTTATGCCTGGAAAAGATATTCCCATTGAAATTATTGGTTGTCGTCCAGGAGAAAAAATTCATGAATCATTGATTAATAAAAGCGAAAAAGTCTTTAAAACAGAGCATCCTAAGATTATGGGAGTTTCCGAAGCAATGCCATCACCTGATAGTTGGCAATTGATAAGAGAAGAATTAACTGAAGCCATTTATGAAGATTTGCCAGGGGAAGAATTATGGAAAAAAGCGATTGATTGCAAAAAAATGTTAATTTCTCAAGATAGAGTAGTCAAAATCTAAATATAGGAAATTGATCAAAGCAGTAAATTCTATTTTGCTTAGCTGTTGCCTATCTTGTTGCTATTTTAGGTTACGTCTTCCTTTACTTCAATTCGACATAAGGTAATTGGAGGGGAACTTGCTAAAATTATTATTTTTGAACATCAATAGGAGGTTCTTGAGACTTTGCTAAAGCAATATATTAGAATTTGCGTATCTAAATTTCGTTATATTTCTAATCCGATTGAATTAGTAAAAAAAATCAGTCATCTGTGGACTAATTTTAGTCTGAGATCAGTTAACCATAGCATTTTAACTGCCACCGCGGTAGTTGGAATTATGACAGCATTAGGTAAATTAATCTCAGTAATCAAAGAGTTGGTAGTAGCTTGGCGTTTTGGACTTAGTGATGATTTAGATGCCTTTTTTATTGCTTTAATTGTTCCTAGTTTTTTGGTTACTGTAATCGGAAATTCTTTTAATACTGCCCTAATTCCCACTTATATCCAAGTTAGGGAGCAACAAGGAATGAAAGCTGCTCAAAAGCTGTTTTCTGGAGCTATGGTTTTTAGCTTAATATTATTATTGCTGGTAACCATAGTTATGGGAGTAACCGCGCCTTTTTTTCTTCCTTTAATTGCGAGTGGATTTAATCGAGCAAAATTAGGTTTAACTGTTGATCTACTTGTCAATATTTCGCCTTGGTTAATATTAACTGGTAGTATAACTATTATCAGAGGTGTTTTGAATGCTGGAGAACGTTTTGCTCTAGCTGCTTTTTCTCCAGCAATTACACCCACTATAACTATTTTATTGTTACTTGTTAACCCATCTTGGGGCGTTAATGCCTTAACTTTTGGGTTAATCTGTGGTGCTTTTTTAGAGTTAATACTTTTAGGTATGGCTTTAAAAGGTCAAGGAATTTATTTGTTACCAAAATGGTCTGGTTTTAATGAAGATTTACGTCAGGTGATAGGGCAATATATGCCCATGATAGCTGGTGCTTGTTTAATGAGTAGCACTAATATAGTTGATCAATCAATGGCAGCTACCTTGTCGTCAGGAAGTGTTACAGCATTGAACTATGGGAACAAATTAATTGCTTTACCAATCACGTTGATAGTAACAGCTTTGGGAACCTCTGTAACTCCCTATTTTGCTAAAATGGTAGCTAATGAAGACTGGAAACAGATACAAGATACTTTCAAACGATATCTGAAGTGGATTTTTTTATTTACCATTCCTCTGACAGGTTTTATTATTATCATCTCGGAACCTTTAGTCAGGATTATGTTTCAAAGGGGATCTTTTACTGCTGAAGATACCCAAATAGTATCAAAAATTCAAGCTTGTTATGCTTTACAGATTCCTTTTAGTATTGGTGGAATTCTAGTAGTGAGACTGATTTCATCATTAAAAGCGAACCATATCCTTATGAAAGCTGCTATCTGGAACCTTCTTTTAAATATTATACTTAACTTTATTTTCATGAAATGGATAGGGGTTTCTGGAATTGCCTTGTCAACTTCTTTTGTTATGTTATATTCTTATACTTATGTTACCCGTCATTCATCTAAATTAATCAAACAAACACAAGCCAACTAATTACAAAAACATTGACAAAATTTATTATTAACCAACTAAATCATGATACTAAGAAAGTTTTTTACCTTTTTATCTCTAGCGAGGAATGCAAAAACTGAAAGGGATAAAGAAGCCTTGAATTTTCGTCTTGCTGAGTTTTTATCATCTCTTGTCTACCCAAAGTTTACTCACACCGAAGAGGGCAAAATTTGGCTTCAAGATCAAGATTTTTTTAAGTTCTATCAAAAATATAGAGGTAATTCTCAACATTATCGCTCAGCAGATAGAAAGTATTTTGTCAATTCATTATTATGCCTAGTAGAACATTTACCAGGTGACACAGCTGAGTGTGGTGTTTATCGTGGGGCCACCTCTGAACTAATTTGTCAAAAATTTCAACACCAGGAAAAAATTCATTATGCTTTCGATTCTTTTGAAGGACTATCTAAACCTCTAGATATGGATGGAGAATTTTGGCAGACTGGAAGCCTAACAACTTCTGAAGATATCGCTAGGCAAAATTTAGCTTCTTATTCAGACAAAATCAAATTTTATAAAGGTTGGATTCCTGAAAGATTTCCTGAAGTTAATAGTGAAGCTTTTTGCTTTGTTCATATTGACGTTGATTTGTATGAACCCACCTTAGAATCTCTTAAATTTTTCTATCCAAAACTTGTTGTTGGAGGAATTATTTTGTGTGATGATTATGGATTTTCAACTTGTCCTGGTGCTAAACTAGCTTTTGATGAATATATGTCAGACAAAATCGAAAAAATTGTTCATGTTCCAACAGGACAAGCTTTTATTTTGAAGAGGTAATTTTCTCAAAAGTAAGGATTTAAAAATTAACTTATGGAGCTTAGTTATCAAGATGAGTCAACAATTAATATGGGATTATTTTCAAGATGAAGGTTGTGAGTCCTTTTCGGGATCTATTCCTCGGTTAAAATTTCTGCTTAATCAAGCTGAAAAATTAGTCAACAACCATTCTAATAGTGTACCTACCGTTTTAAATATTGGAGTTGGCAACGGATGGCTAGAAAAAAATTGTCTGAGTAAAGGATGGAATACTTATTCTTTAGATCCTAGCGAAGTTGCTATCAAAAAAATCGAAGAAAATGGCGGTCAAGGGAAAGTGGGAATGATTGAAAATATTCCCTATGATTATGAAACTTTTGATGTTATATTTTGCTCTGAAGTCCTTGAACACCTGAAAGACGAACAACTTGATTTGGGGTTAAAAGAAATTAATCGTGTCCTAGTCAAGGGAGGTTATTTAATGGGAACAGTTCCCTTTAATGAAAATTTACAGTCTAACCAAGTTGTTTGCCCCGATTGTGGTAAACTTTTTCATAGATGGGGTCATCATCAATCCTTTAACATTCATAGCTTGACGTCTAAATTATCGATTAATACCAATCTACAGATAGAAAGAATCAAGGCGATTTATTTTTTTAGTTGGTTATCCTTAAATTGGAAAGGAAAGTTAATGAGTCTAATTAAAAAGACCTTATCGATTTTAGGGGTACATGGAAATAATGAAAACATTTTATTTATAGTGAGAAAACTGGCATGAGTACTATAGGAAATTTATATGACAATGTATATGACAAACTCTGTGGAAGACATCCTTATTTATATCCCTGGCATTTTCAGTGGTTAGCTACTAAAGAAATATACTCCGATTTTAGACGTATTTTACCAGATGTTGTCGGAAAACTTTTAGATGTAGGATGTGGAGATAAGCCCTATAAAGCTTGGTTGCATCCTGAAAAAGTTGAACATATCGGGATCGATGTCTATCCAGGTTCTCAAGTTGATTTTGTCATTGAGAGTGATCAAAATTATCCATTTACAGATAATGAGTTTGATCTTGTTTTATGTACTCAAGTTTTAGAACATACTGCTGATCTAAATAAAACATTGCAAGAAATTCATAGAGTTTTAAAATTAAATGGATTATTAGTACTTTCAGTGCCGTTCATTTATAATGAACATGGTGCGCCATCTGATTATAGACGTTTCTCAATTTATGGTATTCAAAATTTATTCAAGGCAAACTATGAATTTTTAGAGGTTAAATATCAAGGGGGTATTGGTAGTACTACTGGATTACTTTTATTAAGTTGGATTCAACAAAACATGAATCTATACAAACCCACTCGTTTCTTAAAAGCATTATTACTTCCTGTGTGGATAATTTTTTGTTTTTTTATTAATGTTTTAAGTTATTTATTTGACAAAATTGATCAAACAAATTCTTTTTACAATAATGTTTTTGCAGTTGTGCGAAAAAAATGCGATTAACATTAGTTATTTCTTCTTTATCATCAGGTGGTGCAGAAAGAGTTATGTCAATTATGGCTAACTATTGGGCTTCTCAGTCTAGGGAATTTGATATTACTATCTTGACTTTTGACGATGGTAGTCAACCACCATTTTATGACTTAGATTCGCGCATTGAACATATTCCTTTAGGTCTTGCTAAAAAGTCTCCTAATATCGTGCTAGGGTTATGGAATAATCTCAAGCGTATTTCTAAATTAAGAAGGGCAATTCGGAGAAGTAAACCAGATACTGTCATTAGCTTTGCAAATACAACTAATGTTATTACATTATTAGCAATGCAAGGTTTACCTATTCCAATCATTGTCTCAGAACGAGTTGATCCATCTAAATATGATATTGGTGTTATTTGGGAACAGTTGCGCTGGATAATCTATCCGATCGCTAATTATATTGTTGTTCAAACCCAAAAAGTTGCCAATTATTTTCCTTCTTCATGGCAAAATAAGATAGAAATTATTCCTAATCCAGTATTATTCTCCAAGCAAATCAAAAGTTCTTCAGAAAGATTATTGACAAAATACTCAATTATTGCCATAGGGAGATTAGTAGAACAAAAAGGGTTTGATTTACTTTTAAAAGCTTTTGCTACCTTAAAAGATTCCTATCCAGAATGGTCTTTAACTATTCTAGGGGAAGGTTCATTGCGTTTAGAGTTAGAATTATTACGTGATCGTTTAGAGATCACTGATTCTGTTAATTTTGTAGGAAGAGTCAAAAATCCCTATGATTATTTACAACAAGCTGATCTTTTTGTTATGTCTTCCCGTTTTGAAGGGTTTCCTAATGCACTTTGTGAGGCGATGGCTTGTGGATTACCTGTTATTGCTACTGATTGTCCTAGTGGGCCGCGAGAGATTATTAGAGATGGTATAGATGGAATCTTAGTAACTAACGAAAATATGGAGGATTTAGCTTTAGCTATGGGTCAATTGATGTCTAATGAAAAAGAACGTAAAAGATTAGCAGAGTCAGCTAAAGAGATTACAGAAAGATTTAGGGTTGACAAAATAATAAAAAAATGGGAAAATTTGTTAGATACAGTAGTTAAGGAGCAGAAAAGGGATGACTATTAAGACTGATTTTAAACAAGAAATCAAACTAACAACAACAAGAAAAAAATTAGTTTTTTTAATTCGTTCACTTGATATTGGGGGTGCACAGAGACAACTGATTGCTTTAACAAAAGCCTTAAATAAAAAGAATTTTGAGATTACAGTTCTTACTTTTTATTCTGGAGGAGAACTAGGAGAAGAATTAAAAGATCATGAAATTAACTTAATTTCCTTAGAAAAGGGTGGACGTTGGGATATCTGGAAATTTTTCTGGCGAATGATTCATCAGCTTAACGAGATTAAACCAGATGTACTACATGGATATCTTAGCACCGCTAATATATTTACAGTGTTGTTAAAACCCCTATTTCCAAGAACTAAAATGGTTTGGGGAGTAAGGGCTTCTAATATTGATCTCAGTCGTTATGATTGGCTAGTAAGGGTAAGCTTTAAACTAGAATGTTGGTTATCTCCCTTAGCAGATTTAATTATTGTCAATTCCAAAGCTGGTAAAATTTATCATATCGATCATGGATTCCCGTCGAAAAAGATGGCAATAATTCCTAATGGTATAGATACTGAATATTTTCAACCAGACAACTATTCCAGAATAAAATTACGCCAAGAATGGAAAATTTCTGACGATATAATTTTAATTGGTTTAGTTGGTAGATTAGACCCCATTAAAGATCATCCTACTTTCTTGAAAGCAGCAGCTTTGTCCCTTAAAGAAAGGCAAGATATCCGTTGGATCTGTGTAGGTAGTGGTTCAGACAAATATACTCAAGAATTATACCAGTTAGCTGAGGATTTAAGAATTTCTGAACAGGTCATTTGGGCAGGTGCAAAGAATAATATGCCTGCGGTTTATAATGCTTTGGATATAGCTTGTTGTTGTTCTTATGGAGAAGGATTTCCTAATGTTGTTGGAGAGGCCATGGCTTGTGGTATTCCTTGTGTTGTAACTGATGTAGGAGATTGTGCCTGGATTGTAGGAGATACGGGAATAGTAGTACCTCCTCAAAATCCTCAGGCTTTGGTCTCTGGCTGGAAATATTGTTTAGAAAGGGATCGCAAAGAAATAGCGATTAAATCAAGAGAACGTATCAGAAAAAATTTTACTACTAACAGTTTAGCACAAAATACCGAGGTTTTGTTAGGACAACTTTAGATAGTATCTAAAACAAAACTTAAGTTCAGAGGTATTATGGATAATTTATTACTTGTTCTCTATCTTTTATCATTTCTACTAATTTCTACCTATTCCATTTTAAATTTTAAAAGCAAAGGATTATGCCTTGATACTTTTTTCTTGTTTCTCATAATTTTATACTACCTATTTGTTCCGATTAATCTTCTTGTATTTGGTTCAGAATTGTATGATCCTAACAGTAGAAAATATCTGTATCCAACCCTAAATTACGTTAGTTTTGAGTCTTTATTTGCTACTTTATTATTTTTATCATTTTATATTTTAGGAACAAAAATAAATTTTAAAAAAAAATTAGCTTATCCGCTCAAAGTTTACACTTTAATGGTAGGTAAAGTAACTATATACAAAATATTATGCAGAACTTTTACAATTTTGTCATTGCTCTCTCTGTTGATTTATATTAACCAGTTTGGAGGACTATTACAGGCTATTATTCTTACTCAAGCGGTTCGTAGTGGATATGGTTACGAAATGACAGACAGTCCTTATTTATTTGTCAAGGAATTCATCCCATTATCTTTGATTACTATTGCACTTTATACTTGGCAAAAGAGAGAAACAATCATAGATAATATTTGTTTTTATACATCTTGGTTGGTTATCAGTTTTCTCTATTTATTTTTGACTGCAGGTAAAGCAGCAATCCTATTACTGTTTATGCTCATATATTTTTCAATAGTAATTAAAAACAAAAAATACTATATCTCGATTGCTTTATTATTTATCTTAGGAGCATTTGTCAGTTTAGGAATTTTAGATGAATTGTTTATTGTGATCGCTAAATTAACAAAAGAAGACGAAGAATTAGGATTTGGAATGATTCTACGTCGTTTAATCTCTACAATTCTTTCTGGAGAATTGGGAAAAGGTGAGTATCTAACAGCTCTAGATAAATCATCTAATAAATATCTGGAGACTTTAGGATATTTGGTTCATTTTCAAGTTTCGTTAAATTTGAGCTTGCATAATAATTACCATTTGTTATTTGTCCAAGACTTTTTGACAGCATTAAGTGAGTTTGTTCCAGATCGATTACTAGGAACTGATCTAGATAATCTTCCTACTAATGTTCAAATGGTTAATACAGCTCTTTACAGAAATACCTATCCCATACTTCCTGCACGAACAGAAGCAAGTGTTCCCCCTGGAATAATTACTTATACAATTTATAGTTTTTCTCTTCCAGGATTAATTTGTTTGAGCTTTTTGTGGGGATGTTTTTATCAGTTTATTGACAGAATTTTTAAAAAACTTATTCAAGTAAGAAATGATTTTCATGGAATCTACGCTTTTTCTGTGATTATACTTGGTTTCTATCCCATTGCTGGCATTCCAAGTTTTGTTATTGGCAACAAAATATTTGTGATTTTTTTCTTGTTTTTGTTAGTTAGTTTTAAACTAAGGTATGTTAGGTGAAAATACTATTTATTATTAGTGGACTATCAACAGGTGGAGCTGAAATGATGCTCTATAAACTGTTATCTCGGATCAATATTGATCGCTTCGAGCCAGTTGTTATTTCTTTGATTGATGGAGGCCCATTAGCCGAACAGATTTCTGCCTTAGATATACCCGTTTACTCAATAGCGATGAATTCTAGAAAAGTTACAATTCAAGGTATTTGGCGATTAATTAATTTAGTTTGGCAAATTAAGCCTGATGTAATTCAAGGGTGGATGTACCACGGAAATTTAGTGGCACAAATCCTAAGTATTCTCAGCTTCAAACCAGTTCCAGTGATTTGGAATATTCGTCACTCAGTTTATTCCCTAGAATACGAGAAACCGAGAACAGCGACAATCATTAAATTGTTAGCTAAACTTTCTAGTTTTCCAAAAACCATTATTTATGTCTCTCAAACAAGTGTTAATCAGCACGAACAATTAGGATACAAAGCCAGTAAGTCCGTAATGATTCCTAATGGCTTTAATACCGACGTATTTATACCATCAACAGATGCTCGTCAAAAATTACGTCAAGAGTTAGGATTAACTGAAAACGCCCTAATAATTGGGTTAATTGCTCGTTATCATCCTATGAAAGATCATGCCAATTTTCTGAAAGCTGCTGCTATTTTACTCAAAGAAATTCCCGATGTTTATTTCCTCTTAGTTGGTACTGGTTTAGAGGAAGAGAATCCTAATTTTGTTGCATTATTAACTGATTTAAACTTGACTAATGAAAAGAATTTTTACTTCCTAGGAGAACGCCAAGATATTCCCTATATTACTGCTGGGTTAGATATTAGTTCTCTTGTATCAGCTTGGGGAGAAGGATTTCCCAATGTTATTGGGGAGGCCATGGCTTGTGGAATCCCTTGCGTTGTAACAGATGTGGGAGATTCAGCCTCGATTGTTGGAGATACTGGTAAAATTGTCCCCCCAAAACAACCTGAATTACTAGCTAAAGCTTGGCAAGAATTAATTGAACTAGGAGTGGAAAATAGAAAAAATTTAAGTCAAAAAGCACGAAGAAGAATTATTGAACTTTTTTCTCTTGAATTAATTGTCAATCGGTATGAAATGCTATATGATCAATGCCAGGAATAAAATTGCATGATAACTAAATATTTTTTTATATTTAGAATTTCAAAATAAGATTACTATTAAATTTATGAACAACTATGATTAAACAACAAATGAAATTATTCTTGGCTTCTAAACCAAAACTCAAAACAACTGCTTTCATCGCCACTGATCTATGGAAAGGATTGCAGATGACATTGGGTAAAATTGATACGAAATCTGGAATGGCTCATGCTAATTATTCAACAAAAGAGTCTATCAAATATATAGAAGAAGTTTTTAACGACTACAAAAAATATGGTGAATTTGAACAATTTTATGGGGTTGCTGCTGAAATAGGTCCAGGTGATAATGCTGGTGTTGCTTTACTCATGAGGCAGGATGGATGTCAACAAGTAGATTTGATAGATCGTTACTATAGTCGCCGTAATCGTGAGCAACAAAATAAAATTTATGACTCTCTTGGACATAAATATAAGTTAGATAATTTGAAAACTCAAGATTTTTGGGATGAAACAAAGATAGCAGGTATTAATTGGAAAATTGGTCAGTCAGCAGAAGACTATTTTAGAAAATGCGCCCAAGAGAAAAAACAAATCTATGACTTTATAGTATCCCGCGCGGTTTTGGAGCATCTATATAATCCCCTGGATGCGTTACAAGACATGGTAACTTGTTTAAAGCCCAAGGGAAGAATGCTGCATAAAATTGATTTTCGAGATCATGGAATGTTCACGCCTGAAAATCAGGAATTAACTTTCCTCGAAATTCCTAGTTTCTTCTATCCTTTAATGGTCAGAAATTCTGGTCGTCCCAACCGAATTTTAATTCATCGTTACCGAGAGGTCTTAGAAAGATTAAAAAAACAGGGATTAATTGACTATTCTATATTAGTAACTCACTTAGTTGATGCTGGAGAGATTTCTCCTCATACAACTTTTGACAATATTGACTTGAAAAAACAAAATAAAGCTATCAATTTTGTTGAAAAGTATAAACATAAACTAGCTACTGAGTTTATTGATTTAGATAGCCAGGATCTGGCCGTGTCTGGAGTTTTTTTGAAAGTTGTTAAATTAATATAAATGAGAACTCAAGCAAACTTTATTTAAGAAGATTATTAAATAATTGAAGATATCTGGCTGAATTACTCGAATTAATTTCTATTACAAATAAGGAAAAAAGTCTAAATGTGTGGTATCACAGGTTTCTGGAACCCATTACAACATTTCAATCAAGATCAATTAAAGGCGATCGCTAAGCAAATGTCACAGACAATGTTCCATCGTGGTCCTGATGATGATGGAACTTGGACTGATGCTGAAGCAGGAATTGCTCTAGGACATCGCAGACTATCGATTTTAGACCTATCTCCTGAAGGACATCAACCGATGCTATCTGCTGATGGTCGCTATGTGATGGCCTTTAATGGAGAGATTTACAATTTTCTCGACTTACAAAAACAATTAAAACAGAAAGGACATCACTTTCGAGGTCATTCCGATACGGAAGTTATGCTGGCCAGTTTCAGCCAATGGGGAGTAGAAACAGCCATCAAACAGTTTAATGGAATGTTTGCTTTTGCTCTTTGGGATCGTCAAGAAAGAACACTATACTTAGGACGCGATCGCCTCGGAGAGAAGCCCCTGTATTATGGTTCCGTCGGTAAAACCCTTCTTTTTGGCTCAGAATTAAAAGCTCTTAAAGCTCATCCCGACTTCTGTACAACTATTAATCGAGATGCTCTAGCACTCTACCTACGTCATCATCATATACCCACTCCTTATACTATCTACACAGGTATCTACAAACTGCCGCCTGCTTCCCTTTTAAAGATTTCCTCTCCCCAAGAAATTCCTCAACCCCTACCATATTGGTCTGCGAGAATCGCCGCAGAGACGGGACTAAATCAACCTTTTACCGGTTCGGAGCAAGAAGCTATTGCCCAACTCGATGCCTTGTTGCGGGATGCCGTTAGCTTACGGATGATAGCCGACGTACCTTTAGGGGCATTTCTATCTGGTGGGATCGATTCTTCTACCGTCGTCGCTTTGATGCAAGCTCAAAGTAATCAACCTGTGAAAACCTTTAGTATCGGTTTCTATGAGGACGGCTACAATGAAGCCCAACACGCCAAAGCAGTAGCCCAACACTTAGGAACCGATCACACTGAACTTTATGTCACTCCTCAAGAGGCAATGGCAGTTATTCCTAAACTTCCTACCCTCTATGACGAACCCTTTGCCGATTCTTCTCAGATTCCTACTTTCTTAGTATCTCAACTGGCTCGACAAAAGGTATCTGTCAGCCTTTCTGGTGATGGAGGAGATGAGCTTTTTTGTGGTTACCATCGATATTTTTTGGCTCGTAATATTTGGCAAAAAATAGGATGGATGCCCCACAATATGAGACAAATATTGGCTAGTGCTTTAAGTAGCATATCTCCCCAAACATGGAATCTTGGTTTTAGTCCAGTGCAAAATCTATTTCCTAAGCAACTCTCATCGATAAATCTAGGAGACAAGATCAACAAACTAGCTGAAATTTTAGCTTTTGCTAATTCTCAGGTCTTTTACCAACGATTAATGTCCCACTGGAAAGATACAGAATCCTTAGTTATCAAAA
The DNA here is from genome assembly GCA_003448685.1 of Cyanothece sp. UBA12306. Classification (GTDB taxonomy): domain Bacteria; phylum Cyanobacteriota; class Cyanobacteriia; order Cyanobacteriales; family Microcystaceae; genus Rippkaea. The sequence continues at coordinate 12,966 of DLXW01000361.1, forward strand.
GTTCTGAACCACCAACCATCTTCAATGACTTAAGCAAGATCAATCAACTTCGAGATTTTACCCATCAGATGATGTATCTCGATACAGTCAGTTATCTTCCTAATGATATTTTAGTCAAAGTAGATCGAGCCAGCATGGGAGTTAGTTTAGAATCTCGCATTCCTCTGTTAGATCACCGTGTGGTAGAATTTGCTTGGCAGGTTCCTCTTAGTTTAAAGGTTCGCAATGGTCAAGGTAAATGGCTCTTACGGCAAGTTTTATATCAATATATTCCTCCCAGTTTGATCGAAAGACCTAAAATGGGCTTTGGCGTACCGATTGATAATTGGTTGCGTGGTTCATTACGGGATTGGGCAGAAGAACTCTTAGATGAAAAAAGATTGTGCCAAGAAGGGTTTTTTAATCCTCAGCCTATTCGTCAGAAGTGGGAAGAACATTTATCAGGAACTCGTAATTGGCAGTATTATCTTTGGGATGTAATAATGTTTCAGGCGTGGTTACAAAAAAACGGCTAAATAACAATCGTCTCATCGACAAAAATCAAGAAAATTAATAACTAAATTAAACATTTTCTTCTAAAATATAATTAAATTCTGTTAATAAAGGTTTAGTTATTGTATATATCCTTTTGACTTCGTCATTTGATAGCTTAGAACTCCAGGTACTTGGTGGCTTAATTTTTCCATCAAAATCAAAAATAGATATATTTCCCATCAAGTGATGCTTTTCGGGGAAAATAACACTTTGTAGAAGATCTTCATGTTTTAATTCTAGAAAGTCAAGAATTGATACTATATTAGCTTGAGGAGCGTCACAGAAATCATCGTAGGAGATTCTTAGATAAGAAGATTCCTTTAAAAATAATTTCTTTAATTTTAAGATTCTTTGATGCTGAAATAGCCATTTTTTTGCTGCATCTTCTAATATTTTATTACGATATTTTTCAATGTTTATTTCCGATTTTTTCTGATAATTTTTATAAAAAGAATAAGCATAACTTAAAGGATTTCTTGTAATATGAATTATTTTTGCTGGAATCTCATTATTAGAATATGACTGAATAAAAAAAGGTTTAAATAAGGTTTTGCTGCCATCTACGAAAACGAAAGATTGATTTCTGTTAGCAATGAAGTTAACAAAATCAAGATAGACTTCATAGTATTCTTGACAAGGTTTACTGGCTAATTTCCAAACAATGCGACCCAAAGGAATGGTAAGTCCTAGCATTAGTATATTGAGAAATATGTTGACTGATCTGGTACTACGACCATCTTGTTGAATTAATTGAGGTAAATAGGGGAACCAAATATCTTCTTGTGAAAACTTATTTAGGCTTGTTTCGTTATATAATTGCTGCCAGAAATCGCATTGACTAACTTTTTTTCGACAGGTACAAATCTGATCAAACTCCCTAGTCGGAAAAGTATCTCCTAAGCTTGTAATTTGTGAATGGTTATTTAAGACCACCGAAAGCAAAGTAGCCCCATGAAAAGAAGGACACAATACATAATAAATTTTAGCCTTTGGCAAATTAATAGACATTTTGTAATTCTTTAAGTCATTTTTTACAAATAAACATTAACTAACACATTAAACTAACACATCTACTGAAACTTTGGTTATGATTGGTAATTATTAAAGTTTATATTGTAGGCTTTTCATATAAATAAGTCTTATCTTAAAAAGAATAATTCCTCACAACCTCAATTGGTAATATTATCTCTAGGATGTGATAATGTTTCAGATATGGTTATCAGAAAAATAGCTAATTGACTAAAAAATAAAATCATCATTCAAAATGACAAATCAGATTGCAGTTATTGGTTTAGGTTATGTTGGGTTACCAGTTGCGTTGGCTTTTGCCAAAAAATTTCCTGATACTATTGGCTTTGAGATTAATTTAGAGAAAGTTGCTAACCTAAGACAAGGTATTGACAGAACAGGTGAAGTTAGTAGCCAAGAGTTAAAAACTTCTACCCTCAAAATTACTGCTAATCCCGATGATTTATCTGAAGCTAATTTTTTTATTGTGGCTGTTCCCACCCCTGTAGCTATTGATAATCGTCCCAATTTAACCCCTTTAATCAAAGCATCTGAAACCATTGGCAAAGTTCTCAAAAGTGGTTCAGTGGTAGTCTATGAATCTACAGTTTATCCTGGTGTCACCGAAGAAATCTGTGGACCTGTGTTGGCTAAGTATTCTGGATTGAAACAAGGGATTGATTTTAAATTAGGTTATTCACCAGAACGGATCAATCCAGGGGATAAAACCCACACCTTAGAAAAAATTGTCAAAATTGTTGCGGGGGAAGACGCAGAAACCTTAGAACGAGTTGCCCAAGTTTATGAAACAATTATTGATGCAGGAATCCATCGCGCTACCTCAATTAAGGTGGCTGAAACTGCTAAAGTTTTAGAAAATACTCAGCGCGATGTTAATATTGCTTTGATAAATGAACTAGCTTTAATTTGCGATCACTTAAATATACGCACGAGCGAAGTACTCGCTGCTGCTAAAACCAAATGGAATTTTTTACCTTTCACTCCTGGACTCGTAGGAGGTCACTGTATTGGTGTTGACCCCTACTATTTAACCACCAAAGCAGAAGAAATGGGTTATCATCCAGAAGTTATCTTAGCAGGAAGGCGGATTAATGATAGCATGGGAGCTTATATAGGTCAAAAGTTAGTCAAACTCTTAGTTCAGTGCAATTTAGCTATTAAAGGGTCAAGAGTTGCAATTTTAGGGTTAACATTCAAGGAAAATGTTCCCGATTTACGCAATAGCCGTGTCCCTGATATAATTACTGAATTAAAGCAATTTGGTATTAATCCTTTAGTTCACGATCCTTTAGCTAATACTGATGAAGCTAAAGAAGAATATGGTGTCACTATTGAAAAATGGGAACAATTAAAACAATTAGATGCTCTTATTATAGCAGTTAATCATCAATACTATCTAAATATTTCTCAGGAAGAACTACTAGCTATTCTAAATCCCCATGGGGTATTAATAGATGTCAAATCTGTTTTAGATCCAACTAATCTACCTAAAGAATTAACTTACTGGAGTTTATAATCATGAAAATAAATCAATAAAATCAATTAGTACATTTGCTTTTTGCCAATAGTTATCTAGATTATCTTTCTTGAATTAATTAATATAATGAAAAACCTAAAACAAATAGGGGAAACTCAAGATAAAACAGTAAATTTTATCATCAAAAGTTTAGTCTGTTTATGTAAATTAGACCAAACATCTAACCTAAAAATCCTTGATTTTGGCTGCGGTAAAGGTAACTTAGTCAAAGCTCTTACTGAGAGAGGATACGATAGCTATGGATGTGATATTAAAGAACACTGGGTTGACAATTCCAAACTTGATCATACAAGATTTAAAATTATTCCATTATCTCCCTATAAACTTCCTTATCCTGATGATTATTTCGATGCTGTAGTGAGCATAACTGTTGTCTAAAACTACTCAAATATAATTCTAATGAGTGACAAATGCAAAACATGAAAATATTGGTAACGGGTGCTGCTGGATTTATTGGTTTTCATTTAAGTCAAAAACTCTTAGCAAAAGGGAATAAAATCATTGGCTTAGATAATCTTAATGACTATTATGATGTTTCTTTAAAAAAAGCTAGATTAGAATTATTAAAAAAAGATAATAATTTTAGCTTTTATCAATTAGATTTAGCAGATCAAGAAGGAATTGAAAAGCTATTTCAAGAGCATCAATTTGATATTGTTGTTAATCTCGCTGCACAAGCAGGAGTCAGATATTCTTTAAAAAATCCCCATGCTTATATTAATAGCAATATTGTAGGATTTACTAATATCTTAGAAGGCTGTCGCCATTCAAAAGTTAAACACTTAGTATTTGCCTCTTCTAGTTCTGTTTATGGTGCAAATACCAAAATTCCTTTCTCAGTTCATGATAACGTAGACCATCCCATTAGTTTATATGCAGCCAGTAAAAAATCGAATGAATTAATGGCTCATACTTATAGCCATTTATATAATTTACCCACTACAGGACTCAGATTTTTCACGGTTTATGGGCCATGGGGAAGGCCAGATATGGCTTTATTTTTGTTTACCAAAGCAATTTTATCAGGTGAACCTATTAATGTCTTCAATCACGGTAAAATGAGGCGTGATTTTACCTATATTGATGATATTATTGAAGGGGTAATAAGGGTGATGGATAAAGTACCAGAACCTAATCCTAATTGGTCTGGAGAAAATCCTGATCCTGGAACAAGTAAAGCTCCTTATAAAATATATAATATTGGTAATAATAATCCTGTTGAATTATTACATTTTATTGAAGTCATAGAATCTTGTTTAGGAATAAAAGCGAAAAAAAATATGCTTCCTATGCAACCTGGAGATGTTCCTATTAATTACGCCAATGTAGATGATTTAATTCAAGATGTAGACTTTAAACCAAATACCCCAATTGAATTAGGAGTTCAAAGTTTTATAGATTGGTATAAAAATTATTATCAAATCTAAAAACCTATTGTCATAACTTAAAAAATGAGGAGTTTAGAAATTAATGAGCATAAAAAATTATTTGCCTTGGTGGTTGAAAATAGGTTCTAAAATTATTTTATCAAGATTGCCTTTAGACTATCAAATGTGGCAGAAAATATCCTTGTTTAAACATGGGTATATGGAAAATCCTGATTATGTTTATCGAGTATTTAAACAACATTTCGATAAAGCCAAACTTGGTTCAGGATTTATTAGTTTAGAATTAGGACCAGGAGACTCACTTTCTTCTGGTATAGTAAGTAAAGCTTTGGGTTGCTCTAAAAGTTACTTGGTAGATTCGGGCAACTTTGCGATGAATAATATCGAAATCTATCAAAAAATGATAGATTATCTCAATCAAGAAAAAAAATATTCTTTAAATCAAATTTCTTCAATTAATGAGTTATTAAATACTTATTCTGTAGAATATTTGACAGAAGGCTTAACAGCTTTAAAAAATATTCCAGACAAATCTGTAGATTTGATTTGGTCACAAGCTGTTCTAGAACATATTAGAAAATCTGAATTTTTAGAAACAATGCTTGAACTACGCAGAATTATTCGAGATAATGGAATATGCTCTCATAAAGTTGATCTTAAAGATCATTTGCAGAAAGCCCTAAATAATCTTAGGTTTTCTGAGCAGGTTTGGGAATCAGACTTTATGTCTCAATCAGGTTTTTATACCAATAGGATTAGATATACACAGAA
>DLXW01000361.1:18435-37458 GCA_003448685.1 Cyanothece sp. UBA12306
CACAGATGATAAATTTGTTTAAACAAGCAAATTTCTCCGTAGAAATAGTAGAAACTAATCGATGGGATGAATTACCAACTAAAAGATCATCTTTGAATAAAGAATTCCAGAAACTATCTAATCAAGAGTTATGTATATCAGGGTTTTCTGTTATTTTACGACCTTGTTAATTGTTAGTTGATTATGAAAATACTATTCATTATTACTAGAGCAGATACAGTCGGTGGCGCGCAAGTTCATGTCAGAGATTTAGCAATAAACTTAATTAAGTCTCATCACAACGTCTTAATTGTTACAGGTCAAAAAGGGCTATATACCAATAACTTAGAAGAAATAGGTATCAATTTTATAACTTGTCCCTCACTTCAACGAAGTATTAACCCTTTGAAGGATCTCAAAACTTTACAAAAGTTAATAAAAATCATTAAAAAATTTCAACCCGACTTAATCAGTACCCATTCGAGTAAAGCTGGAATTTTAGGACGTTTAGCTGCTAAAATAACTAATAAACCTTGTATTTTTACTGCTCATGGTTGGGCATTTGTAGCAGGAGTTCCCCAACCTAACCGTAGTCTGTACGCAATATTAGAAAAAATAGTTGAACCTCTGACAAATAAAATAATTTGTGTCTCAGAAAATGATCGCTCTCTTGGCATTAAAGTACAAATGTCTCCTGATAGATTAATTAGAATTTATAATGGAATGCCAGAGATTTCAACAGATTTAATAGCTAAAACTACAATCAATAATCCCGTAAGTATAGTGATGATAGCTCGTTTTGATCAACAAAAAGATCATACCACTTTATTAAAAGCTTTTCAGAATATTCCTGATGCACAATTAAATTTAGTAGGCGATGGTCCTAATTTAGAAAACGTCAAAGAATTAGCTATTAATTTAGATATTATTGATAAAATCAATTTTCTAGGTTATCGTACTGATATTCCCGAAATTCTAGCAAAAGCTCAAATATTTACCTTAATCTCTAATTGGGAAGGTTTTCCGCGCACAACAATTGAAGCAATGAGAGCAGGATTACCTGTGATAGTATCAGATGTAGGAGGAGCATCAGAAGCAATTATTGAAGGGTTTACAGGTTACCCTGTACCCAGAGGAGATGTTATAACTTTACATAAAAGACTTTCTGAGTTAGTTTCTAATACACAATTACGGCAAAAAATGGGAGAACAAGCAAGAATCAGATATTTAAAAGAATTTACTTTTGATAAAATGTTTGACCAAACTTTTGATGTATATCAAAAAGTTTTAGGTAATTATAATAAACAATAATAAGTAATATGTGGTTATTATTTTCAGCAATAATTAGTTTTTTTCTTAGTCTTTTAATAACATTTGTTATTAAACAATACCTTAGTTCAATATTTTTAGATACTCCTAATGAAAGAAGTTCCCATACCCAACCAACTCCTAGAGGTGGAGGACTAGGTTTTATTATAGCCTTTGCCATTACTAGCGTGATCGCTGCTTTTATATCCTCGTCCTATGATAGTTGGCTTTTTCTGTGGCTGGTATTGGTTCCTTTAACAATTATTGGAATTATTGATGATAATCAAGGTTTACCTGCTTCTATTCGCTATATAGTCCAATTATTAGCTGCTGCGGTGGCTATTTTTTATTATCAGCCCTTTTTCTTTCCAGGATTAGATAATTTGGGTACTATAGGTTATTTAATAGCGATCGCCTTGACTCTAATTGGATTTACAGCCATGATCAATTTCTACAACTTCATGGACGGTTTAGATGGCATTGTGGGAGGTTGTAGCGCGGTACAATTAGCTTTTTTGGCCATTTACCTCAACCAACCTACTTTATGGCTATTAGTGGCGGCGATTATGGGTTTTTTGTGGTGGAATTGGTCCCCTGCTAAGATTTTTATGGGGGATGCTGGAAGCACTGTATTGGGTGCTACCGTAGCGATCGCCCTTTTAAATAATCATACTAATCCAATCCAAGCATGGTCAGCAGTAGCTGTTATACTGCCTTTGATAGCTGATGCTATTTATAACCGCATGGGGCGTTTAATACGCGGTGAAAACCTTTTTGAACCACGCAGAACCCACTTATATCAAAGATTACAGCAATCAGGATGGTCTCATAGTCAAGTTGCTAGTACCTATATTGGTTTTAATCTCTTAATTGCTCTTATGGTTTACTTTTTCGGTTTTATGGGGGCAATAATAAGTTTAGTCATAGTTTTGTTAGCAATATCATTAGGAGAAATATATCTCAGTCGTCTAATTAGTTCTAAATTAAGCTAAGGCAAGAAAAAAGCTTAAATTTCTTTAGAATCAACTTTAAGTAAAATGTCCGACTGCTGATGTTTGTTTTCTCCATTGAAAGGAGTAAGAACAGGAAAAAAAGGCTGGTGTAGACTAATTAATTGGGCTAAAGTTTTCTTGAGTTGGGTGCGCGGAACAATAGCATCGACAAAACCATATTTTAAGAGATATTCCGAAGTCTGGAAGCCTTCTGGTAATTTCTCCCTTAAGGTTTGTTCAATAACTCTTCGTCCAGCAAAACCAATATTAGCCTTGGGTTCGGCCAAAATAATATCACCTAACATAGCAAAACTAGCAGTTACCCCCCCAGTAGTAGGATGGGTTAAGACTGGAACATAAAGTAATTTCGCTTCTCGATGCAATTCTAAAGCTCCAGAAATCTTAGCCATTTGCATCAGACTTAACATTCCTTCTTGCATTCTGGCTCCCCCAGAAGCGCAAATAATCACCACTGGGAGACGTTCTTCTGTAGCATATTCGATCAAACGACAGAGTTTTTCCCCTACTACTGAACCCATACTACCTCCCATAAACCGGAAGTCCATCACCCCTAGGGCGATCGGTAAACCATCGATTAAACCAGCCCCTGTTTTAACCCCATCAATAAGTCCCGTTTTCTCCTGGGTATCTTTGAGGCGATCGCTGTAAGGTTTGCGATCGCTAAATTTAAGAGGATCAGTTGGCCTTAGATGTTCATCGATGGGTTTCCAAGTATCATCATCAATTAACTGGGCAATTCGCTCCTCACTATTGACCCGTAAATGGTGACCACAGTCCCCACAAACGAGTTGATTTGTTTGAAGATCTTTGGTATAGGTCAAAACACCGCAAGCTTCACATTTAGTCCATAATCCATCAGCAATTTCCCGTTCTTTTTGTTGCTGAATATTGGGTTCTGATTTTTCTCGGTTAGCAAACCAATCTAATAAAGACATAAGTTGTATAGAGTTAAGATATTAAGTATTAATTGTTATTTATGTTTATGTTTCATCCTCTTCTGGGGGACTCAATAGCAGCAAGGCTGTCCATTGATCACAAGGACGGACTTGGAGTGCCGCTTGAGAACCTTGACCGCAATAAACCCCAAGACCAATGTCAATTACACGACTAGGGATATCATAAGCGCCTAACATTTGCTGCATTAATTCAGCTTCCCAGCGCGCTCTTGTTGTTCTAACAGTAATCCAAGACACAGAGTTTATTTTATCAGGAAAGACGACTCGGCACGATCATAACCTGAGTTCGTAGTTTAGACCGCAGTTGGCCAGTTATGGATTAAAAAAAATGCGATCGTCTTAATCTTCCCAAACGTCCCATACCCTGCCTTAATTTTAAGCTTGTTGTCACCCCTTGAGGTTTTTTGAGCCACGCCCAAAAACTGCGATCGCCTTCTTAAAAATTATTCTTAATCCCAAGATCAACCCTGATAATGTTCAACACAATTTCTAATTCTCCAATTGCCAAAAAGCAATCTTTATCGGCCTACTATCAACGAGTTCGACAAACAAGCGAACAAATCTGTGAACCCCTAGAAATTGAAGACTATGTGGTTCAAAGTATGCCTGATGCTAGTCCTCTTAAATGGCATCTTGCCCATACTGCTTGGTTTTTTGAAGCTTTTATTTTAGTACCTCACCTCAAAAGCTACAGGGTTTTTAACTCTAAATATGATTACTTATTAAACTCCTATTATGAGTCATTAGGAGAACGAGTTGCCGCTTCCCAACGGGGAACTTTGTCCCGTCCAACAGTAGCAGAAATTTATCGCTATCGTACCTATGTCGATGAAGCGATGGAGTTATTAATCACTGAAAATGTCGGAAACTCCCATTTAGAATCTTTGATTATTCTTGGACTCAACCACGAACAACAACATCAAGAATTTTTGTTCACCAATATTAAGCATCTGTTCGGTAATAATCCTCTGCGTCCTGTTTATAATGCTAATTTACCTATTGCCAATGCTCTATCTATCGTCCAACCAATGGATTGGGTAACATATCCAGCAAATTTATCAGAAATTGGTCACAATGGCTCAGAATTTGCTTTCGATAACGAACAACCTCGCCATCAGGTTTACTTACCAGAATATAAACTAGCTTCTCGATTAGTAACCAATGGGGAATATCTAGAATTTATCGCAGCAGGAGGTTATAATAACCCCGATTATTGGCTATCTGAAGGTTGGACAACTATTCGTTCTCAAAATTGGCAATCTCCTTTATATTGGGAACAAATTGAGGGAAAGTGGTGGTTAATGACTCTCGGTGGCATGCGTCCCTTAAATGAAAATGAACCAGTTTGTCATGTTAGCTTTTATGAAGCTGATGCCTATGCTCGTTGGGTCGAAAAACGCTTACCCACGGAGGCAGAGTGGGAAAACGCAGCTAAAAATAGTCCAGTCCAAGGAAATTTATTAGAAAGTGGTATTTTACAACCTGCTCCCGCAACAGGTGGCGATTCTCCTGAGCAACTATTTGGAGATGTTTGGGAATGGACAAATAGCACTCATCAGCCTTATCCAGGCTATCGTCTAGAAAAAGGGATCATAGGGGAATACAATGGTAAATTAATGTGTAATCGATTGGTTTTGAGGGGAGGTTCTTGTGTTACGCCTCAATCTCATATTCGCTCTACTTATCGCAATTTTTATCCCCCAGCAACTCGATGGCAATTTAGTGGCATTCGTTTAGCACAAACCCCTTAATTAGTTTTTAATTAGAAATTAAAAATCTAGTTGAAAAAAATGCTATCCTAATGTGGAAAATTAAGAATTAAACCAAATCAATGAGGCCTGAACCTATTCCTCCTAAACCTGGTCAAGAATCTGTCTGGGATTATCCCCGACCCCCAAGAATTGAAGATACAACTAAACATATCCAAATTATTTTTAATGGTGAGATAATTGCTGATACTCGTCGCGCTAAAAGAGGTTTAGAAACAAGTCACCCACCTAGTTATTATATTCCTATTGAAGATATTAAAAGGGAATACTTAACTGAAAGCGATCGCAGAACCTATTGTGAATGGAGAGGATGGGCTTGTTATTATGATCTTACTGTAGGAGAGCGTACGGCGAAAAATGTAGGTTGGTATTACACAGAAATTTTTCCAGCTTATGAGCAATTAAAAGGTCATGTCGCTTTTTACCCTGGGCCGATGGATGCTTGTTATGTTGATGATGAGAAAGTAACCCCACAACCAGGAGATTTTTATGCTGGTTGGATTACCAGTGATATTGTTGGTCCTTTTAAAGGTGAACCAGGGACTAGGGGTTGGTAACCTAAAACGGTTTTAATAAGGCAAAAAGAAGCACCGTATAGCTATTTTTTGGTGAGTAACCATTTTGGTAAATTAAACCTTTTCTAAGATAGCTGGAAACTTTTTGTATTGTAGAAGAATCAACCAATTGTCACCTTCCCACCCGTCCTCCTCTTCCCCCTCTTCCCAACCCTTCCTAAACTAGCAACTATTGCTTAACCGAGTAGTATTGAATGGGAGCCTCCCATTTTTTCTTTAATGCCGCCAAGAAATACTTTGGTTTAAATAAACAAAAACTGAAAATTATTAGTAGTAAAATTTAAAATTTATGTGCCGATTATTAGCTTATTTTGGTTCTTCTATCCAACCTGAACAATTAATTTATCAAGCGGAACATTCTTTATATCTCCAAAGTTATAACCCAAAGGAAACCGTTACAACTTCTGTCAATGCCGATGGTTTTGGCATTGGTTGGTATGATTTTAAAAAAGATATTAAACCTTTTATTTATAAAAATATTTTGCCAATTTGGAGTGATATTAATTTTCCCTATCTTACAAAATATATCGAAACTAAATGTTTTCTTTCTTATATTCGTAGCGCTACCCCTGGACAAGAAACTAATTTGAGTAATTGTCAACCATTTAGTAATAAAAATTTACTGTTTACCCACAATGGTTTTATTGAGAATTTTCGCGAAACTTTGTATAAACCGATTCGGGATTCTTTAACCGATGAAATTTATCGAAAAATTGAGGGGACAACAGATTCAGAACATATTTTTGCTTTATTTCTCAATGAATTAAATTTAGTCCAGGGTAATTTACAATTAGCTTTAGAAAATACTCTAAATAAATTAGAAACATTAGGAAAAAAATATAATAATAAAATCTTAGCTAATATTATTGTTAGTAATGGAGAGCAATTAGTCGCTTGTCGTTTTGCCATTAATTCAACAGCACCTTCTCTTTACCGGTTGAATAATAGTAATGGTCTAAATCCTTCGATTATTATTGCTTCTGAACCCTTATTTTCAGGAGATTGGTCTTCTTTTGAAGATCATTCTCTGTATTGCTACCGTTTACCAGATTATCAGCAATTATCAACCAAACTTTTGGTAAATCATCAATGATTCTAATCGAAAAAGATAGCAAAAGGAACTAAGCTCCTAAAAGGTCGCAAAAACTCCCCCAGAGTATCGGCAAAACTCGTCATTGCTGAGCGGGAAACTATAATTGCATCTCCATCGGATAAAGTGGGATTATTGTCGGGGTTGAGACCTGCCGAAAAATCCAATTCAATATTCTGTTTAGAAACACTACCATTAGGATTAAGACGCAGAAGGTCTACATAAACCTTGTTAGCTCGACTATTGTCAAATCCTCCAGTAGATAGTAACACTTGATTGAGTGGAGTATCTGGGAGAACTTCTATAGTACCAGGATTTTTAACTTCTCCGGCGATGGTAACTCGAATCTTATCAGGAGAAAAACTAGCTCTTCTCAGGGTAGGAATTTCCGTCGGATCTGTTACTTTTGCTTGAGCAACGGTGATGGTATCTCCTTGTTGCAAAACTAGATCACTTTTGGGGTCACCTTTTTGTAATAATTCCCATAAATTGACCTCTAAGATTTGATTTTCACCAGAACGAGTTTGACGACGTAATGTTACTTGACGAAGATCGGCTAAAGCAGTAATTCCCCCTGCTTTTTCTAAAGCTTGGGTTAAGGTGGGAATAACTATGGGTCGGTTTGTGAGGGCTGCTTCTTGACCAATAAGGTGAGTTCCTGGACGAACTACTTCTCCAACTACTGTTACCTGAATTGGTTTAATTAGATCAAGTGCTAAAGTTGAGGAGGCCAACAGGCGGATTTCATCAGGGTTAATCTGATCAGTGGTGGGAATAAAAATAGAATCTCCATCTTGTAATAAAGGGTTTTGACTTAAGTCCCCCAAAGCAAATAAATCCCAGAGATTAAGGGTAAAAATTTGTTGTTTACCTTGACTATAGCGACGCACTTGAACCTGTCGCACATCAGCAGAACGGGTAATTCCTCCTGCTAATTCGAGAATATCTGTGACGGTTGGTAGCTGAATCGGAGAATTAGGAGTTTTGTTGGGTTCAAAGGTATAAGAGCCAGGTTTGACAACTTCTCCGGCGATCGCTATGGTAAAAGGACGATAAGCGATCAAATTAACCGTAATTTCTGGTTCACGTACATAACGTGCATAAAGATCCGTAATTATAGTATCTAATTTTTCGATGGTTGTTCCTTGAACATTAACAATGCCTACCACCGGTAAGTTAATGGTTCCATCAATTCCCACTTGATATTCACTGCTATATTCTGGGACACCAAGAACATCTAATTTAAGGCGATCTCCAGAACGTAGGGTATAAGTAGGAGTAGTTTGGTTAATTTGAGCCTGTAGCTTTGGCATAAAAGCTAGAAAGAACAGCACAGATATAACTGTAATTAACCCTTTTTGTCTTTTCATTATTATATTAAAATACTAGACTTGTTGCAGATAACGTTGATTATAACGGTTGATTTTCATAGTATAGGGCTGAGCCTGGTTAGCTACTAAACCCAAGATTGGTAATTGGGCTGATTGCATTTCTTCTACAGCCTTTTTCACCAAATCCTTGTTAGTTTTATCTAACCTTACGACTAATAGTAAACCATCGGTTTTGGCTGTTAAGAGTTTAGCATCTACCAAACCCAATAGGGGAGGAGCGTCAAAAATCACTAAATCAAATTTTTCTTGCCATTGTCTACTTAAGGTAGCAAATTTTTCACAGCTTAATGAAGCAGAGGGATTTGGCGATTTAGCAGTTCCCACTAACACATAGAGGTTTGGATTTAATGGAGAGATAGTAATTGCTTGGTCTGGAGCTAGATCCTGGTTCAAAATATCTTCTAAACTGTATTGATTAGAAGAGGTTAAACCTGGCTGGTGGTGAAGTTGAGGTAACCGGAGATCTCCATCTACTAATAATACCTTTTGCCCCATTTTCGCCGCCGCTTGAGCTAGATGGGCAGCTACTGTAGATTTACCTTCTTCGGGAATAGCAGAGCTAATAGTAAGGGATTTTATGGTTTGTTTTGGGTTAAGCAAAACAAGATTTGTTTGAAGACCGAGGAAAGCCTCTAAAAAAAGAGAAAAATTAGGGTTGCTCCCAGGAAAATCAGTTTTGTTCTGGAGCAATTTCCGAGGAAGCTGGGGAATAGTTGCCAATAGAGGTAGTCTTGTTTCTTGCTTCAGTTCCTCGGCATTATGAAAAGTGTCATCAAGTTTTTCGGCTAATAATCCTGCTCCCATCCCCAAGACAATACCCATAAAAGTCCCCAAAACAGAAAGTTTTAAAGGACCCGACACAGGTTCTTCAGGAGTCCTAATTTCTGAGACTAAACGCCAAGGGTAAATAGTTTTTGCTCTTTCGAGCTCAAGTTCCTGTTGAAAAACTAAGTAACTGGTCAAACTTTGATTGGCAATTTCTATTTTTCTTTGTAAGTCCACATATTCGCTAGTTAGTCGCGCCAATTGAGCAATTTCTTGGCGTATATCATTTTCTAATCCAATCAGCTCTTTTTGTCTAGCTCTTAGTTCTTCAAGTTGAGTTTCTGCTTTAAGTAGAGAACTGAGAATATCTTCACGAATAGTATTCGGAGAAGTCAAAGCAGTCAAATCAGTTAGACTTGTCTGGGGAATATTTCCTAAAATTGCCTGGGCTTCTTCTTCGATCAGTGGTACTAAATTGCGGCGTTGCTGGCGTAATTTTTTGATAGTCGGATTATCTTCAGTAAAACGAGTTGATTCTTCAGCTAGTTTGGTATCTACTTCTCGAAGTTTTTCTAAGAGATTCATATAGCGGGGGGATTCACTCAAAGCAGTAAGATCGATTGCTTCTTGTTCCCCCATTGCCAATTGTTGTTGTAAATTGCGGTAACGAATTTCCTGTTCCTGAAGTAAGGATTGATTTTCTTGCTTTTTTTGAATTATATTAGTTAAATTGCTGCTGAGAATACGACTTTGGGATTGAGGATCAATAAAATTATGCTTCTTACGAAATCTTTCTAATTCTTTTTGTAAAGACGATACTTCCTGATCTAATTTAGGTAATTGGTCTTCAACAAACTGTAATCCTTGAGTTTTTTTCATGCGGGGATCGTTGAGAGAATAGTCAAGATAAACCTTGGCTAATTCATTGAGAATAAAAGTTACTTTTCTGGGATCTATATCTTGATAACTAACAATAATAATGTTGGTATCTTTAGGGCGATTAATACTGAGTTGGTTTTCTATAAATGCTTGATACTCAACTTTTTCTTCTTCTGTTTCTGGGGGGAAAACTTTATTCAGCTTTTCCAAAACAGGAGCAATAATTTTGTAACTATAGAGGATTTGAATTTGGGTTAAAAAATAATTGTCGCTATTAGTAGAAACTCCTAAGAAATTACCCAAAGATGAATTTATTCCCCCAGGTAAACCTCTATTGGAATCTCCAGGAGTGTCCACCAAAATTTGAAATGATTCTTCATATACTGGTGCCCTTGTAAAAGCATAAGAAACTGCACTTAAACTAACCGCCAAACTAATACTTCCGATGAGCCAAAATCGACGACGTAACCAGGGAACAATTTGTGACACAGACAGAGAAATATCTTCTTCGTTTTGTTCTCTTAATTGAGACTGAATAGTTTGATTAACCTGAGGTTGAGGACTATTAACTGCCAAGGAATTATTAGGAAGATCTGTCATATTAATTGATGATTTGGGATTAAGGTTTTTTTCTATAAGTGATCAAAGTAAGGATCAATAATTTTTATATTTTCAATCTAAGTATTTCTCCTTATAAATGATTTATGGTTTAACAATTATTAAATAAGTTATCTTTATGACTAATTGCTAATCCTCCCAGAATCTTAATATAGTATAGGACAATGTTAATGCACAAAATAGTTCCTAAGGATTGCTTGGCATGTTTATCCACTTTTTCAGGCTTTGTCCCTTAATTATCGGAATTTTGGCGGTATTTCATCCCATAGCGATCGCTGAACCTGTAGACAAAAATCAAGATTTAACTCTTCCCCATCTACTACCACCCCTTGCTCCTCCTAGTTCTCCTAAGTCTGTGTCAAAGACCGAATTAGACCCAGGATTTTCTAATATAGAAGAGACTCAATTATCCGCCCCCTGTTGTGACAACGATGTTCAGTACATCTTAACAGAAAGTTCTACCAAGTTTAATGAGGAAGGACTAAAGGATGACGAAATCGACTACAATAAAGTTCCGCCCAATATTTCTGAGGTCAATCAGGAAAACTTTTCCCTAAAAATTGATCAAAATTCAATATTAAAAAGCCCTTTACTTGAGTTACCTGGGGTAGCTTCAACTGCTAATCAACTTAAAGAAGGAGAAGTAATATTCAATTTTTATAACCGTCTTTATTTTATTCCTAATTCTGTAGATAGAAATGCCACTGCTGCTTATCCTAGTGGAGGATTTAGTTGGGGAATTACTGATTCTTTAGAAATATCTCTACAGTTTCAAGTTGTTGATACTGGCCTACCTTATAGACAAGGAGATTTTAGAGTTAATACTATCTCTGATATCAATTCTGGTAGAGGAGAAGTAATGATAGAAGCACAACAAAAAATTTGGGAGAGTGAATCAAAAACAGAAGTTTTTGCTGGAATCTTTTCTGTGGATTTTGCTGATGCTAATTTCCGCTTTAGAGACATTAATACAGGGCAAATCTTAAGTCAAGATAACCGAACAACTGTGGTTCCCGCTTTAAAATTTCCCTTTACCGCAAAAGTTGCAGACAAGTGGCAATTTACTTTATCTCCAACTGCTATTTTTTATCCAGAATCTAGTGCTTTATTTTTCTTTCGCGCCCCCATTGAAAATCCAGGTTCTTTTGGGACAAATTTTGGTTTTACTGGAGCTATTTCCTATGAATTTAACGAAAGAACGGTCATTTGGGCAGATGGCTTTGCTCCCTTCACTGGTAATAATAGTATTAATCGAGACTCTGGGAGAACTACTCAGGTAGTTGCTTATAATACGGGAATACGTTATTTAGTCAATCCTCGACTATCTTTAGATGTTTTTGCTACTAATACTTTAGGACAAACAGGGGCATTAGCTTTGACCGCTGATCCAGATTTTATGGCCTTGGGAGTTGGGCTAAATTTTATGCCTAATTTTATAGGTGGTAACCGGAAATATCCTGATAGTTTTAATCCTGAATTTGTGGGCAAAGACTCAGTAATTCGGGGTTATGGTTTGGGATTAATGGAAAGAACTAACCTAAATAGTGAAAAGTTTAATTTCACTGTTTTAGGCGGAGGAAATGGGATTTTAAGCAATCTTAGTTATAGTTTTGTCAAAGATTTAGAATTAGGAGTTTATCTAGATTATGTCTTCAGCAGTATTGACGAATCTGAACAAGGTATCAGTGGTAAAGTAAGATTACTTAATCAAGCAGAAAATGCTCCGGTTACCTTCAGTTTGGGCGTAACATTAGGCCAAACTAACGAGCCTTTTGTTAATTTTAATACGGATAATCGAAATACATATAATGAAAGGGGACTAGACCGCACTGTTCCTTCGGTATTTGAAACTGATCAATTATTTGAAGGAAGGTTAAAAATATTTACTTTTTCTGCACCTGTAAACTACGAATTTGATAGTGGGGCTGCTTTATGGTTAACTCCTATTATAGGCTATGTACAACGTCAAGGAACCCAAATTGCTGGCTTTAATGCGGGGGGATTATTACCTCTAACTTCTGATTTTAGTCTACTTGGAGAAGTTGGTTATAATTTTTCAGGCGATGGTAATGCTTTTATTGGCGAAAGCTTACAAGATGCAACTCCTTGGAATATTGCTGTTCGTTGGAATTGGAACCCTTTGAGTGCTTTGGGTCTTTATCGAAAGGATGATAAAATTAGACCACATTTAGAATTGTATGTTACTAATCGAGTTGGATTCACTCCTTGGTTACAAATGCGTGTTAGAGATGATAATAATCCTACTGTTGGCGCAGGAATATTTATTCCCTTTTAAACTATGCTAAGCTGTTCATCATTTAAAATTGGTCGTTGAGATTGCATGGGAGCAGGGGGTGGGGGAGCTTCGGAGAAAGAGTTTGATAGTTTTTACTAAAAACTTAAATACCCAGTTTAAATGCACAACAGCTTAAGGAACAAATTAATAATAGTGATTGTCAAAAAAATATATTGATTGCTAAAAATTGAGGAAAAATAAAAAATGTTGTCTAAAAAGTTATCAATAATCACAATTGCTACAACAATTTGGATGGGCTTAACTTCAGTTAGTTTAGCGGAAAAGTTTACTGATATTAAAGATAATCCCTATCAAAAAGAAATTGAAAAAGCTGCTCAAATATTGATTGTTTCAGGTTTTCGTGATCAAACTTTTCGCCCTCAAGATTCAGTTACCCGAGAACAAGCAATTTCTATGATCATTGATGGTTTGAAGACCTTAACTGCCATTAATGTTAATGAAAAACCGACTCGTCGAGTTAGACCTTTTCTGGATGTAGAAGCATCGCGCTGGAGTGCTTCCAAAATTAATTGGGCTCAGTGGAATATTGTTCCAGAAGGCACTGCTACAGGAAATTTTAGACCGACTGATTATGTTACGAGAGCAGAATTACTCTCTTTTCTTCGTCGTTCAGCCGAAGTTCTTAAGGCAAAATTAGGCAGAGAAACTATTCTCAATGCTAATAAAACCCCGATGAAATTTTCCGATGTTTCAGGATATAATCAACAGCTAACTTTGCAAATGTCTGCCTATTGTGGAATAGCTTCTCCACTTAATGAAAAGGGTAACAAGTTCGCTCCTAATCAACCAGCTAAAAGGGACTATACTGCTGCTGCTATTCTAAGAACTATAAATTGTGTTCAAAACGATCAAAATTGACATACTCCCCCGTTAAACTACGTTGTAACGGGGGATTCTTTCCGTATCACTACTAGAAATTCCTTGCTCAACGAGACGACTTAAATTCTCAATGTCTCCATTGAAAACCCAGGGGTCGGACTCTCCCAAGGCGTTTGGGTACGCCAGTTGCTCTACTTGGGGAGACCCCAAGACCGCACTGGCTCCGGTTTCTGTATGCCCTACAGTACCGTTGAGATGCTCTCCCAAGTATCTTTCCCTTAAAATGTAAAATGTGGCGGGGGGATTAGGGGCGACATTCTAGGTAACTTCTATTTTGCCTCTGTTGATGGCTAACTCATAAATTAGCCATCAATTTAAGTTAATTCAAATTCTTGTAAAGCAGGGTAAAAATTACGATTCTCATGACTAGGGCGACTCAATTTAATTAAAGCAAACCGTTGAGATGGCCTTAAATTAGCCCATTGTTCAGAACCAATAAACACATTAAATTCTTTGGCTTTGTCTTGAACCTCTTTGGGGATATTTTGTCCATCTAACCAAGGAGGATGGGGATCAATTTCTAATTCACTAGCAGGACTTCCGGTTTTTTGAGTAATTAAAGTTTGTAAAAATTCACGATAAATTCTACTTTCTTCTGGGGTACTACAAGCCATGGAGATTAGCACTTGGCGTTCTTGTGGAGTAAACTGATTCCAATGGGAGAGTTTGAGTTTAACCCCACAGGTATCAAGTTTAAGACGTACCTGCATGGGAATACAATGGAGAGACTCCACAAAATCCGCTTCAAATTTAAAAAAATGACTCATTTTGCCTAACCTCAAACCGATGATATGATTAATAATTCCACCAACAGCCCATTGATCACTGATCCTTAGCTCCCCATAATAACCGACATGACTGATGTTCCTCCTTCACCTGATGATATTATTGATGCTCTCGAAACTCCTGTAGACTTTAATTTTCAGCTACCAGATCCCGAAGATGAAGCCATTCAAGAAGTGGACTTTCAGCAGAAACTCGATGCTGTGTGGAAAGTTTGCGATCGCTTTGATCTACAAACAGATATTTGGCGCGGGCGAATTTTACGGGCAATTCGCGATCGCGAAAAGAAGGGGGGAGACGGCAGAGGGACAGGGTTCCTCAATTGGCTAAAACAACGGGAAATCACAAAAAGTCAAGCCTATGCCCTGATTCAATTGGCTAATAGCGCCGATACTCTTTTAGCAGAAGGACAGTTAGACCCCGATTCTATTAATAATTTTAGCAAACGGGCCTTTGTTGAAACCGCTAAATCTGATCCCGAAGTCCAAAAGTTAGTCAGTGAAGCAGCCCAAAACGGCGATCGCATTACTCGACGGGAAGTGAAACAACTTTCCGATGAATGGACGGCGATGAGTTCGCAATTAATTCCCCCAGAAGTTAAGGAAAAAGCAGAAGATGGCAGTTTACCAGCCCGCCATTTAGCCCCTTTAGTTAAAGAAATGGAAAAGTTACCCGATGTTCACATTGATACTCTGCAAAAGGAGATGGTGGAAAACCCCGATGTGGAGACGGTGAAACTTTTGACCACAGAAGCCCGAAATCTGGCGAAATATCTCGATGCAGCAGCCCAGGTACAAACTCTCAAAAATCGTCCCCTAGACCTAGAAATGGCTTTAGAAGAGGCGTTACGTTTAGATTGTTTGAATACGACAGCCGATCTGGTTAAACAGGCTACTCAACTTGAGCAAGCTGTGGCTAAACTTTATACTACCTGGAAACGATTAGGAAATCTTGCCGATCGCCTCTATGTGGATACGGGGGCCAGTAATCCTAATTTGCGATCGATGTTAACTTGTCTTGAGTCCCTCAGTAGTGAAGTGATTGAGGTACAACTTGATGAAGCAGGGGAAAAAAGTGTACGGTTGCGGATTTTAAATGATGATCAAAATAGCTAATTTATTCTTGGTTTAGGATGCACATTTAAACTTAGAAGTCAAAGAAAGTAGCTGATATTTAAGTTCTCCTTACTAGAAGTAAGGAGATTCATCATGTCACTTTAGACTTCAATTTTCTCCTCCAATTTTTCAAATAAAGTTGCTAAAATTATATTAGAAAATAAAAATCCTTCGGGATCACTTAAAGAAATAACTTCAATATTATCTAAATCGGTTAAATCATTTTGATGATCGTATCTTGTTATTTCTAACCAATTTTTAGTAAAAAATGGTTTTAAAATATCTAAAATTTTTTGGGCAGTTTTTTTGCCAAAATCATCAATAATTAGTGATAACTTAATTCCTTCTTTCAGTCTCAGTCTTAGCATTAAAGTTTCTAACAAAATATCTATAGCTGTTAATTTTGGACAATTGATTAACCCTTTTGATTCTGATAATTGTTGAACCCATTGGTAATAATCTTTGCGATTACGTGGTCTAGTAAATCTCTGTTGATTTGTATAACTAGCTGCTCCCATTCCAAAACCATAATAAGGTAAATTTTCCCAATAAACTCGATTATGAAAACATTGATAACCAGGTTTTGCGTAATTAGAAATCTCATAGTGTTGGTATCCTGCATCAGTTAACATTTGTTGGGCAACACGATACATCTGAGCCGTAATTTCATCATTTGGTAATGGGTTTTGACCAGGTTTATATTGTTTGCCAAATGCTGTTACAGGTTCAAGCACTAAATCATAACAAGAAAGATGATTAGGACTAATTTTAATCGCAGTTTCTAGGGAAAATACCCAATCTTCCAAGGTTTGATAAGGAAGCCCAGAAATTAAATCAAGACTAAAATTATTAATTCCAATTTGACGAATATATTCTATGGCTTCAAAAATATCTTGAATTCTATGTAACCGTCCACAAGCTTCTAATAAATTATTTTGAAAAGCTTGTACGCCTAAACTGACTCGATTTACCCCTAATTCATAATATTTTTTTAATTGTTCTAAAGTAAAAGTTGCAGGATCTATTTCTAAAGAAATTTCTACATTAGGTAAGATTACAAACTTTTGTTTAAGACTGTTTAAAATTTTCTCAAAATCCGAAGGAGGCAATAAAGAAGGAGTTCCTCCTCCAAAAAATATAGTTTCTAATGTAGATTCTTGAGATGGAGTTAGAAGAATCTCTTGACAGAGAACTTCAACATATTCACTAATAGACGAAGACGTGTAAATATTAGTTTTATTACCCAAAACAGAAATAGGAAAATCACAATAGTAACAGCGACGACGACAGAAAGGAATATGAATATAAGCTGACTTAGGGATACTGGTTATTTTAATTTTATTTAGATTCTGAGTCGAGATTATATTCATTAGTTATCATTGATTCAAACATTGACACTCTACCGGAAAATTAAAAGATATAATGGATCAATTGATTGGACTGTAACTAGGAAATTTTTCTAATTTTTCATTTCAAGTCCCAAAATTTTGATTAGGATGGGAAATTATGCTTGATGCCATTATTATATTCATATTTATCCTAGCAGCCGCCGGAGTTGGTTTTGATAGTGTCGACTTGTTACCAAACATTGTTCAGGAACAAATCTCTAATATTGAAGCTCTACGTTGGCTAGTTGCTGGTTTTACCTCAATTATCGGACTAGCCTTTGGTTTAGTCGCTCAAACTACTTATCGTCGTTTAGAGAATAGAATTAGTACCACTCCCATCGAAGTCATTTTGACTCGTTCTGTAGGGTTAGTTATTGGACTATTGATTGCTAATCTACTGTTAGCCCCGATTTTTTTGCTTCCTATTCCCAGAGAATTTGTCTTCATTAAACCAATGGCCGCAATATTAGGAAGTATTATGTTTTCCTTTATGGGTATTAGTTTAGCTGATATCCATGGTAGAACCTTCTTGAGACTAATTAATCCTAATAGTATCGAAACCTTATTAGTAGCTGAAGGAACACTGCAACCAGCTTCAACCAAAATACTTGATACCAGTTGCATCATTGATGGCCGAATTGAACAACTCGTGGAAACAGGATTTATTGAAGGACAATTATTAGTCCCTCAGTTTGTCTTACAAGAGTTACAACAGTTAGCTGACGCAAGCAATGACCAAAAAAGGGTTAGAGGAAGACGAGGGTTAGATATTCTCAACCGGATGCAGGAAGCATTCCCCAAACGTATTGTGATTCATTCGGCTGATTATGACGATATTGCTACTGTTGATGCAAAATTGGTTCATTTATCCCAAGAAATTAATGGAACTTTGCTCACCAATGACTATAACTTGAGTAAAGTAGCGAATCTACAAAAAGTACCCATTCTCAATGTTAATGACATCGCCCAGGCTATTCGTCCCATTTATCTTCCTGGAGATACCCTAGACTTGAAAATCCTTAAACCAGGTAAGGAACCAACCCAAGGGGTAGGCTATCTCGACGATGGCACCATGGTGGTAGTGGAAGAGGGAAAAGAATATCTAGGGGGAGAACTGCGGGTAGTGGTCACTTCTGCCTTACAAACGTCTGCTGGTCGGATGATTTTTGCTAAACCTCAATCTGTGATGGCCTGATACATTTAATTATGGTCTTGAAACCCTCGATTTTTAGGTAATCAAGCGAAACCCAAAGTGATACCAAATCCGCTTATTTTAGTAGAGTAACATTTTTTCTCCAAAGCTCCGAAGCTCCGGCCCTCTGAGACTTGATACTATACTATCTAAAGCGGACTTGGTATGAGTCGTTTCCGTATCGGGAGCTTGAGACTCTCGAGCTGCTGGTCGATAGCGACTACAATAATTCTTAGCACAGAGGGAAGATCCCCCAATTTTCAAAAAATCTCGCCTAAATCCCAAACAAAGCCAGGTAAAATAGCTTCTCCTGATAGAGTTTGAGGATTATTTAAAATCTCTACTGGTTGCTCCAATCTATAGATTTCTACGGTTTTTGCTGATGGCTCAATTAACCAACCCAGTTTAACCCCATTATCCAAATATTCTTGCATCTTTGCTTGTAAGTCTTCGTATCTTTGATTTTTCAGGTCACTAGGACTCACTAATTCAATCACAAAATCAGGAGAAATGGGAGGAAAACCCTGCCTTAAATCAATATCTTCTAAGAAGATTGAATCAGCCATGTCACAGACCTTATGGGCCAATTTTAAATGGTAATCTTTACGTTTAAAAGCGATGTGATTGTGTTGTTTTTCAACTTTTTTTCGGGCTTTCTCGTAATTATTAGAACCCTTGTTTTTACTAGCTAAGCGACGTTGCAGCAATTTCAGCTTGCGTTGTTCACAGTGGAAAAATTTGCGTCCTTTTTCGAGAAAACCATCAGAAGTAGCTAAGAACTTATCAAGTCCTAAATCAATCCCTAAGTATAGTTTAGAGTCAACATAACTCTATGTTAGCACACAATTTATTGCTGGTAACATAGATAATCAAGAGTGCTGATCGCACTTTATATGTTGGTCTCGATTCATGAGGGGCTGTGGGCGGAACTATTTCCGCCCTTTAAACGCCCCGTCCCCCGCTAATTTTAGTGAGTATCTTGTCGAAAAATATAGCGGGGGACTTC
>DLXW01000361.1:37642-37910 GCA_003448685.1 Cyanothece sp. UBA12306
TTCTCCCGACATTAAGTTAACATAGTTACAATGCACTACTAGAAACAATCAAGAATCCCCGTCGTGAACCGACGAGGATTCCATCAAAAGTAATCTTAACTTAGATGGATAATAAGTAATTAACCACCTATTTTAACCACAGGTTCAAAACTAGGAACTACCAACTCCTTATTTTGCTTGGTCAGCTGATTATAAAGCCGTTCCGTATTCGGGAAATTCGCGGCAGGAAGGGTTGGGAAACGGCGATAAGGAACAGTATCTTCCCCAA
>DLXW01000361.1:38073-42981 GCA_003448685.1 Cyanothece sp. UBA12306
TATCTATCATCGCTCCAATAAAGGCACGAATCCCCTTAGTTGCCAAAATTTGATTGTATTTTTGAATCTCCTTCTGGGTTAAAGGTGCGCGACCGAGGAAATGTTTAGTCCCCAATTCAATCAATAGGGGGAAGGGATAGGGAGCATAAAATTCTTTGACATAAAGGTCAGAATAACCCAACTGTTCAATGAATTCTTTAACGGTAATTTCCCCATTGCCAAGCTTACTTTCAAGGGCACTAAATTCAGTTTGAACAATGAAAGGTTCAAGATCCCTCTCAAAAATCTGACGATAAGCAGCACGAATGGCATTTTTAACCGCCACTTTATCGGCTGTTGAGAGCAACTTAAAGATCTTGGTTTGCTGACGCTGAACAGTAACCCCTTGATTGATCCGTAAATCAATTTCAGGTTTACTGCGGACAGAATCAACTTGCCCCAATTCAATAAAGCGGGGGGTAAGTTCGCGATCCACTCGTTTGCCGAGATCTTCAGGGAGGTTTCCTGGACGAGTCATGCGCAGTTGCATTCCTCCTGGGGTCAAATACCGTTCGTAGGGAACCGTATCTTCGCCAAACGCCTCACTATACTCTAGGCTATCGATCATTTCATCGACTAGAGCATAGAAGCCTTTTTTCGAAGCCAAATCGAAATACTTATTCATCTCCTGACGACCATAGGTAGGACGACCCAAGAGACGACGGTGCATATACTCGATCGCTTTAACTACATAGAAAGGAGCCCAATAGGTCTTGAGGAAAGTCTCAGATTTCGCTAAAGCCTTAATAAACTCTCGCAGGGTAATATCACCATTTTCTAGCTTAATTTCGGCTACACTCAACCGTTGCCCTTGATAGACATCCCGTCCGAAAACTTGGCGGTAAGCAGCCCGAATTACAGCTTGGGTAGAACTTTCCCCATACTTAATACTAGCTCCATTGCTGCTGCCAGGGAGTTCGTTATTTAAGCGAAAAACCTTGGCTCCTAAAGAACCTGGGAATTCACTGCGTGCCGCAGGATTACTATTTTGGTTATTAATCCCTGGTCCACGGTGAATCAAAATCCGCTTAGTATCCTTACTAAAAGGAGCAGGGCGATTGCTAGGATTACGAGTTTCTTTGGGGAAAATTGCCCCAAATTGAATTTCTAAGGGATCGTTACCTGAGCCATAAACGTGCTGATCGGGTAAGGGATTATCATACTTGGCGAAAGTAGTGATAAATTGCGGTACTTTGCGCAAAGGCGCGCTGTAATTGAACAGATCTTGCTGCATTCCCCAATTACGGCATTCTTGAGCCTCTTGTCCTAGTCCTCTTAAATAAGGAACGGTTTCTTCGCCAAAGTAATCCGAATACTCTTGAGAATCTACTAAGGCATCCACTAAAGCTCCTAATCCTCCTTCAGAGACGATGGAGAAATAGGTTTGCACTTCTTCGCGTGAACTTGGACCACGACCTAAAATATGGCGGAAAGCCAACTCTAAAGCCCGACTGTTGATAAATGGCTCAAAAAATTGTTGGCGATATAAAGGAGACTTACACAAACGACGGACAAATTCCTTCATGGATATGTCCCCATTTCTCACCTGGGATTCGAGATAAGAGATGGATTGACTGTAAGCTCGGGTAATATCTCGTTCAAATAGTTGACGATAGGCAGCTTTGATTACAGAAGCTTTTTCTGACTCAGATAAGCCGGGCTTCATCACGAATTTTTGCCGTGTTTCCGCTGCATTATAGTAACTTTGAGGCAGTTCTAAGCCTTGCTGATCCGCGGAAGGACGCTGACGCAATTTGTTAGACGGTGTGGGGGCTTTAAATTCGGTGATCAATACATCAAAGTATTCCGTAACGATCGCCTGAGCTTCCCCATCTTGACTGAAGTAATCCCTTGAAGCAGCCCGCATTTCTTGGAGGGCTACCAAGGTGGCATCTGTCGAACAGGCTCTTTCAATTACTTCTCTTAGTCCACGGGTGTTAACGGTTATAATACTGGGGTTTCCAGAGACAATCGCGTAGGTAACATAGCGCAAAAACCACGATAAATCCCGCAAAGACTTTTGCATATTGCTCGGTCCATAGCGAGAGATATTAATGGGGCGAAATCCCGCAGGAATCGGTCCTGTAGAACTAAAAATTGAGCGAAACCCCGAAAAAAAGCCTCCGCCACCTCCGCTACCTTCGGCGTAGGTTACGGTTCCTAATTCCATATTTCTTTGTAGACTAGGAGCTTCTGCGCCTCCGGCCATAGCCATCTCTTTGACTTCCTCCACTGGGGGTTTTTCGAGATATGCCATGGGGGATCCCCCAGTGAAGATGCGGTTAGCTGCCCTTGAGACAATTAAGTCGGAATTGTCCGTTAATTTCTGGGCAATTGCCAATCGCTTGTTTCCTGATTGAAAATAGGCGACCAACTCATTGAGTTCGGAGTTGGCCAAAAAGCGATCCTGTTGTTCTGCTTGTGTGATCGCTGAGACGGGAACTGTTTGATACAGTTGGGGCTGTGCTAACGAGCTTCCACCACTTGCCTTAACACTCATTGGATTTCAACTATCTCCCATGAAAAAAAAAATTGCTAATCTACTTCAAAATTGAAGTAAAGATGTCTGCAACATCTTATGTAGTGACATCATCCTCATCTAAATCAGAGATTATAGATGGAGAATTTCCCCTCTCACGAAGGGATATTTCTGCCCACAAAGGGATTCCCTTTACGCCAGTTATCTAGGATGATTGCCCCAGATACTTCGACTTGACAGACGGTTTCCTTTCCTCTGAGTCCCAGAGTAGTTTTATCTTTTATGTTAAAAGTCAATCAGCATCTAGATTAAACCGTTTCGTGCTTTCTGAGGGGGTTTATTAAGAAATATATCGTTTGTTACTTAATGTATATTTTTCTTGACGAACAATAGAAACCATGTATTTAAGGAAAATGAGTTGCTCAATTTATGAAAATTTCCTTAATTTTGAATTATTAAAATAGCCTGTACTGTTAGAATTCCGGAGTAAATTGAAGAAGTCTGCCCCCTAAAAAAAATAATGCGTATACAACTAAAATCTACAATCTTAAATCCCAAGCCCCTGTCTTTTAAGCAGGGGTCAGTTTGCAATCTACCCTCTGCAATCTGCAATTATTTGACAGCCGTTGACCCCTGCTTCAAATTTTGCTGAAAAATATAGTTGTTAAGGTAAATATTTCTGAACCACTGACCAACCGCTTAACCCAACAAAAGCAAAACCTAAAAATAGGATAATATTGGTTCCTATATGTAGCGATCGCACCCAAGGTCGTTGAGGACTAATTTGAGTAGCACTAATTGCAGAAATCAAAACTAAGATAACAGTTAATATTCCTGCTGGTAAATGGATAGAATGACCTAAACTACCATAATGACCCAGTGTCCCAATTAAACCAATACTCAACAGTAATAAAACTAAACTAACCATAATTCCTCCGATGGTATAATGGAAAGGTCGTAACCATAGAGGACGAGGAGACTCCCTCTGACGAAAATAAAACATTGAGCCCCCAGAAATACCGAGAATTGCATAACAAGCTAGGGACAAACCCATAGACCAAGCAGCAATTTTCCAAAGCCAAAGAAAAGAAGGAAGATTCATAATCAATAACTTAACCAAAAAAGGCTGTCCTTTAGGACAACCTCAGCTAATTAACTAAATGGATCTTATCATTTAGAGTTCTAAACTAAAGCAGGTTTTAAATCTGATACTTTGGAGTGATTGTGATGATCACTCATTTCTATGCTTGTTTTCTTATTATTTGGTAGAGAAACAGTAATTGATTGTTCATCAATTTGAAAATCATCATCGTCATCAATACATAGACGATCACAGGGAATTGTATCTGAGAGGATGGAACTAGCCATCATTCCAGTATGAATTTCTAAAACAGCTTGAGGTAAAGTTTCAAATACAAGACGTTGTCCAGGGAAAACAACCCTTTCAAAGTACCAATTGGTAACATTTGTGATCCGAACAACTTGAATTTGACTTGTTGCGTTTACATAACAGCATAGGATAGCTATCCTTTGAGCATTTGGAATGGGATCGAGGATCTGGGCCATAGTAATTGAGGCAATGTGAAGTCCGATGTATCAGTTCACCTATACCCTAACACTCAGTGATCCCAACTCGCTGTAATCAATATTACATTAAATTTTTTTTTCTCATAAATACACCAGGCGACAGAGGGTAATATGTGACAATATTAGCTATTTGAAGGAAA
This sequence comes from Cyanothece sp. UBA12306, assembly GCA_003448685.1. Taxonomy (GTDB): domain Bacteria; phylum Cyanobacteriota; class Cyanobacteriia; order Cyanobacteriales; family Microcystaceae; genus Rippkaea. The sequence continues at coordinate 42,319 of DLXW01000361.1, forward strand.
AAAAGTCAATTAATAACAAAAAGAAAGAAAAGAAAATTTATTTTGGTTAAATAATCTCTTTTAGACTATATATTGACACGATACACAGACATACTCCCATTGACTTACAATTAATTTTATGTCAATAATCTGAATAAAGTTTAAGATATATTACAGGATATCTTTAGAGGTCATCAGACAATAAGATTTCCCACAGAAGGCTGGGATCGCTTACTCTAACTTGAATTGAGCGATTAACCCTAACACAAACCTAAAATTTGACTTACGTCTAGTAGATTTAACAAAGATTTAATAATGTCACAGCGTATTCTCTATGTTCGGCTACCCTGTAACCCAATTTTTCCCATTGGAGTAGTTTATCTATCCGATCATGTTCATAAACTATTTCCTGAGATTGAGCAAAAAATATTTGATTTAGGTACAATTGCGCCTCTTGATTTTAAAAAATCATTGGATAATTGTATTGATCAGTTTAAGCCTACTTTACTGGTTTTTTCTTGGCGAGATATCCAAATTTACGCACCTGTTGGTGGTAGAGGAGGTAATCCTCTACAAAATGCCTTTGAATTTTATTACGCCAAAAATCCCCTAATTCGTCTAAGAGGGGCATTAGGAGGCTTAAAAGTAACAACTGCTTACTATGGGGGAAGATCGGACTTCAAC
>DLXW01000248.1:0-6204 GCA_003448685.1 Cyanothece sp. UBA12306
GAATTGAAAGACGTTTAAGAGAAATGATTCCTGAAATTGCAGAAGTCGAACAAGTTATTTAGAATAATCTCTCGGTATCAACTTGGAAAAGCCCCAAAATTACAATCAATGTAATCAATGGGGCTTTGCTCAATTGTAATTAATAAATAATAATAGAATATGGTTAATTTACAATCGAAGTTATTAAATCTGCAACTACCTACTTTCTATCTTAATTTAATCAAAGTCCTTTCTACAATTTTAATTTCTGGTGCCATTATTTGGGAATTATACAACCTTTATCTGAACTTTATTGGCTTAAAAATTTCTGATGGTTTTCAAGGGATTTTTTGGGTAGAACGCTTTGCAGTTACTGCTCATGTAATTGAGGGAATTATAGCCGGATATTATGCTGTTTTAAATGACAAAAATCCTCTCAAGTATGGCATTTACACTTTTTTTGTCGGTACTGTTGGACTATTAGAATTAAAATCTCAGAAATTAGAGTAATTTTTAACTTTATTTATGAATTATAAAATTACTCACAGATTTCACAAGGTACTTCAGCCGCAAAAGGTACAAAAGCAACAAATAAATCATTTTCTTGAATTATACGCTGTTGTTCTTGTTTTTCAAAAGCTAAAATATCACAATATACACACCGTCCCCAATAATCAAAATATCTTTGAGCTTCTGCTTCTTGCCAACGACGATGACTAGGAACAATTCCTGTTCCAATAATTTGGGAATGGGGATGATGTAAAGAAGCTCCCGCACTTTGACCATGATTACGAAAAATAATCACCATCATTGTGCTGGAATCTTCCATTAATTTTAGATATCTTTGATGGTAGGTTTCAATTAAAATTTCCACTTCTTCTACTGACATCGTAGCAATGGTTTGTTGATGTTCGGGACTTTCAATAACAACTTCATGATAACCATAACCAGGCATAGTCATATAAATCCCCTCTAGGTTTCTTTGAGGATTTTCTAGAGTGGTTAGAGCAGGAAATTTATTAGCAATAACTCTTGTTTGCCAATGGTTATTTTTAGGATGAACAAGTTCTAGAATAATCGGTTCTTTCTCGATTATTCTATCTAGACAAAATGGACAAGAGTTCTGATGATTGATTCTAGAGTCTTTATTCTGACTCTGTTTTTGAAAATCTTGGGGCCGTTTGCGACGACTTGGTGCATAAATAACCCATTCTCCAGTAGCCTTATTAAGCCGAATATGACCTGATTTCATTTTTTTTTGCATATAAGTTTATTTAGAAATAATATCAATATTAATCTAGTTTGTAAATTAAGTAAATGGGCATAAATATTTCGTTTTAAAAATAACTTATTTAGAGGTTTAATATTATTGGGACTCTACTGACTTCTGGCTTGGTTAAGAGTCTTCTTGCCAAACATCTAAAATATCTTTAATTAAAACTTCTTTAATCCAAACTTTACAGACAACTGCTAAAGGTAAGGCTAGAAAAAATCCTAAAAATCCAAAAATTATTGTAAAAAAAAGTTGTGATAAAAGAACTATTGCTGGCAGTAAAACAACTTTTTTTTTGATTATTAAAGGATCTAAAAAATTACTTTCTATTTGCTGAATTACAATATACAAAATAGTAATAAAAATAGATTTCCATGGTGCTTCTAGTAAAGCAATAGATATGGGAGGAATAAGGCTTAATAATAAACCAATATTGGGAATAAAAGCGAGAATACCTGCTGACATTGCTTGAGCTAAAGCTAAAGGAATTTGTAAAATTAACAAGCTGATAAAGCTCAAGATAGCAAAAATTATCATCTGAAATAAAACCTTAATTAACCAGGTTTGTAAATATTCATCGCATTGTATTAATATGGCATCAATTTTTTTTCTATAAAATGAAGGAAATAAACGAATAAATCCTTGACGATATGGTTGAGGATTAGCCAATAACATTGCGGTCAGTGCTAATAATAAAAGTAGGCTTAAAGGAATAGCTAAAGTGGTATAAAATACTGATAAACCTTGACCTGCAATTTGGTTGACTAAGGGTTGAAGTTGTTGCGTTAATTGTTGAATTAATTGTTGGGTAGTTGGTAACCTTTGCAAAAGTTCAGGATCTATTTTAGATGCTAACTCTCTCAGTTTTATGATCAATTGTTCGATTCCCTGGGGAACTAAATTAATCAATTCTGGCAACTGTTCAGCAAAGGGAGGGATAATTATACCGACAAAAACAGCTATAGCAATCAGTAAAAAACCAATGGCAAGTAATACACCATAACTGCGTTTTATTCCTTGTTTCTGAAACCATTTAACTAAATGATTTAAGCTATTTGCAATCACAACTGCCGTAAAAAATAAGAGTAGCAATTGTCTGATTTTCCACAAAATATAACAGAAAACTACTACTAAAATAAAGCCAAGCCATTGAGAAAACTTCATCTTTAAGTGATCCCTTGATTAACTCTCGACTTTCTGTTTAATTATTAGCCTCCAAAGCAAAGTTAATGCCATTAATACAGGAGGAATAGTAATAGCCAAGGTGGCATTTAAAGCAGTAGGAGAAATCTCTATTGATTGTCCTCCATACTTAATTAAAATAGATAAAAATAAGGAAATAATTAAGACTTTAGCAACAAAAATAATTTGATCATTCATTGTACTTAATAAGCTCCTTTTCTAAAGATGACAATTCTAATAGTTTCAATCAAAATATCTAAGTCTAAATTTAATGACCAATTATCAATATAGTATAAATCCAAACGAGCAGCATCGCTAAAATCCTCGATGTCAGATCGCCCCGAAATTTGCCATAATCCTGTAATTCCGGGTAATACTTGATGGCGAACATGATGCCATTCCTCAAAACGTTCCACATCCCGTAAGGGTAAGGGACGAGGTCCCACTAAACTCATTTGTCCCATTAAAACATTAAATAGTTGGGGTAATTCATCAATGCTAGTTTTTCTCATAAAATGACCAAAGCGAATAATTCGAGGATCATGTTTTATTTTGAATAAAACCCCATCTTCTGATTCATTTTGTGCTTCTAATTGTGCCTGTAATTGAGCCGCATTAGGAACCATAGTACGAAATTTCCACATCTGAAAAACTTTACCATGTAAACCAATTCTTTCTTGACAGAAAAACACAGGGCCTGGAGAAGACAATTGAATGAGAATAGCCACTCCTAAAAATACAGGAGATAAGAGAATTATGCCGACTAAAGCACCCATAAAATCTAGCCAACGCTTAATCCGATAATCCCAGCCTACCATTAACGAAGTTTCTACCCGTAAAGTGGGCAGTCCAGCAAAAATTTCAGGAACCCCTCGACGATAAAGAATTTCTCGACTCGATGGTAATAATCGTAAAGCGATTTGAGAACGGCGTAAATTCCAATATAAGGTTGATGCTAAGGCTGTTTGTGGTAAATCTTCGGCCAGCACTTCCACAGCTTTTGAACGCAAAATAGCCTGTAATGTGGTAGGACTATTAGCAGTCGAGGCTAAGGCAACCCCGACGATTTTATAACAAGAGCGTTTTTCTAAAACCTTGGATAGTTTCTTTAAGCGAGAAGCACTAGCAATGAGAAAAACAGATACTTGCTTTTGTTTTGCGTATACTTGACCTAAAATTAAGGTAATTAATAATCGGAATCCTAAAACAAGGACTACGCTACCAACCCAAGCAGTAAAAAATAGCGATCGCGGTGGATCGAGTTTAGGATTATAGAAATAACTAACCACTAAAGATAATAAATAAACTAGGCTAATAATCTTAGCTGAGCGTACATAATTTTGACTGCGAGGAGAAGGGCTATATAAACCACCATAGGCAAAAAATATGAGGGTAATTATCCCAAATATCCAGAATAAACTCGGCATTCCCAGCCAAGTCCACCAGACTAATTCAGAAGGGATCGGAGAATAGAATTGATTCCAATAACGGGCTATTGACCAAGCTGAGGCTAAGCCAATTAAGTCACTTAGGAGTAAGATAAGAATGCGATATCTATGTCGATTAGGTAGATTAAACCAGCGAAACTGATGGGGGGCCCGAATATCGGCTAGTAATTGCCTTGTCTGAGACTGAAGATTTTTCATGATAACTGGGTAATGTCTCTATTGTGAGCATAGCGAATCCTGACTTTAATCAGACAAAATCTCAATATTTCCTCACAAATTTGTTAGTTAGATCCATTAAGCTTTATTGATTGTTTGAATTTTGATCTAGGTATATGATTATGAAACATTTTTCTACTGCAAAATTAGATAAAATTATCAGCGATCGCTGTTTACAATTAGAGCAAGAACGTCAAGATTTTATTACCAAAATTCAACAATGGCTCGAGCAATTTGCTTCCAAGATATTGAAATTTTTCTCGAAAAACTTAGGAAAAATTAAGCTTAAAAGTTGAGGGAAATGTAAAGATTTGTCAGTTAAGAGGTATAAATTAGTAAAAAATTCAGTAAAATTGACTGGGTAGACAAGATTTTACGAAAGGAGAGTTTTAAGTAAATTATTTCTATGTCAGATACCATTATTAAGGTTGAAAATCTCGGAAAAAAGTATATTATTCGCCATCAGGTTGAGAAAAAATTGCGCTACGTTGCCTTGCGCGATGTAATTGCTAATGGGGTAAAATCTATCTGGAAATCTTTTCAAAATCCCCAGTCTAGTACCCGCAAGGATCAAGAAGAATTTTGGGCACTCAAAGATGTTTCCTTTGAAGTAAAGCAAGGAGAAGCTATTGGGATTATTGGACGTAATGGTGCGGGTAAATCAACATTATTAAAGATTTTAAGCCAGATTACTGAACCCACCCGAGGAAGGATCTCTTTAAGGGGACGGGTTGCTAGTTTATTAGAAGTAGGAACAGGTTTTCATCCAGAATTAACAGGAAGGGAGAATATATATCTCAATGGAGCAATTTTGGGAATGACAAGAACAGAGATTAAAAGAAAGTTTGATGAAATTGTCGCTTTTGCCGAAGTAGAGAAATTTTTAGACACTCCTGTAAAGCGATATTCTTCGGGGATGTATGTTAGGTTAGCTTTTTCTGTTGCTGCTCATTTAGAACCAGAAATTTTAGTAGTAGATGAAGTTTTAGCAGTGGGAGACGCTGCTTTTCAAAAAAAGTGTTTAGGAAAAATGGGAGATGTTGCACAAAAAGAAGGACGGACAGTTTTATTTGTTAGTCATAATATGGGAACCATAAAATCATTGTGTAATTCAGCTATTTTATTGACTAAAGGGTGTTTAGTTAAACAAGGATTAACCTCGGAAGTAATAGATTCTTATTTAACTTCTAGTCAAGGAAAAGGAGTGGATAGTGGGGAAATCTATTGGAAGGAGCCAACGGAAGCCCCAGGTGGGGTAGAAATGCGCCTCATATCTATACGTTTATTGGGAACTGATAACCTAGTTAAAAGTCATTTAGATCCAACACAAGCTCTCCAAATAGAAATAAATTATCAAATGTTTCAGACAATTTGGGGAATGCGTCTAGTTATAAGAGTTGTTAATACAGAAGGAATTGTTGCTTTTACTTCAACTGATCATGATGCTCGTACTCAACCTTCAAAACCAGGTTTATATCGTACTGTTTGTCTAATTCATCCTTGTTTATTAAATGCTGGAGTCTATTTTATTCAATTTTGTGTTGACTGTCCAGGGATCAAAGTTTTAATTGAGAATCAAGAATTTTTGAGTTTATTTGTCGAAAAAAGTATTCATCATGGTTCATCTTTCCCAGAACCATGGCCAGGAGTTATTGCCCCAAAATTACAATGGAAAACTGAGGTTATCAACTCAGAACAATAAAAACACAGGAATACTAAACTAACAGTTTTAGGATTTTTAAAATGAAATTTGATACACAAGGATTATCCCCAGCAGAAGAACAAGAAATCAATCGTTTACTTACTTTTTCCCACAATGATCCCCCAGAACTCGAAGATATATGGAAAATAATGGATCGGGTTTGGGATGAATTAGAATGTGATAATTCCCATCCTAATTCAGAAAAAATTGCTCAATATTATCAACATCCAGTTTGGATATTAAATGGTATTTTTATTGAAAACCATGAATTATCACTACAACACCGTGAAGCAATTGCATCTTGGGTGATTAAAATGAACTTCAATAAAATTTTAGACTTTGGCGGAGGAATAGGAATTTTAGATAGCATAATTGCCGAAAAAAATTCTCAAATTATAATTGAT
>DLXW01000248.1:6385-12755 GCA_003448685.1 Cyanothece sp. UBA12306
GATATTTATGAACCATATCCCACTCAATATGCTCAGCTAAAAACCCAGAAATATAAAAATATTAATTTTGTTAATTCTTTGACAACAGACTATGATTGTTTAATTAGCACTGATGTGTTAGAACACGTTAATGATCCATTGGATTTACTAGCTAAAATGATTGAATCAGTCAAGCTTAATGGCTACCTCATCATTGCTAATCATTTTTATCCTTCAATTAAATGTCACCTTCCCTCGACTTTTCATTTTCGTTTTACGTTTGATCAGTTTGCTCATAAAATGGGATTAATAAATAAGGGAACTTGTGAAGCCAATCATATTATAATATATAAAAAAGTTGCTCAAATAAACTTTGATTGGCAACAACTTAGAAAAATGGAAGCCAATTCAAAATTTTGGTTTCCCCTGAGAAATGGGATGAGTTTTGCTATAGTTTATACTAAAAAAATTATCAAAAAATTATTGTTAAGATCATGAAAGTTCTCCAGATTAACTATTCGGATATTTCAGGGGGAGCCGCGATCGCATCCTATCGACTTCATCAAGGATTATTAGAGCAAGAAGTTGACTCGAAGATGTTAGTTGAATCCAAAAAAACCAGTAGTGATAGGGTGGCAATTATTAATCGTTTACGCAGTCCTGAAAACTTAATGTCTCGACTTGCATGGCGATTAGGCTTAAATAATATTAGTGTTATTAATAGTTTTAACTTTCCTAACCATCCTCTCTATCAAGAGAGTGAAATTATTAACTTTCATAACCTTCATGGAGACTATTTTAATTACTTAGCTCTTGCAACCTTAACTAAAAATAAATCGGCTGTATGGACTCTCCATGATATGTGGAGTTTTACCGGACATTGTGCCTATAGTTATGACTGCGATCGCTGGAAAATTGGCTGCGGAAAATGTCCCTACTTAGATACCATACCCAGTACAGGATTTGATAATACTAGACTAGAATGGAGACTAAAAAAATGGGTTTACAATCGTTCCAGTTTAACCATTGTTTGCCCAAGTAAATGGCTAACAGAGCAAGCTAAAAAAAGTATATTTAAAGACTTTATTGTTGAACATATTCCCTACGGTATAGATACACAAGCTTATCAACCTCTTGAACAACAAAAATGTCAATCTGTTTTAGGCATTCCTAATAATAAAAAAGTATTAATGTTTGTTGCACAGAGTCTTAGTGATCGCCGTAAAGGAGGAGATTTGCTCATAGATGCACTTAATAAATTACCTGAATCATTGAAAAAAGCAACCATTCTTATAACCCTGGGAGAAGGAGGAGAAATAATTGGGGATACCGTGGGAATACCTGTTATTAATCTAGGTTATGTCAGTGGCGATCTCCTAAAATCTATTGCTTATTCTGCTGCTGATTTATTTATTGTTCCTACCCGTGCTGATAATTTACCTTTGGTATTACAAGAAAGTATGGCTTGCGGTACACCCATGATTTCTTTTAATGTAGGAGGAGTTCCCGACTTAGTACGTCCTGGGGTCACAGGATGTCTTGCTGAACCTGATAATGCTCAAGATTTTGGGCAAAAAATAATTGAGCTATTAGAAAATAGTGAATTAAGGGAAAAGATGGCTAAAAATTGCCGAAATATCGCCGTTGAAGAATACCCTCTGAAACTTCAAGCACAAAGATATATTAAGTTATATTCACAAATTTTAGGAAATTAAATTATTTATTTTCATATGAATTTTGATTTTAGCAAAGAACCAGTTTACATTATTATTCCAGTACATAACCGGAAGTTAACCACTCTTAACTGCTTGAAAACCTTAGAAACAAACGGAGATTTACAACGTTATCATGTTATTGTCATTGATGATGGTTCAACAGATGGGACAACTCAAGCTATTGAGTCTCTTTATCCAGAGGTTGTTATTTTAGCTGGAGACGGTAACTTATGGTGGACTGGAGCAATCAAAAAAGGAATGGAATACGCTTATCAACAAGGAGCAGAATATTTTATTTGGTTAAATGATGATACATTACCTAGTCAAAAAACTATCTTCTCCCTAGTTTCTTCTTGTGACAAATTTTCTCATAAAATAGTTTCAGGTCAATGTTATGCAACTGCTGAATTATTAATTCCTACCTATGGAGGACAGAAAAAAAAGTTTCTTTCTCTTCAGCAATTATCTGCTGCCCCTAATCAAATTATTGAGTGTGATTGTATGAATGGTAATTTAGTTTGTCTACCTCGATCTGTCGTCGATAAAATTGGTTTTCCTGATTCAGATAAATTCCCTCAAACTTCAGCAGATGTTGTTTATACTTGGCAAGCTAAGCAAGTCGGTTTTCAATTAGAAACCCTAGGTAATGCAACGGCAGTTTGTGAATTTAACTTTTTAGAAAAGCAATGGTTATTGGGTTCTATTCCTATGAAAAAACGGTGGGAAATTCTCAATTCTCCTAAGTCTAATTTCTATCCCTATTCTTACTGGAAATTTTGTCAAATTTTTTATGGGCAATTTTCCATAATTTGTTTTATTAAACCTTACATTAAAATGGTTATTATTACTTTATTGAGATGGATTTTTCCCTCAAGTATTCTAAAGCAAATCAAGACTATTGTCAAGTAACCTAATAGTTTACTTTGAAACAATAAATGTAGATTTATTTTGATGAATTTAGCATTATGTCTCATTCTAATTTAAGTCCAGAAATAAAAAAAAAATACCAAAATAAAAAAGCTATACAAGGTATTGTAAAAGCAATTATAAAATCTTGTTTTTTAACAATTTTTTCCTATAATTTATTATTATTATTTCGTCAATTAAAAAAAATTATAACACATACTATTTTGTCAGCTTTAAGTTATTTGCTTAAAATGACAAAATTTTTAGATGAAATACCTTTTTCTTCAGATTCATATTACTATTTTTGGCTTTTAAAAAACCATCCCAGGAAAGCTGATTTTCAACTCATGTCTGAAACGGCTATTTGTTTTAAAAATAAACCAGTAATTAGTGTTATTTTAGAGAGTCATAAACCTCAAATAACTTATTTCAAAGCTACTATTGAATCTATTATTAATCAAATTTATTCTCATTGGGAATTATATATTAGTAATAAGATTTTAATCGATCCTGAAATTAAATCTTTTTTACAAGAATATTCACAAAAAGACTCTCGCATTAAAATAATTGATTATTCGAACAACGAATCTATTGTTACGTTTTTAAATAGAGTTAGTAAAATAGCTATTGGAGAATTTATCACTTTTTTAGATGATGATGATTTGCTTAGTCCTGATGCTTTATATCAAGTAGCAATAACACTTAATAAACATCCTATGGCTGACATGATATACTCCGATGAAGATAATATTTCTGAGAAAAACTTGCTCAAAAATCCTTTTTTTAAAACTGATTGGTGTCCCGATAGTTTTTTATCTAGAATGTATACTGGTAATCTCGCAGTTTATAGGCGAGAATTAATTAATAAAATTGGCGGATTTAGGATGAATTTTGAAGGAGCAAAATATTATGATTTAGTATTAAGATTGACTGAAAAAACTAACCAAATATATCATATACCTAAAATTATTTATCATTCCCGTACTTATTCTACTTCAATATTAAAAAGTATTCATAATAAAAATCATGATCCTAGTGTGGCTAAAAAAGCCTTAGCAGAAGCCATTAAAAGGCGTGGAGAATCTGGTAAAGTTATGCCGACAATTGCCAATAATTATATAGTTCGCTATGAAATCAAAAATCATAAACTAGTCAGTATTATTATTCCTACTAAAAATTTAGGAAAGATTCTAGATTGTTGTCTCGATTCAATTTTCACAAAAACAGATTATCCTAACTATGAAGTTGTTTTAATTGACAATAATAGCACTGAAAACTATGCTTTAGAAATAATTCAAAAATGGCAGAACAAAGAACCTAAACGTTTAAATGTACATGGTTATGATAGTCCATTTAACTATTCTAAAATTAATAATTATGCTGTCCAGTTTGCTCAAGGAGATTATTTATTATTTTTAAATAATGATATAGAAATAATTACAGAGGATTGGATAACTGCTATGGTGGAACAAGCCCAACGCCCATCTATTGGAGCAGTAGGTGCGTTATTGCTTTATCCTGATAATACTATTCAACACGCAGGAGTTATTATCGGGCTCACAGGATTAGCTGATCATTGTTACAAGCATTTTTCTAAAGCCTCTAATCAGCATTTTAATCAAATTCAAACAATCAATAACTATTCAGCAGTAACGGCTGCTTGTTTGATGTGTCGCACCACAGTGTTTCAAAAAGTTGGCGGATTTGAAGAGCAATTATCAATAGCATTTAATGATGTAGACTTATGTTTAAAATTTCTTGAAAGTGGATATCGAAATGTTTATTTACCTCAGGTTCAACTTTATCATTATGAGTCTAAAACTAGAGGCTTTGAGAATACATTCGAAAAGCAAAATATATTGAACAAAGAAATTGAATATATCAAAAATAAATGGAATAAATATATTGATCATGATCCTTGCTATAGTCCTCATTTAACTAGAAAATATCAAGACTTTAGAATTAAAATAGATAGTTGAATATGCTCAAATAATTAACTTTTTGTTTGATTGTTAATCAGGTATTTATAATAGATGATAATATCGATCAACAATTTCTAAGAAAAATCTAATTAACAACCATCTTAGGGGACAGGATAAAGGTTGAATGTTCGGTAAATTAAATAAGTCCATTATTTGATGAAATTCTAGTAATTTACCTCGTCTTAAGTAGCGAAAAGCACCAGCTAAAATAAATTGATGAAAAAACATAGCTTGACATTGTTTTAACTCTGATAAACTTAACAAATTAAGTTCATCAACTCGATGAAAAAATCCGACTAATGTATTGACTGTATTTTCATTAAATACCCCCATTGTTAAAGCTTGAGAATGCACTGTATAAGCGCAAGTAATTACTGGGATGCAGCAAACTCCATAACGGCTAAATAATCGAATCCACATCTCAATATCCGTTGGTTCTCCCCATTGAGGATTAAAATAACCCACTTCTTCAAAAACTATTCTTTGCATCACTATTGCTGGAAATCTAACAAACGAAGAATTAGATAAAAGATTAATTAATGCCGACTTTTTACTTAAATATTGTCGATTTTTAAAAGATTGCTTTTTCAAAACTTTTTCCCTTTCATTAACTACATTAACTCCAAATAAAAGAACCGAATATTGTTGTTTTGTCTCTTGAATAACCTGGAGAATACTTTCAATAGATCCAGGTAATAAAAAATCATCATCATGAAGAATTAGGACATAATCTCCCGAAGCTAATTCAATTCCATGATTCCAATTTTGCGCCATACCTAAACGAGGATTATTAGCTTTATATTGCCATTTACCTGGCCAATTTTCGAGAATTTGCTGGGTTATTTCTCCACAAGCTGAATTTGATGAATCATCAGTAACAATAATTTCAATATCTTGACATAATTCCCCATTGTCAGTTGTAATAGAAAGCAATGCCCTTTGTAGCCACTTAGGACGATTGTAAGCAGGAATAGTAATGCTTAAAAGAGGAGAAAACTTCATACTCTATATAACCTAGTACTGTTAATTAATTTTACCTAGAAAGTAAGTTTTTGTTTCACTAGATTGGGATAGCTTTGTGCTAGAATCTAGATCTATGGAGACGATCACACCATGGAACCTAATAATCCTTACATAGTTTACTGGCAAAAACGTCTTATTGAACAGCAAAATAAAAACGAGTATCTATCAAAACAAGCTCGTCAAAATCTAGAAGTAATTGTCAAGATTTTACAGGAAGAATTTAGAGTTAAAAAAATTATTTTGTTTGGCTCATTAGTCAAAGGAAATTTTACTGAAAAATCCGATATTGATTTAGCAGTTAGTGGTATTCCACCAGAAGATTATTTTATGGTTTTAGCCAGGGTTAATTCTCTTAGTAATTTTCCCATAGATTTAAAACCCTTAGAAGCTTTAGAACCCTATTTTTTGCAGCGTGGACTAGAAACAGGAGAATGTCTTTATGAATCAGATATCAGCGAGTAAAATACTAGAATTAACTATAGACATTGAAAATGAATTAATGAGATTAGAGAGACTAGAAGCAGAAATAAAACAAGTTCAACAACAGGTGGAATTATATCCTCAATTAACCAGTATATTTTATGAAAGTTTAGCCCTAAAATTACACAATTTTTATACTGGTTGTGAGCGAATTGTTCAGATAGTAGCGTCTGAAATTAATGGGGGTTTACCTTCTAGTTATGATTGGCCTAGACGGTTACTACAGCGTATGGCAACTCAACAAGAATCCCGTCCTCCCTTATTACAACCCACATTCCGCACTTC
>DLXW01000143.1 GCA_003448685.1 Cyanothece sp. UBA12306
CCGATAAATCGGGGACACACAAACCCTTCATATAGGGGGGGGTCTGGCGTAAATCGCTGTCTTGCTGATCAGGACTTGATTCTAGCCCTTTTTCTGTCTCCCTGGCTTGAGGGGCGATTTTTCCCAGTTTTTCGTTCCTTGGCTGTGTTACAAGGGGGGGTCTGGCGTAAAAGTCTTGAGGCTCTTCTGGCCTGACCTCTGTTCGTATTATATCTGTAGTATATTTCTGGGGAATTTGCTCAGATTTTTGGGGGGCAGGATCTGGTGTTGGGGTAATGGTTTCGTTCAGGGAAACATCAGGAGTTTGAGCTTCTGTGTTTTGGCTTTCGTCAGATTCTGGGGGGAGCTCTCCTGTATCTGAACCCCGCAGGACATCAGGGGGAATGGTGATGACTTCTAAGTCCTCCGTCCAATCTCGATGTTTAGGATGCCAGTAGGGCAGATTCTCCCGACGACGTAGGGTAGCTTCGCTAACGGTGATGCCAAAGAGCTTTTTGGTAGCTTCTTGTAGGGCTTTGAGCCACTGGGTCACCCTAATGGGGAGCTCCTGACATTCTTCGACAATATGTTTAACGGCGGCGATAATCCGCTCGGTGGCATTTTGGTTGCGTTCTTTATTAATGTCGTTGGCTGCTGCCTTAATGCCCCGTTCCATCATTTGCCCATAGGTTTCTTGCCGCTCTGGGTCGCTATAAAGCGGTATCCAGTAGGGTTCTATTATTCTTGCCCAACTACGACAACGTTCTTCTATTTCGTGTTGGTGGCGACACCATGTTTCATAACCTGGACAGCCTTGGGCAATTTCTAGCATTTTCTGCCACAGGTCGTCTCCGGCCAGTCCGAGGAAAACACGGCCATATTTGCCGATTTCTTTGAGCATCTCGTTGGTTTGCCCGTAGCCTGTCCATCCTTCGGCTATCAGGTATTCTGTGTCGGCACGCCACCGAGCGGCGGTATGGGAGACGCTGCCTTTGTTGATGTACTGCCCCTTGGTATCTGTAAACCACTGACGGGCCATGGGAAGCAGACTTTTGAATGTTTCGATGTCTTGCTGCGCTGCGGTTTCATGGGCAAGGCGGACAAAGGTCTCAATGCTATTGGAGTAGGGCTGATAGTCGTCGTCTAGAAGGAAGCTGTCTTTTTGTAAGGGTAAGCGGTGGCCGTTGTAATGGGAAAAGCCTTTTTTGGCGTATTGTTTAGGATTGGGGAAGATTTCGAGGATGCCTTGTTGAACTTTGTAACCTTCCTGCATTACTGCATATTTGAGAGCGCAGGCTACTTTAAAGCTGTTGAGAGGTTCGGGGAAGAAGAAGTATATGTGAAGCCCTTCGCTGTCGGAAGAACGCACGATGATGTACTTACACAACCCATGTTCTTCTAGGACCCTTAGCAGGTTTTTAAAGGCCTGTTCATCGTTATAAGGATGGTAGAGACTGTGGATGTCAATGTCGAACATCCCGTAGCTGGTTTCTCTGCCAAACCTTACCCCTAGCAATATGTCGGGGTCGCAATACCTTTGCCAAAGGATGAGCGATTGGAGGTAGTAGCGATTGACGGTGCGCCAGTTGACGCGAGAAGCCTCCGATTCGATAAAGTCCCAACGATGGGGAAATAATTTAACGAAGGCTTTGGCCGTTGGCGAGGCGGGGGATAAGACGTTGATTTGGGGTTGATTCGTGTGCATAAGATTTTTCTCCCTGTAGGCGGGAGAAACTCTCTGCGTTATTGAATCAGTAAATTCTTGTTAAAATAAAAGTAATTTTTGTTAAGTGTTTGGTGGCACTTTTGGGGATTAGATTGCCTGGTAAGCAACCGCATCGGGACAATTAGAACAAGAGTTCAAGAGTTCAAGAATTTAAACCGATAAATTTCTCAGAGGTCTCCCACCAGATTTACCTATTCTGACTAAACTGCATATTTTGACAGGTCAAAATTATGGGGATTTTGCCTGACTGGTGGATATTGGGTTATGATATGGGGGTGTGGAATACATAAAAACGATAATAAATTCTGCAAATTGCTTGTTTACATTCACACTTAAATAATATCATATCAGAAGTTTTAGCCGTAAAGCTAAAATGCCTCTCTTTTCATTGACTGTAGAGGAATACTATCTCTGGTGATTCAGTAACTCCTTCCTATTCTCGCCCCATAACAGCGTTATGAACGACAAAGCCCAACGATTATCTGCTTTAGTAAAAGAATTACGTGGTTCTCTTAGCAAAGGTGAGTTTGCTAGGAAGTTGGGAGTAGATCGTTCCACTATTTCGGTTTGGGAATCTGCTCGTGTCTATCCAGAATCAGAAAATTTAGGCAAGTTAGCTCGTTTAAAGGCATGGACTCTGGAGGAACTTGAAGCCTATCTATTAGAAGGAGAATTACCAACAGAAGATCCTTTGGAGCAAATCTTGAGAAAGATCAAAACCCTCCCATCTGAATCATTAGCTAAAGTTTCCGCCGTGGCAGCCACAACACTTGCTGAAAGAATAGACTCTACAGAAAAACTCTCTGTCAAAATCTAGACTGTAAAAAAGTCTGCTTCTAACGCTTTCTGTTGAAGTGTTTATATAGTATGTGAGTAACCGTTGAGCGACCCGACAATTAAATCAGATAGAACCTATTCCACAATATTCAGCTTTTGTGGAATACGAATATAACTTACTTCCACCATCGACTAACATCTTAATAGTACTGCTCCAGCACCGCGGTGCTCACCTGCGAAGTAGAATCTTTGTTCAGCAATTACTTCAAAACCGAACTCATCTGTAAGCCAGGACAGGAAATTTTCCCATCGATACCTTCTCAAGCTCAAGATTGTTGTGTGGGTAGGCAAATCTACTACGTTAAGTGCATGGGCATACGGAACATCGGTATAGTCGGGTTCAAATGTCACTCTTTCTTCATAGTGAAGGAGAAACTCTTCGGGGGGAATTCTACTCTGACGGTTCAAGCCTTTTGCATAAAATCGGCGCATTTCGTCGAAATGCCCAGCATGAGACAGTCGAATATCAGATAACTCGGTCCACTTTTCATCTACTATCGTTACGTCAAGAAGGACAAAATCTCCTGGGTTGAGCCAGTTCTTCAATTGAGTGAGGAAGTGTTTTTCGTAGCCCTCGATGTTTCCCAGTGTATTTCCCAGAAGTGCTGCGAGGATGGGTAACTGGACATATTGCCCAAGCTGATCGGAGACGAATTGGAAGCCGTCCTCGAAATCGCCTAGAATTCCAAGGGGCACTGAAGTATAATTAGAAAGAATCGTAATAGCTCTTCTTAGGAGTTTATTGTTAATGTCTACAGGAATGTAGATGGGAGCTACATTTTCTCTCGTTAAATTGATGGTGATCTCCTTGTCCATCTCGGCATCGCCAGATCCAAATGAAATAAAGGTTTTTACGGAGAGACCACGAGTGACAGATACTATCTGATTCTTCAGTTGTTCTCGATCGGCAGGTAACAAGTAGTTATTACTTCTGACTACATCGATCCAGGCATTTGCTCCATCAATTCCTAAGTAGAGAGCTCTTTGATGCCAGTGGGGTGGAACTTTGAGGGAAAGCTCTGCAACCTTTGAATCAACTGCTATTGGTATGTCAATAGGCGGCATAAAAGTTTCGTTTTTCTGCATTGCAAATTCGTCGTTACCTTTACTAATTTGAATCCCAAACTACCTGTATCATTCTATTGCTCCTAAAGCAATAAGAACCGATTTTTGAGATTGAGTTAAACCTTTAATTCCTGTAATTTTCATCCCCTCGTAAGGTCTAGGTGCTCTGAAAGTTGTCCCTGGCATACTTGTCTTTAAATCCCAAAGCTTAATCGTCTGATCGTCACTCCCGCTGGCTAGGAGCTTCCCATCAGGACGGAAAGCAACTGAGCGAACCCTATTCGTATGTGCTTCCATCGTCTTGAGGCAGTTACCT
>DLXW01000207.1:0-9367 GCA_003448685.1 Cyanothece sp. UBA12306
CTGTCCTTCGGTATCCTGTAATAAATAACTCATAGCGCCATGTAAGACCCCAGGACGACCTTGAGTCAGGGTAGCAGCGTGTTTTCCTGAAATAATACTTTCTCCTGCTGCTTCTACTCCAATTAACCGGACAGAAGACTCTTTGACAAACTCATAAAATAGTCCCATCGCGTTAGAACCACCTCCAATACAAGCAAGAAGAATATCAGGTAAACATCCCCATTTTTCCATACTTTGGCGACGAGTTTCAAGGCCTATAACGTGATGAAAATCTCTAACCATCATAGGATAGGGATGGGGACCAGCTACCGATCCTAGAATATAATGGGTTGTCTCCACATTAGTTACCCAATCTCGAATGGCTTCTGAGGTAGCATCTTTGAGGGTTCCCGTTCCTGCTGTAACTGGTTGTACAGTTGCCCCCAAAAGTTTCATGCGAAAAACATTTAATTTTTGGCGTTCCATGTCGTGAATGCCCATATAAATGACGCATTCTAAACCAAAACGAGCGCAAACTGTGGCCGTAGCGACTCCATGTTGACCAGCACCTGTTTCGGCAATAATACGCTTTTTACCCATGCGTTTGGCTAATAAAACCTGTCCGAGGGCATTATTAATCTTATGAGCTCCCGTATGGTTTAAATCTTCTCGCTTTAGATAAATTTGGGGGCCGGCGTTATCGGTACGGCTATAATGGGCAGTTAAACGTTCAGCAAAATATAAAGGACTGGGACGACCTACATAGTCCCGCAATAGTTGGTTTAATTCCTGTTGAAAGTGGGGATCATCTTTGTAGCGACTGTAGGCTGTTTCTAGTTCACTTAATGCCGGCATTAGAGTTTCAGGAACGTATTTCCCACCATAGGGGCCAAAACGTCCTAAAGCGTCGGGATATTCGGTCTTTGGAGTTGAAAGGGGAGAAATAGGAGTGGTTGTCATTGCTATTTGGACTATTAAGAATTTACAAAAAGATGAGGAGCTATCAACTTGTATTTTATTTTAATCTAAAATTAGAAGGTAATGTTTTATTTGTTTTCTCAAAACAGTTAAAATAGAATTAGATCATTTAAGAGATATTAATCATGGCTACTACTGCCGATGAAGTTTGGCAATTATTAGGAGAATTAATCGAAGCACAAAAAGAAACCCGAAAAATGCTAGATAAACAAGCTGAAGAAGCTGAAAAAAGTCGACAACAGGCTGATAGAGACCGCCAACAGGCTGAAAAAAGTCGACAACAGGCTGAAAAAGAACATCAAGAAACTAGACGACAAATTCAACAAGTTAATCAACAAATAGGTAAACTAGGTAATCGTTTAGGGGAGTTTGTTGAATGGCAAGTGCGTCCAACAGCAATACGTTTATTTCAAGAAAGGGGTATTGATATTCATGAATTACACGCAGAAGTATCAGTAAACAGACCAGATGGAGGTCTAGAAATTGATTTATTAGTTGTCAATGATACCGAAGCAATTTTAATTGAAGTCAAAAGTAAATTAACTCAAAGAGATGTGGATGAACATCTAGAAAGATTAGCAAAGTTTAAACAATTTATGCCTCGCTATCGGGATGTTAAAGCATTAGGAGCAGTTGCCGGAATGATAGTAACAAATGAGGTAGTAAATTATGCCTATCGTAAGGGTTTATTTGTCTTAGCACAGTCAGGAGAAAGTGTGATCATTTTGAACGATGCTAACTTTCAACCACAGGTTTGGTAGCAGAAATGTTGAATGTTAGAAAAAAGCCTGGAGAAAATCCTTTTAAAATGCTATGAATAAGAAAAAATATAGAAAGGTAAAATAAATAATTTGATTTTACAAAGTTTCCCCAAAGTTATTAAAACCATCTTAAACCCTTGTCCCAAGCTAGTTTTACTTCTGACTTCCGACATTCCCTATCTATCAGAAGATTATAAAAGGTTGCAAGTCTCTTCAAATTCTCACCAGCACGAATCACATAATTTTAAAAATTCAGAAGAAAAACGATATAAAAAAGCATTAGAGAATGGACAAGCAATACTTTTCACCTATACAGGACCAATTAAACGAGAACCGATCACTAAAATACCTGAAAACTACAAAATTTTGACATCAATAAAATATCCTTCTGATGGAATAAGTCAGAAATTTTCTGGAGGGATGCTAAACATCGCAATTCCCTCAAATATCACTAATATTTGTCCAAAATAAACAAATTATAGGTTTAAACAATGTAACCCCAATATTCCTTATATCTAAGTATCAGAATGTTAAAAAATCTAATTCTAAATTTTGGTGGCTACTATTGAATATTTACAAAAAATAAGGTACAATGGTAAATTGTGAGTTTTTGCTAAAGTGAGTTATGAAAGGCCAAGAAATAATCAAATCGATCGAAAGTGAATATCTCAAGACGGACTTGCCGACCATCCATGTGGGTGATACCATTCGCGTTGGTGTACGTATTCGAGAAGGTGGTAAAGAAAGGATTCAACCCTATGAGGGAACTGTCATTGCCATGCGCAATGGAGGCATCAGTGAAACTATTACCGTCAGAAAAATTTTCCAAGGTGTCGGGGTAGAAAGGGTATTTTTAATCCATTCTCCTCGTATCGCCGATATTACTATTGTCCGCAGAGGAAAAGTACGTCGAGCGAAATTATATTATCTACGCGATCGCGTTGGTAAAGCAACCAGGATTCGTCAACGATTTGATCGCTCGTTATAGTTTCCTTCAATTAAGCTTAAATTATGATATGATCAGATACGGTAAGAGCATAGCCCTAGGTTATCGCTCGTCTGTGCGCTCTTAGTTCAGTTGGTAGAACGCAGGTCTCCAAAACCTGATGTCGGGGGTTCGAGTCCTCCAGGGCGCGTTTTTTAGATAACCAGTTTTCAGCACAAAAACACCCAAGAAAGAAGGCTGACTAAATTTTCGGCTTAACTTAAATTTTGTGTAGTTTAAAAGAGCAACAGTTTAATCTATAGTTAGGATATTCAGAAATAGGTCATATTTGATCGATTTTGGTGTTTATTTCTTCTATTTCTGAGTTGATGACTGATGGTTGTTCAAGCTTTGATGATACCAATTTTTTTGCCTTGAGATCAGTTAATTGTTCATCAATCTGGTGATGATTTTCTAAAATTGCAAATTGTTTTTCTAGGGGATCTACATTATAACTTTGAGTTAATTCTGATTGGGCTTCGAGTTCGAGTATTTTGGCTTCTATTTGCTCAAAGACACTGCTAGAACTACCTGGTTGGAGATTTCCCATGATTTCTTGTAACCTTTGGGAAGCCATCGCCGATCTTAGTCTAGCTAAATAAAGACTTTTTTTAGTTTTTGCTTCACCGTATTTATGCTCTAAATTTCGCAAATCTTGTTTAACTTTTGTGATAACCTGGTTTTGTTGCTTGAGTTGTTGTTCTAAACCTTGAGCTTGTGTTTGATAAGATTGACGGTTAATTAGGGCTTCTCTAGCTAAAGGTTCATTGCCTTTATCTAAAGACATTTGCGCTCTTTCGTACCATTTTTGAGCAGCCTTTTGGTGATGAGCTAACTGTCGTTGAGCGCTTTTATTGGTTGCTATTGCTTGTGCTAAAGCTTGTCGCATGGCAATCAATTCTTGTTCCATAGCTGCAATAGCATTGTCTAGTATTTTTTCTGGATCTTCGGTTTCTTCGACCAAGCTATTGATCTGAGATCGGACAACCCGACTAATTCTTTGTAACCATTCCATAACTTTCCAAGACCTCGTTAATCTATTTACATTATATTAATTTTGAGCCGTCTATATCCTGTGACGTTGATCATCCTCAAATTTCTATTTTTAACAATCTTCAAGTAATTATGCTCGAAAATCCCCAACAACCACCATCAGATAATTCTTCTTTATCATCCCTATTTGTCAACAATTTTATCTTTGTCATTTTTTGGTTGTTTTATCTAGCTTATACCTATCTTTTGTTATTTTCACCTCCTAATCAACCTGTTCCTGGTTTCCCGATCTGGGCAATTCAACCAGAAACAATCATCGAAATTATGAATGAGTCTCTCAATTTTTTCTTTATTTTGCCTTTTCTCAATATGGGGGGACTTGGTGGACTAATTTCTCCTCTAGTCCCCCCTGTTTCAGAAGCTATTTTTAATTTTGCCGAAGCGTGGATTTTTATGTTTTTACCACTTCTATTAGCTGATGTAAGAGGTCGTCATCTTCCTCGATTTTTTTTCTGGATTTGTGCTATGTTCCTTACCAATGTTTTTTTAATTCCTTACATGATTTTACGCCTCAAAACACCGAGGAAAAAAGATATTATTGATCAATCTTCTTGGGTTTTGTCTCGTTCTTTTGGTACCGTTAGTTTATTAGTAGGAATAACTGCTACAATTTGGTTTTTTGTAGGTCGCCCTGAATGGGGTAATTTAGCAGTGAGATTGGATTATTTAATCGACCAATTTACCAATAACAGAGTGATTATTGCTTTTACTGTTGATTTGGTTCTTTTTTGGTTATTTCAATCAATTTTATTGGGGGATATAATCGAGGAAAATCAATCTAGGAAATGGCTCAGATTTTTACCTTTTTTCGGATTAGCATTTTGGTTAATTGGTCAATCTTCTCAAACAAGCAAATAAGTTCTCTAGAAAAATAGGCAAAATTCTTGATTTTATGAGACAAAAAAAGGTGAGAAAAGCCATTATTCCTGCGGCTGGTTTTGGGACGAGGATGTTCCCTGCAAGCAAAACATTTAAAAAAGAATTTTTTCCTATTGTAGATCAAGATGGTTTGGCTAAACCTGTGATTTTATTGATTGTAGAAGAAGCCTTAAGTGCAGGAATTGAAGAGATAGGTATTATTATTCAAAATCGAGATAAAAGTTTGTTTGAGGACTTTTTTAAAACCCCACCTATCCCTCAACTATTTAAGAAACTTTCTCTAACAAACCGACAGTATAGTCAATATTTGCAAGAAATAGGAATGAGAATAACTCTCTTATTTCAAGAAGAACAAGAAGGTTATGGTCATGCAGTTTATTGTACTCAAGATTGGATTAATAATGAACCTTTTTTATTACTATTAGGAGATCATATTTATAGATCAAATACCGAGTTTTCTTGTGCAAAACAATTGATAGATGTTTATCAAAAATTCAGTCAAAGTACCATAGGTTTAACAATTATGCCAGAAGAAATTATTCACAAAGCAGGAATAGTTACCGGAAACTGGCAAGAGAGAAATTCTTTATTAAAGATTACCCAATTATCTGAAAAACCCGATTTAGATTATGCTCGATCCCATCTTCATATTTTAGGAATGAAAGACAATGAATTTATGGCAATTTTTGGAATGTATATTTTAGAACCTGAAATTTTTGATTATCTTGGTCAGGAAATCAGGGGAAATTTAAGATATAAACAGGAATTTCAATTAACAACTTGTCTAGATAAGTTAACCCAAGATCGTGGAATGATAGGTTATCAAATTCAAGGACAATATTTTGATATAGGAATGCCGGAATTTTATCGACAAACTATAATAGATTATCCCTAAGTTTTAAAAAACTCAATCTTAACCAAGATTTTTATGATTTCTCAATATCTTTTTGGCTAAAATATATGATAGACTAAGATAAAATTTTGGTTACCCAAAAATCCTAATAGACTAGGATGGAATTTGTCAACTAAAGTCTAGTTTCTACTGGTCAAATTAATTAGTTTTAAAGAAGAAGCTTTTTTAACTCAATGAAAAACACCTTAATTGTCGAAAATAGTTTTTTAACTGCTCATATTCTGTCTATGGCTTTTGGCTTAGTAGGAATTTTATTGGTCTTGCCTAATGCTGAATTTTTGACTCGTTTAACTCAATTCGGACAAATTGCCCTAGCTTGGTCAATGGCTGGTGGTGGTGTTATTTATATTCTCTTAGGGACTATAGCAGTATCTATTTATGCCTATCGTGTCTGGGGTACTTGGCATTGGTTAGGGTTCATGCTACCAGCTATTAGCATTTCTTTAACAAGTGAACTATTAGGCACTAGTACGGGATTTCCTTTTGGTCACTATCATTACTTAAGTGGTTTAGGCTACAAAATAGCCGGTTTAGTTCCGGTTACTATTCCTTTATCGTGGTTTTATCTTGGCTTTAGTGCTTATGTTATTGCTCGTGTTAGTCTAGCTACTGTGAGTAGCTCTCAATCCTATCAATATCTAGGAGCAATTTTCCTCGGAGCCATATTACTAACTTCCTGGGATTTTGTCCTCGATCCAGCGATGAGCCAGACTGATGTCCCTTTTTGGTACTGGGATCAACCAGGAGCCTTTTTTGGTATGCCCTATCAAAATTTTGCAGGTTGGTTAGGAACCAGTATTTTGTTTATGGGTGTTGCTACCTTAATCTGGAGATTTAAACCGATGACCATAGATAACAAAAGCTTAGAATTACCTCTAGCTATTTATCTGAGTAATTTTGCTTTTGCTACTATTATGAGCCTTGCTAGTGGCATTTATACCCCCATATATATCGGTTTAATTTTGGGAGTATTACCAATCCTAATTCTCTACCAATTAGCCCAGTCTACTCCCAAGAAATCCCAACTAGAAGGGACTAATGATTTAACCAATGCAACCGAATCTTTTGGCCTTCGAGGAAATAAAGTGAAGTGAAGTTAATAACTATTGAAACTGTTACCTTTATTATTTTTCTTTCTCAGCTTCTAGCGACTATGATTGCTATAGCTCGTTTGTTGAAAGGAGCAACTCGTCGTCCACCGTTGATTAAACAAGAACCCACGCCAGATTTGCTAGGTAAGGTCAGTATAGTTGTCCCCACACTCAATGAGGTTAATCGAATTGAACCTTGCTTAGAGGGTTTAACTCGTCAAAGCTATGCAGTAAGAGAAATTATCGTCGTCGATAGTAATTCTCACGATGGGACAACTGAAAAAGTCAAGCAAGCTGGTTTTTTTGACCCTCGTTTTCGTTTGACCACAGATCCTGCCCTTCCTCAGGGATGGGTAGGTCGTCCCTGGGCATTGCATAATGGTTTTTTAGAAAGTTCACAAAATAGTGAATGGATTTTAGGTATTGATGCTGATACTAGACCCCAACCTGGTTTAGTAGAGACGATGGTCAAAGCAGCAGAAGACGAAGATTATGATCTACTTTCTTTATCTCCTCAATTTATCCTCCAATACCCAGGAGAATGGTGGTTACAACCTGCACTGCTGATGACATTACTATATCGGTTTGAATCTGCTGGAGTGAGGCAAGCTGCCCCAGAAACCGTGATGGCTAATGGACAATGTTTCCTAATTCGTCGCTCAGTTTTGGCTAAATTAGGGGGATATAAAAGTTCTTCTGACTCTTTTTGTGATGATGTTACCCTAGCTCGTCAAGCAGCTAAATCGGGTTTTTCGGTTGGTTTCCTAGATGGAGCAAATTTGATTCAGGTCAGGATGTATGAAGGTTTAAGGGAAACTTGGCAAGAATGGGGAAGATCCTTAGATTTAAAGGATGCCACTCCTTCTGGACAACTTTGGCAAGAGCTTTGGTTACTCTTATCTGTTCAAGGTCTACCTGTACCACTTTCTTTGCTGTTACTGGGTTATTTAGGTTGGGGATATAGCTCTTTTGCTCTAGTAGCAGCCACCATTTTAAATCTGTTGTTAGTTTTGCTCAGATTTGCCCTACTCTGGGCTATTTATCCATCCTATTATCGTTGGGATAAGTTTTCTCCCCCTGCCATGTTATTTTGGCTATCTCCTTTAGCCGATCCTCTGGCTGTAATCCGTATTTTTCTTTCTGCTCAACAAGATCGGGTTCAATGGCGAGGAAGATTTTATTCTAAGTGATCGCTGTTTGTCTGGTCACTATTGACAAATTGGTCTAAGGAATTTTCCTCAAGAGAATTTTCTCGACGATGGAGACTAATTTGTAGTAACCGAGGTGGATCAGCGGTAACTACGGTAAAATCTAAATTATTGTAGGATAGGACTTCTCCTACTTGCGGAATTTTTTGCCATTGATACAATAAGAATCCCCCTAGAGTTTGATATTCATCGGTTAAAGGTAAATCTAAATCCAAAACTTTATTAAGATCCTCCAAATTAATCTGAGCCTCCACCAGAAAGGTTTGCTCGTCTAACATTTGTAGGGCAATATCTTCAGTATTATTATCTTCTAAATCATTATCGATAATTTCGGCAATTAGATCTTGAATAGTAATTAATCCAGAAGTGCCACCAAATTCGTCCACTACAATCACCATTTTCAACTGTGATCGTTGCATTAACGAGAGTAGTTCATCCAAAGGCATGGATTCAGCGACAAATTTAAGAGGTTTTAGCCAACGACAAAAGGAAGAATTTGTTGTCAAGTCTCCTTGTGCTAAAGGGGGAGCCAAATCTTTAAACTCAATAAAGCCTAAAATATCGTCTAGAGATTCTCCAGTTACAGGATAACGAGAATGGCCTGTTTTGCTCACTTCTTCTAATAATTCCCCAAAAGTCCCCTTTTCAGAAATAGCAACTAATTGGGTCCGAGGAACCATCACCTCAACAGCAGTTACATCTCCAAATTCAAAGACATTTTTCAGTAAAGCCCTTTCTTTGGCTTCTAAACCAGTTGATTCTCCCTCAGTAGCAATAATTAATTGAAGCTCTTCAGATGTAACCCGATTATATCGCCTTTCTTTGGTATACTTAATTCCTATTCCACATAACAAATAGCGGGTCGATTGGTTTAAAATCCAGATGAAAGGATTGAAAATCCGAGCAATAACCCCAATAGGGGTACCTAAAAATCGGGCTAACTTTTCTGAATAAATTAAAGCCACTGATTTAGGGCAAAGTTCCCCTAAAATAATTTGTAGGTAAGCCAGGGCGAAAAAAGCGATGGGAATAGCAAAGCTATGGGAAAGAGTAGCTGTCAATTGAGAAGATAATGGTAGTTTTCTCAACACATAACGCACTAAAACCGCCATTGTTCCTTCTCCAATCCAACCTAAAGCTAAACTAGATAGAGTGATTCCTAACTGGGTAGTTGAGAGGAGGCGATCAAGACTACGTTGCAAAGATTGGACAGTTTGAGCTTGAATATCTCCTGCTTCTACTAACTGACTAATACGCGATCGCCGTACAGATACCATAGAAAATTCTGCGGTAACAAAAAAAGCATTAATTAGAATCAGTAATAAAACTGATAAAACACGCAGCAACACTTCACTAACAGTCAAACTATCCATTTATTAAATGTTTAACCCTTCACTGGGCTTAATTTAATTTCTTTTACTAAATCCTACTTTAATTTTACTTTTTTACTTTAGTTGACTGTTTCCTCAATAGTAATGTGTCCTTAACTTGAAATATTTTTATCAAAAAAATTGGGTCTA
>DLXW01000207.1:9572-12912 GCA_003448685.1 Cyanothece sp. UBA12306
ATTGGGTCTAAAACCTGGCTTTTTAAGGCGAATAGTTTTTGGGGCGGGGCATAAATCCCCGTTTCAAAAACAACTTCGCCACTTCTGACTTCGTTAACGCTCCTTCTTCAAAAATTGGCAAAAACTTCTGACTTACAAACTTGGCTAAAATTCCTCAACTATTCCTCCTCAAGATCACACAAGGTTTCTGTTCCTGGTATATGACTAAAAATTTGCTCTGATAAACTCCATATTTCAGGATCTTTAAATAAGGAGCGATAATTGGGATTTCCAAGCATATTTTTCCATCTTTCTAAGGTTTTCATTTGATTTGCTTGCCCTTGATATTCAAATAGATCAAAAGAGCTACCCGCCCCTGCCCGTTGTCCTTCTCCAGAAACTCTTTCAAGACCATCTTCTTTATATTTAAGATTTAAACAATTAGCAATTTGTTCTCGATAGGCTCGATTAATTAACCACTGATTATAACTAATCGTAATTTTGTTATGCTTGAGATAAGATGTTTTTTGTAAATATTCCTTAGCGTGTTCTTTCCAGATGCTAACATACGTTTCGGGATTAGAGGCTCCATAAATATATTTAGGGTGTCCCATGTAAAATTTATTTTCAGATTCTCCCAGCTTTTGTAGCTTAACCTGTTGAAGACGGCTGGCAAATAAATTAAACGGATCTCTAATTAATAAGACATCATAACGCTGCTGACTCTTGCCAAAAAACAGGTCATGGTATTTTTCTAAGTCACTTTGAGAAAAATCTGCTAAGGAGCGATTTTCATAACTGTGAATTAGAACATATTTCTTACGAAAGATTATTTTTTTTTTAATGTTTCCCACACAATTCCAAAAGTCAACCTTTTCTGGATACATAGAGATAATCCAATCTATGATGGCATGGTTCCCACTTCTGGCCATCCCGTGAAAACAAATCTCAAAATTGTTAACCTTAAGCAAAAAAGGAGTAAACATTATTACTCAATATCAAATTTAGTATAGTGATGCTCTGCCATCTTACCATATTACAATCCAAAACCTACGCAGTATTGTAATCCCTCGTGCCTTATTCCAAAAGCAAAATCCCCCACTCGAAAGCGGGGGATTGAATTTCATTATTTCACAACCAATAATTCAGTTCACTTAACCAAACTTACCAGCCGTTGAAGCAATGAGGAACGCTGCGTAAGTCAGAATGTAACCCACCGTAAAGTGAGCCAAACCAACTAAACGAGCTTGAACAATTGAAAGAGCAACAGGCTTATCTTTCCAACGAACTAAGTTCGCTAAAGGAGTCCGCTCATGAGCCCAAACAATGGTTTCGATCAACTCTTGCCAGTAACCCCGCCAAGAGATGAGGAACATGAAACCAGTTGCCCAAACCAGATGTCCAAAGAGGAACATCCAAGCCCAAACCGACAGGTTATTAACACCGTAGGGGTTATATCCATTGATCAACTGAGCAGAGTTTGCCCATAGATAATCACGGAACCAACCCATCAAGTAAGTAGAGTTTTCGTTGAACTGAGCAACGTTACCAGTCCATACGCCTAAGTGCTTCCAGTGCCAGTAGAAAGTCAACCACCCTAGGGTATTCAACATCCAGAACATGGCCAGATAGAACGCATCCCAAGCAGAGATGTCACAAGTACCGCCGCGGCCAGGTCCATCACAAGGGAAGGAATAACCAAAGTCCTTTTTATCGGGCATTAGTTTAGAACCACGTGCATCCAAAGCACCCTTAACCAGAATTAAGGTGGTGGTATGTAATCCCAATGCGATCGCATGGTGAACCAAGAAGTCCCCAGGACCGATATTCAAGAACAAGGAGTTATCGCCACTGTTGATAGCGCTTAACCAACCAGGTAAATAAGCTGCGCTAGTCGAAGCGATACTATCAGGATTAGACAACAGTACATCAAAGCCGTACAGCGCCTTACCCGAAGCTGCTTGAACCCATTGAGCAAACACAGGTTCGATCAAGATTTGCTTTTCAGGAGTCCCGAAAGCAACCACCACATCATTGTGAACATAGAGACCTAAGGTGTGGAAACCTAAGAACAGAGACACCCAACTCAAGTGAGAGATGATCGCCTCTTTGTGTTCTAGCATCCTTGCCAACACATTATCTTTGTTAGCTTCGGGATCATAGTCACGAACAAAGAAAATAGCACCGTGGGCAAAAGCTCCCACCATCAAGAATCCAGCAATGTACTGGTGATGGGTGTAAAGAGCCGCTTGGGTGGTGTAATCCTTAGAGATAAAGGCGTAGGAAGGCAGGGCATACATATGTTGCGCCACCAAGGAAGTAACAACCCCTAAACAAGCCAACGCTAAACCGAGTTGGAAGTGGAGAGAATTGTTAACGGTGTCGTATAGCCCTTTGTGACCAGCACCTAAAGCTCCACCAAAGGGAGTTCCTTGGGGAGGGTTGTGAGCATTGAGAATATCTTTAATGCTGTGACCGATCGCAAAGTTGGTGCGATACATATGGCCAGCAACAATGAAGATGACGGCGATCGCCAAATGGTGATGGGCGATATCTGTCAACCACAATGCTTCTGTCTGAGGATGGAAGCCACCTAAGAAAGTCAAAATAGCGGTTCCTGCTCCCTCAGAAGTCCCAAAAACATGACTAGCTGTATCTGGGTTCTGAGCATAAACACCCCAGTTTCCGGTGAAGAAGGGTGCTAAACCGGCTGGATGGGGAGGAGTAGACAGGAAGTTATCCCAACCCACGTGTTGTCCGCGAGCTTCGGGAATCGCTACGTGAACCAAGTGACCAGTCCAAGCTAAGGAGCTGACCCCGAACAAACCAGCCAAATGGTGGTTGAGGCGAGATTCAGCATTTTTGAACCAAGCTAAGCTAGGACGGAACTTGGGTTGTAGGTGTAACCAACCAGCAAACAAGAATAAGGCAGACAAAATCAAAAGGAAAATAGACCCTTGATAGAGGTCGCCGTTGGTTCTCATGCCGATGGTATAGAACCAGTGGTAAACCCCAGAATATGCAATATTAACTGGGGAAGAAGCACCCGCTTGGGTAAAGGCATCAATAGCCCCTTGACCAAAGTGGGGATCGAAAATCGCGTGGGCGATAGGACGGATATTGAGGGGATCTTTAATCCACTGTTCGAAGTTACCTTGCCAGGCTACGTGAAAAAGGGTGCCGGAAGTCCACAGAAAGATGATGGCGATGTGACCGAAATGAGAGGCAAAAATCTTTTGGTAAAGATTTTCCTCGGTCATTCCATCATGGGTTTCAAAATCGTGGGCGGTGGCAATCCCATACCAAATCCGACGAGTTGTCGGGTCTTGGGCGAGATCCTGGCTAAATTTTGGAAATTTAG
>DLXW01000207.1:13013-13653 GCA_003448685.1 Cyanothece sp. UBA12306
TTTGGAAATTTAGTTGCCATAGCTTTTTAGGAAATTCTCCTCTTTTAAAAAATGAGGCTTATGCTTTAACTGCTGCTCATTTTCTGTTGTCATGAACTTACTTTAACTAATGTCTCAGTAAGGGTAAAACGGTTTCAACGCCGTCTTTAATTTTAAAGATAGAGGATAAAGGACAAAAACCCAGGGACTTTTTCAAGCCACCTTCGTTTGTCCTTTTTCCTTAGATTAGCCAATTGATAGGCTTCTTGCCAGGAAGAACGCCCAAGTGGTGACGATACCCCCTAACAGGTAGTGCGCTACACCAACTGCCCGTCCCTGAATGATGCTCAGAGCGCGAGGTTGAATGGCTGGTGCAACTTTTAATTTGTTGTGAGCCCAAACAATAGACTCAATCAGTTCTTGCCAGTAGCCGCGACCACTGAACAGGAACATTAGGCTAAAGGCAAAGACGAAGTGGCCAGCGAGGAACATAATTCCGTAGGCAGACAAAGCAGAACCGTAGGAATTGATCACATTTGCTGATTGCGCCCATAAGAAGTCCCTTAACCAACCGTTGATGGTAATGGCACTTTGGGCAAAGTTTCCGCCAGTGATATGGCTCACGCTGCCATCTCCGGCTACGGGGAACAGTAGCCGGAGA
>DLXW01000097.1:0-8796 GCA_003448685.1 Cyanothece sp. UBA12306
TACCCCAGCGCGCAGCGCTATAGGTAGTGATCTAAGGTTTCATTAAATTTTCAGGTCAAAGAGTTAGTTTCCTTCAATCTGAAAACCGGCTGCTTTCCATGCAGTCAAACCACCGATAAGTTCTGCTACGTTTTGATAACCAGCTTTTGAGAGTAAAGTTGAGGCAATAGCAGTCTCTTCATCACTAGAACCATAGACGTAGATGTCTCGTTCTAATTCAAAATTCATTTGTACTTGTCCAACCAATTCATTGAGAGGAATAGAAACTGCTCCCATAATATGACTGAGGTTAAAAGCTTCTCTAGAGCGCACATCAATGATGGTTAATGCTGGTTCACCCCAATCAAGACGCTCTTTTAAATCTTGGACACGAGATTTGGGTTTAAGTGATGCAGGAATAGTAATCATAATTATTTTCGGGTGTAAGATAGCTTCCCCTGTATTGTAACGAAATATTAATTATTTGTAAAGGGTTGTTACAAAATTATTGACATAATCAATAGTATTTGATAAAGGTTTTTGAGTTATTTTCCGCAAAAAAAAGGGGGACAAATTGCCCCCTGAGATTATGTATTGGTTAAAAATCAGCAATAATTACCTAACTTTCCGGTTCAACCCTTGCGTAGAAAATACCTCGAATTTTTACTTCTACAGCTTCTTTAGCTCCTAAGTCCGTATCTGAAGGCTGTTCACTTTCAAAAACTCCGGCAATTTCTCCAGTTTCTTGATCAACTTTTGTCACTTGAAGAGACATAGACCCTTTACCAATGGGAGTTTGTTTAACATTAGCATAGTCTTCTTTATCAGCCGTAGCAGGTAAAGCAACCGCGTTATCATAACCTGTAGCTAAACCCCGACCTTTAGGATCAAGGAAAGTTGCACCACGATAGGAAGGAACTTTAAAATCTCCTTCAAAATCGGTAGAACTGTTAATGGAAGTAAACCCAGGGCCAGTGCTACCCACTAAATTCTTCATAGTAAAGAAAAAGGGAACTTGTTCACCACCAGGTAATTGGACGGTAATAGGTTGGAAGTCAATTCCTCCCTTTTCGATCAAAGTTAAAACTCCATCTTCATCAACAGTAATTGTTCCACTAATCTGCTCTAAACTGGTGGTATCACGGGTTAAAAGCTTTCCAGGAACAAATTCAGCAACTTGACGTTTATTAACTGGTTCTTCCTTGACGAAATATTCTTGGGGTTCGAGGCACAAATCTTCTACTACGTAAGTTGTACCTACTTCAATGGGAATTGATCCCCGAGTAAATTCAGAAATTTGGGGACATTTATTGGCTATTCCCGTATTTAAAATTTCGTCATAGGTCAAATCTTGGGGATTAACTGCATTTGCTGGCCCTTCGCTACAGGCAGTCAGCATCCCCAGGCATAGTGCCAAAAAGGCAACAATTAAGGCACGCAATCTCATACTCAACCTCGCTTTGTCAATCTCACTATGAAATACCCTAAATTAAATGTTGTTATTTTTGGGTCT
This sequence comes from Cyanothece sp. UBA12306, assembly GCA_003448685.1. GTDB lineage: Bacteria > Cyanobacteriota > Cyanobacteriia > Cyanobacteriales > Microcystaceae > Rippkaea. The sequence goes on from DLXW01000097.1 coordinate 1,493, forward strand.
TTCTAAAATAAATCGATTTTGGCTTTTGCTAGTTTATGCTGTTGATACCTGTCCCAGTTACCTAGTTTTGGTTTAATGCAGCGTCCATAGCTTAGCCTTCTGCTTTCCAAGCTTGGGAGTCAACATTTTTAGATTTCCTCCCCTCTTGGTCGGTCTAGTGACCAAGGGAATCATATCATGAGGAGGTTACAAGATTTATCTTCAATATACAAAAATACTGTCATTCTGTCCCCGATCAAAGTTGTGGAAGCATCAAGGATTAAAATCTCTAATGACAATCAATCTGACTATACATGAGGGATCTGTTCGAGATTAATCTTATATTCTTGAGCATAATCACATCTTCAATATGATTTTAATTACTGAAAAAGGTTAAGTCATAAGACAAACTAGGTACAAACTAAAATTTATACAAAAATCCTGGATATTATGCTAGAAGTTTTTTTGATTGCTCAATGCTCATTAACGCTTCCAGATGGAAGGATCGAGAGTTTTAAATTTTGTGGAACTACACCAATTTCTGTACCACCTAAATCTGTTCCTAATACGGTAAAACCTTCTGAATATTCCGAACCTGTTGACTCTTTTCAAGAATCTAATGTTCCAGTTTCTTATCGATATCTTACTCAAGATAATTACCATAAATGGGAAGCTTTAGTAAAGGAGTTTGATCCCATTAGTGGCCATTCTCGAGCAACTTTAGGAACAGCACAATCTCTGTTTGGTTTTGGAAAAGTTATCCAGAAAAAAGGTCAAGAAATGAAAAAATTTCAATGGAAAGAGTCAAACCGATCTATTGATGCTTGGTTTGACGGAAGAACTCTAATGACTTGGAAAGCTAGGGGTTTTAATTAATTATTAGAAGTATTTTTTTTGTGTTCTCTTTCCTCAAAACATATTTGTTGTAATTTTTCTAGATTATTGCTACAAAGAATGTCTATATTTCGAGTTATTTTTTTAATAGACCAATGCCACCATTGAAGTTCTAATAATAAATTAATCACCTCATCTTCAAAACGTTTTCTAATTAATTGAGCAGGATTTCCCCCAACAATAGTATAGGATTCAACATCTTTAGTGACGACTGAATTAGCAGCAATAATTGCTCCATCACCTATTTTAATACCTGGCATAATCAACGCATTATCATCATAATAAGTAAAGTCTCCTACAAAAATATTATGGTTATCAATAATATTTTTGAGGAAACATAACCGATCATAATGTTCTAAAGGGTAAGGATTATTAGGATCAGGATAACTATTCACCTTATTGATTAAAAATGGGTTTGACACCTGCTAGATCAAGAATTTGGGGTATTAAATCTTCTCGTTTAACTGCCATCATATGAACCCCTTGACATAATTGTTGGGCTATTTGGACTTGTTCAGCGGCGATTTTAACCCCTTCTTGTAGAGGATCTTCAGCGTCAGCTAACCTGTTAATAATTGTATCGGGAATGTTTACTCCAGGAACTTTTTTGTTAATAAATCTGGCATTTTTGGCCGATTTCAAGAGAAAAATTCCTGCTAAAATCGGTTTGTCAGTTTGGGAAGCAATCTGGTGCATAAATTTATCCAATCGGTCAAAATCTGTAATCAATTGACTTTGAAAAAATTGAGCGCCAGAGGCTAATTTTTTCTCAAATCGACTTTTTAATCCTGACCAACTCGGAGATTGGGGATCAACTGCGGCACCTGCAAATAAATCTAGAGGTTCATCGGGTAAGGATTTGTTGTTAAAATCCACCCCTCGATTAAGATTATCAATAACTTTGAGTAGGCGAACCGATTCTAATTCAAAGACAGCTTTAGATTTAGGATGATCTCCGGCTTTCACAGGGTCTCCGGTTAAGGCTAGGACATTACGTAATCCTAAAGCATAAGCTCCCATGAGATCTGCTTGGATGCCGATAGCGTTGCGATCGCGACAAGCAAACTGACAGATTGGTTCGATGCCATATTGTAATAACAAGGCAGAAGCAGCCATGGAAGACATCCGCAAAACTGCCCTACTGCCATCGGTGACATTAACCCCATGAACTCTGCCTTTTAGCTGTTTGGCCATTTCTATCATGCGCCTGGGGTTTCCTCCTTTGGGAGGGGTAACTTCGGCGGTGATGAGAAATTCTTTATTTTGGGCAGCTTGACGAAAATGATTAATCATGGGAATTATCACAAATAAAATTAATAATTTATCAAAAAAGACAATAGGAAATGTTTCTTGTTATAGCAATTGAAGTATGGATTTTAGGAAACCTCAAAAGCTCAAAATTTGTTCAAGCGAGTATTTCACTTTTGACATTTCTGACTCTATTCTATGGCTCATTGGCCCTAATTAAAAGGGGGCGAGATAACCCAAGGCTTCTTTGACTCTGGCTAAGGTATGGTTAGCAACGGTTTCGGCTTTTTCTTTTCCTTCTCGTAAAACCGAATTTAAGTAGTCTTGATCATCCATTATTTCTTGATATTTTATTTGGATCGGTTTTAATGCTTCGACGGTGGTTTCACTGAGTAAAGGTTTAAATTTTCCCCATCCCATCTCTTGACATTCTTCTATAACTTCTTGTTTGGTTTTGCCTGATAATAATCCATAAAGTCCTAGCAAATTATTACATTCGGGGCGTTCTGGATTATCAAATTCCAATCCTCGAATGGGATCGGTTTTACAGCGTTTAATCTTTTTCTCGATTAATTCTGGGGGATCTAACAGATTGATCCGACTAAGATCTGAGGGATCAGATTTAGACATTTTACGGGTTCCATCGGTTAAACTCATTACCCTTGCGCCTTCGGTGCGAATCAAAGGATCAGGAACTTTGATAACGGGATTTTCGGGGGTAGCAAATTGATCATTAAAGCGTATAGCAATGTCCCTTGTAAGTTCTAAATGTTGTTTTTGATCTTCTCCGACGGGAACGCGATCGGCATCATAAAGCAGTATATCAGCAGCCATTAACACCGGATAGTCTAATAACCCAACGCTGACGTTTTCTCCTTGTTTAAGGGCTTTTTCTTTGAATTGAATCATCCTTTCTAGCCAGTTAAGGGGGGTAATGCAGTTAAGCAACCAAGCTAGTTCACTATGGGCTGTCACATGGGACTGAACAAAGATGGTAGAGTGGTTTAAATCGATGCCACAAGCTAGATAGAGGGCGGCGATGGTATAGGTATCCTGGGCTAAGGTTTTGGGATTATGGGGGACTGTAATGGCGTGTAAGTCCACCACACAGAAGAAGTTCTCATAGTTTTCTTGAATTTCTACCCAGTTACAAATTGCCCCTAAATAGTTTCCTAAATGCAGGTTTCCGGTGGGTTGTACCCCAGATAAGACTCGTTGTTTGCCCATTCTCCTTAATTTTTTTATTGGTACTATGCCAGATTTTATTGCATCTCATCTCATTAAAACACTAAAGGAGGAAAACTATAGCAGAACTCGCCAAGTCTCCAAGTAAAATTCACTTTGTACAAACGTGAGTTCGACGGAGGGAAAAAACACTTCCGTCTCTTCCAAAAGAAAATCAAGCCATGAGGGTAGAGAGCGATCGCCAATTGTAAGTGATTGAGATTGGTTATTTTTTTATTGGGAATTCCTTACTCGGTTTCAGCTTGTACTAAATTGCGATATATTCCCTTATTTTCCCATAATTGTTGATGGGTACCCCGTTCTTTTACTTTTCCTTGATCAAGAACAATAATTTGATCACAATCAATAATGGTACTTAAACGATGAGCAGCAATAATCAAAGTACACTGACGTTGTTTGAGGTTTTTCATTAATTGTTTTTCTGTTTCTTGATCTAAGGCACTAGTAGCTTCATCCATTACTAAAATTGTCGGATTATTGATTAAAGAGCGGGCAATTTCTAAACGTTGACGTTGACCCCCACTTAAGTTTTTTCCTCCTTCTAACAACTTACCTTCATACCCTCCTAAAACTCGAATAATTGTCTCATAAATTAAGGCATCTTCACAGGCATAATTGAGATTTTTATCAGTTATATGAGGATTCCAAAGTGTTAGATTATCTCGTACTGTTCCTGCAAAAATAAAAATTTCTTGCTCGATTAATGAGAGTGAGTTAATTAGAAGATAATGGGGAATATTATTTCTCATCATTCCATCTATAATAATTTCTCCCTGCCAAGGTTGATATAAACCGCAAATTAATTTAGTTATGGTTGATTTTCCACAACCACTACCTCCCACCAAAGCAATGTGTTGTCCTGGTTGCACAGATAAACTAAAATTTTCAATCAGAGGAGGATCAACACGAGAGTAACCAAAAGTAATATTTTTTAACTCAATTTGACCTTTTAATTGATTATTAAAAGATGAATTCAAGGTTGAGTAATTACTGTCATTTATCTGTTTTAAAATATCATCTTTAGGATGAGTCAAAACATCATCTAAACGGTTGATATCTCCTGCTAAATCTTGTAGAATACTGGCAAACCTCACTAAAGTATTAACAGGAGCTTGAAAACGAATCATTAATCCTTGAAATGCCAATAACATTCCTATTGTTAGTTCTCCATTCATAACTCTTAATCCACCAATAATTAGGATTGATGTTGAAGTTAAGGAACTGAGTAATGTAGGCAAAACACCAAGAATTTGATTTGCAATTCCTAACTCTTGTTGAATATTAAGAATTTTTGTATAATAGCCTGACCAGTGTGCAAAGAAATCCCCTTCTAATGCTGAAGATTTTAATGTTTCAATCGCTTTGAGTGCTGCTACACTGATTCCATATAGTTTCCCTTCATCTTGAACAAGTCTTAAATTACCATCTATTTTTTGACGAGAAATGAATTGTAAAACCGCTATATTAATACCAGAGAAAAATATACCTATAATTGATAAAATAGGATCATAAATCCACATAATTATTCCGTAGAAAAATATCCTAATACTATCAATAATAGTTGCGGCTAATTCACCAGATAAAATATCAGCTACATCATTATTAATAATTAATCTACTACTAATATCTCCCGCAGAACGTTGTCCATAAAAGCTAATAGGTAAGGACAAAAGATGACCAAGAAATTGAGATGACATTTCTACTGCTAATCTTATTTTTAGCCTCCTTAAATAGCGAAGTTCAAGCAAGGTAAACATCGCTTGTAAAGAGATAATAATCATCAAAGATAATGTCAATGGACGTAACCAGTTGAGGCGATTTTCTATTAAAAGGTTATCAATAAAAATTTGAGAAAATACCGAGATAGTTATACCAGGAATAACCAACAATAATCCAGCTATTAAACAAAATACAATTCCTTCAAGCGATCCTTGTAACCGTTTGATAATTGATAAAAATATATTGGGTTTAATCCCGCCTTTTTTGAAATTTTCTGTAGGTTCAAAAGTCAGAACAATACCAGTAAAACCATGATCAAATTCAGCCCAAGAAACACTCCTTCTCCCACTAGCGGGATCATTAAGAAAAACCCGTTTTTTAGAAAACCCTTCTACCACTAGAAAATGATTAAATTCCCAAAATATAATAAAGGGAGGTTGTTGTTGATCAATCGCTTCTAGTTCAATTTTATAGCCGTTTGCTTCCATTCCATAACGTCTAGCTGCTAGAACCACTTTAGAAGCTTTGCTACCATCACGAGAAACACCACATTCAATACGAAGTTCGGTTAAGGGAACAATGCGACCATAATAAGCTAAAATAATACCTAAAGCGACTGCACCACATTCAACCGCTTCCATTTGCAATATTGTAGGAGTTTTAACACGCATTTAGGTTTTTAATACTTTTTCTTTAACGCCCCATCAATTGGTTAACAGAAATTGCTAAAGAAGGAAAGGCTAAAGGGTAAACCATACCATCAGTATAACTTCTCTCAATTTGATATCCCTTTTCGCTGGGATTGTGAAATACTTTTAAAGTTTGGGACCCAATATCAATAATCCAGTATTCTTTAATTCCTGCTTCTTGATAAATATTTTTTTTACTACCTAAATCTCTGGCTAATGTCCGATCTGAAATCTCAATTAACCAGTAAATATCTTCAGGATAAGGATGATGATTTAAGTATAAAGTGTCAGGAGAACGAACAATAGAGATATCTGGTTCAGGTTCCGAGTCTTTTAGAGTAATAGGATGAGCTTCCATTACTTCTGCTTTTTTCCCTAAAATAGAACGCAAATATTTAGTTCCCCTATGATTAATAAAACGATGGATTGAACCTTCAGGACTCATTTCAATAATATTTCCTGTAATTAACTCTACTCGACGTCCACTAAGGATTCCTGTTTCTATTATTTTGTGATAATCTTTTACCGACCATTGAACAATTGTGTCTATCATTATCGTTGCTTCGTTAATCAATCACCTTTCACTTAATTATAGAATAATTGTTTATATAATATTGTTAAGGTGGGGTTCTGTGTTACTATGAAACACGATAGAGATTATCATGGCGATCGCAGGTATTAACGAAGTCAGAAGTCAGAAATAGTTTTTGTAAGGGGAATTATAAGCCCCGCTGCGAAAACTTTCCGTCTTAAAAGGCTGGGTTTGAGACCCAATTTTTCCGATAACTTGTCTTTGAACTGTGATAGTGGGCATTAATCTAAATCCTCTTCATTTTCTTGTTTCTTAAAAGTTTACAGATACTGACAATTTTATGGGTATGGCTAATCAAGTTTGGCTTTATGACACCACCCTGAGAGATGGGGCGCAAAGGGAAGGAATTGCCCTATCTTTGGAAGATAAGCTAAAAATTGCCCACCAACTCGATCTATTGGGTATCCCGTTTATTGAAGGGGGATGGCCTGGTGCTAATCCTAAAGATGTGCAATTTTTCTGGAAATTACAAGAAGAACCCTTAAAACAAGCGGAAGTAGTGCCTTTTTGTTCAGCCCGTCGTCCTAACACTCCCGCAGATCAAGATCGGATGTTACAGGCGATTTTAGCCGCCGGAAGTCGTTGGGTGACCATTTTTGGCAAGTCTTGGGATCTCCATGTCACAGAGGGGCTAAAAACTACTTTAGAAGAGAATTTATCGATGATTGGAGACACGATTGAATATCTCCGCAGTCAGGGAAGACAAGTTATATATGATGCAGAACATTGGTTTGATGGTTACCAAAAAAACCCTGATTATGCCCTAGAAACCCTTAAAACAGCTAAAAATGCAGGGGCAAAATGGTTAGTTCTCTGCGATACCAATGGGGGAACCTTGCCCCAACAAGTAAGCAAAATTGTCAAAGAAGTAATAAAAGTCTTAGAAATTGACCCTAATAACGAATATTTTCCTAAATTGGGCATTCATCCTCACAATG
>DLXW01000097.1:8932-9812 GCA_003448685.1 Cyanothece sp. UBA12306
GGAACAGCCGTAGCTAATGCCTTAGCAGGAGTGATAGAAGGGGTAAGAATGGTTCAAGGAACCATGAATGGCTATGGGGAACGGTGCGGTAATGCAAATTTATGTACGTTAATCCCCAATTTGCAGTTAAAAATGGGCTATGATTGTTTAACAGAAAATCAGTTGACTAAATTAAGTCAAACTAGCCGTTTAATCAGTGAAATTGTCAATTTAGCCCCAGATGATCACGCACCCTTTGTAGGACGTTCTGCTTTTGCCCATAAGGGTGGTATTCATGTGTCAGCAGTCCAGAAAAATCCTTTAACTTACGAACATATTAAACCAGAACAAATTGGGAATGAACGAAGAATTGTTATTTCCGATCAATCGGGTTTAAGTAATGTTTTATCTAAAGCAAAAACCTTTGGTCTTGAGTTAAATAAAGAAGATATTGCCTGTCGAGAAATCTTAGGAAGGATCAAAACTTTAGAACACGAAGGTTATCAATTTGAAGCAGCAGAAGCGAGTTTTGAACTGTTAATGCGCCAAGCATTAGGACAAAGAAAAACTATGTTTGAGCTTAAAGGATTTCAGGTTCATTGTGATATGTTAAAAGGGGATGAAATTCCTTATACTAATGCCTTAGCGACCATTAAAGTTACGGTGAATGGGGAAGATAAATTAGAGGTTGCTGAGGGTAATGGTCCGGTTGCTGCTTTAGATTTAGCCTTACGCAAAGCTTTAGTCAACTTTTATCCAGAAATTGCCGAATTTCATCTCACAGATTATAAAGTCAGAATCTTAGATGGAGGTTCAGGAACTTCTTCTAAAACCCGCGTCTTAGTTGAGTCTAGCAATGGCAAAAAACGCTGGACTACTGTAGGAGTTTCTCCGAATATTT
>DLXW01000097.1:9997-10133 GCA_003448685.1 Cyanothece sp. UBA12306
AGGAGTTTCTCCGAATATTTTAGAAGCCTCCTATGAGGCAGTGGTTGAAGGAATAGAGTATGGTTTATTGTTAGGTAATAGTTTAGAAAAAATAGTAACGATAGGAAGTTAACAAAGTCAGAAGTCAGTAGGGGCT
>DLXW01000364.1:0-5650 GCA_003448685.1 Cyanothece sp. UBA12306
AATTGGACTATTGCTTAATTCTCCCCAGACCTCTCACACTCCCCAGACCTCCCACACTCCCCACTCTCACTCAATAGCAAATATTGATACAGTCAATTGAACACTGCTATTAGATGACGAACAGCTTACCAGATTATCCCATAAATCATCCTAAAAATCTGCACTTAGAGGAGTTCTAGGAAAGGGAATTACGTCACGAATGTTGCCCATTCCTGTCATAAACTGCACCAGTCTTTCAAATCCTAAACCAAAACCTGCATGGGGAACGGTTCCATAACGGCGTAAGTCTAAATACCACCAAATATCTTCTTCTAAAATATCTAATTCTTTTATTCTTGTTTGCAAAATATCTAATCTTTCCTCACGCTGAGAACCGCCAATAATTTCGCCAATTTTAGGGACTAGAACATCCATTGCTGCTACGGTTTTACCATCATCATTAAGGCGCATATAAAAGGCTTTAATTGCAGCAGGATAATTAGTTACTATTAAGGGTTTTTTAAATAGTTCCTCAGCCAAATATCTTTCATGCTCTGACTGTAAATCAATCCCCCATTCCACCGGATATTCAAACTTACGGTCAGCTTTTTCTAATAACTGAACTGCTTGAGTATAAGTGATTCTTTCAAAGTCATTATTGATAATATTATTAGCCGTTTCTAAGACAGTTTTATCAATACGTTTGTTGAAAAATTCCATGTCTTCTGGACAGGTTTCTAATACGGATTTAAAGATATATTTTAAGAACTCTTCGGCTAAATCTTGATCGCCTTCAATATCACAAAAAGCCATTTCTGGTTCTACCATCCAAAATTCTGCTAAATGACGGGAAGTATTGGAATTTTCAGCGCGAAATGTTGGACCAAAAGTATAAACATTTTGGAAGGCCATGGCCATCACTTCTGCTTCTAATTGACCACTAACGGTTAAATAAGCTTGTTTGCCAAAGAAATCTTGGCTATAATCCACGTTTTTGTCCTGATTTTCTGGAATTTTAGCCAAGTCAAAATTAGTCACGGTGAAGAGTTCCCCCGCACCTTCGCAGTCACTGGCGGTAATAATAGGAGTATGAACCCAAATAAAGTCTTTTTCTTGGAAAAAAGCATGAATTGCTCTAGCACAGGCGTTACGAACCCTCATTACTGCTCCTAGAGTGTTTGTACGACATCGTAGATGACCAATAGTACGCAAAAACTCAAAGGAGTGGCGTTTTTTCTGGAGGGGATAGGTTTCGGGGTCAGATTCCCCGTAAACTTGAACTGAGGATGCTTTGACTTCGATGCTTTGTCCTTTCCCTGGAGAGGGAACCAAAGTCCCCACAACTTCTACAGAAGTACCTGTGTTAACACGTTTTAGAATATCTTCATAGTTGGGTAGATTAACATCAAGAACTACTTGAATATTAGCTAGAGAGGAACCATCATTAACCTCCATAAAAGCAAATTCTTTTAATTCTCGCTTGGTGCGTACCCAACCTTGAACCGTAACAGAATCATCTGGTTGGCCATTACGTAAAATATCTCTAATACGTTGTTTGGTCATATTTTTTTAGTATTTTTCAAAGTACGATCTCTTTAAGATTAACATTATTTGACTAAGGGGATTGTTAATTTAGTGGGTCATCAATTACCCCTATTAAGTTAAATTAATCTAGATTTTTACCAGCTTAATTTTTAACTAATAAAGCTACTGCATAAACAGCGATCGCTTCTTCTCTTCCAGTGGGTCCTAATTGCTCATTAGTTGTTGCTTTAAGACCAATTTGATCGGGTTCAATCTCTAAAGTGTGAGCTAATTTTTCTCGCATATCTTGAAGATGGGGTTTCATTTTAGGCCGTTCAGCAATAATAACTGAGTCAATATTTCCAATACACCATCCATGCGATCGCACCAATTGATTAACCTGTTGCAATAATATGATACTATTAGCACCTTCCCATTGGGGGTCAGATGGAGGAAAATAATGACCAATATCTCCTAGACTTAAAGCCCCTAACATAGCGTCCATAATAGAATGGGTTAACACATCAGCGTCACTGTGTCCTAATAAACCCAGAGTATGGGGAATTTTTATTCCCCCTAATATTAGAGGTCGGTTTTGTACTAAACGATGAAGATCATATCCGTTTCCTATGCGAATATTCATCTCAATATAATTATCCTAGACCTAAAATTTTTGTTTCGCAACTTATTTTAACATTGCCCAATAATCTAGTTGAAAAATCAGGACATTTTTTGGGCAACATCTGCTAAATAATCAAAACCTTTACCATATTTTACGATAGTCGAAAATGAACCTTGATAATCAATCAAACCTGACATAACTGCCTTAGCTGCGCCAATTTCTTTATTGAGAAATTTATCCCAATTTTCCTCTTTAGCTGAAAAAATTGGTAAACCATCATCGATATTTTCTAACATTTCCACCTCAACAATATTTCCCTGATCATCCCAATCCAAACAAACAGCAGTTTTTAGTTCATTTTGTAATAAAAAAACAACCTTTCCTAACCCTTTTAATTTATGCTTAAATTCTTGTTGGTCATTCCAGATTTCTTGGTATAGTAACCACCAATCTTTTGAAAATCTAGTTACATTCGATAATTCTTGGTTCATCAGAACAACACCTCATAATCTAAATACAAAACTGGTTGCTCAAACCAAGATAAAAGTCTTCGAAATTTATTTGGAGCAACTGCTTAAATTCGTTGGAGTAGACTAAGACCATGGGTATCAGTACCACAGGTCTTAAACAATCCATAAACTTCACTCAAAGTTAACACTTTTTCCATTTGTTTGGGGCTAGGTTGCCAAGGTTTTGGATTACCATAGGCATAATAGGCTTCTACTCCATCAATCCCTAAATCAGCAGCAGCTTGAATAAGATCGGTTGCAGAACGATTATAACGGACAGGATGGGCTAATACAGCTAATCCTCCAGCTTGATGAAAAGCTTTAATCACTTGATCTGCTTTAGCTAAATACCCTTGGGGAGAATATCCTTGAAGATAGGGTTGCATTAAAGGATGTTCTGCGTTAAAACCATAACCAAGTAAATGAACTTCCGTGTCTAGCAAATTAGAGGTAATTTCAATACCTGTCCAAAGATGGGGAAAGTTTGCTTTAGGATAATGTTGGCGGGTTTCCTCAATCCATTTTTGGGCTACTTGATACCCATTAATGGAATGATGGTCAGTAATAGCTAAACCCTTCAGACCAATAGTTACCGCTTGTTCCATTAAGGTTTGGGGTAGCAATCGTCCATCAGAGTAAATAGTGTGCATATGAAAGTTATAGTGATAGGGGCAACTCTCAACATTGAGATTTTGCCAAACTTTCTTGAGTGCTTGGGTATTCTGGGACTGGGATTGAGTTGACGTTGATACAACCATTGCAGCAGTGCCGTGACTAAGAAAATATTGCGAATTGTTACACCTCTAGCATAACAACTCTCAGGCCAAAGGTCTTAAAGATGGTGTATTAGTTTACCTAATCTCAAGAAAAAATTTATTTTATGGTCTTTAACGACAATTATAGCTATTAAAGTCAGATTATCTCACTCAAACTGCTATCAAGATTATGATTTAATTAAAATTTGATCGAGAAATATATATTTTTATAAACTTTACTTAATTTTTGTGATAAAATTTATTAAAAGTTAATACATCGCAATAATTCATTCATAATATCTTCTAGGAGAGCGATCAATGGCCGGATTTTTTGGACTATTTGGGGGCAGAAAAGCCCAATACGTTGATGAAATTGATCTCAATGCTTCTCAAGAACCAGAACGCAAAGAAGCTTACTTTCTCAAGCCAGATGAGGCACAAACCTTAGGAAATAAGGAATTTATGCAGAAATCCTACACTATTCGTCGGACATTTCCCAAACGTCCTGGGGGTAAAGGAGGAGAAATTGTTCAAGAGATTTCTTCAATGGCTAAGAAGCAAGCTAACTCTACCAGTCAAGGAATTGTATCTGGGGGTTCCCAAGCTAATTCTAGTCCTACATCAGCCGAAAAGTCTAAACGCAGTAGTGAGGACAACAGCATGGATATGTTCCGTAAAATGGCTCAAGATATCAAAAAATAGTCTCTGCTAGGAATAACTTATAACTTAGGGTAGGCATGGCCTACCCTAAAACATTTTGTGGTTTAATAACTTAGCTTGACGGGGAAGTCTCAAAAAGTGATCATTATAATCAGGCTAATTGCACTATATAGATTAAAATAAACCCAATGACAGCTACCCTTGAAGCACCGCCAAAAACCCGTCGCGTCGTTTTTCCCTTCACTGCTATTGTCGGCCAAGAAGAGATGAAATTGGCCTTGCTGCTCAATGTCATTGACCCAAAAATTGGCGGAGTAATGATTATGGGTGACCGTGGAACGGGAAAATCCACAACCATTCGAGCTTTAGCTGACTTACTCCCCGAAATTGAAGTAGTGGCCAATGATCCCTTCAATTCAGACCCTTATGATCCCGACTTAATGAGCGATATGGTTCGTCAACAACTTGAAGACAACGTTCCTCTTCAAGTTAGCTCAAAAAAAGTCGTTATGGTTGATCTGCCCCTAGGAGCTACTGAAGATAGAGTCTGTGGTACCATTGACATCGAAAAAGCCCTCTCAGAAGGAGTCAAAGCCTTTGAGCCTGGACTATTAGCTAAAGCTAACCGTGGTATTTTATATGTTGATGAGGTGAATTTACTTGATGATCACTTAGTAGATGTCCTTCTCGACTCAGCAGCTAGTGGTTGGAACACAGTAGAACGTGAAGGGATATCCATTCGCCACCCTGCACGTTTTGTTTTAGTCGGTTCAGGGAACCCTGAAGAAGGGGAATTACGACCTCAACTGCTCGATCGCTTTGGAATGCACGCAGAGATTCATACTGTAAAAGAACCGGCTATGAGAGTGGAAATTGTAGAACAACGTTCAGAGTTCGACCGCAATTCTGCTCAATTTTGTGATACATACCAATCGCAACAGGAAGAACTGCAAAATAAGCTGATCCAAGCCCAAAAACTTCTTAAAGAAGTGAAACTTGATTATGATTTACGGGTGAAAATTTCAGAAGTTTGCTCAGAATTAGACGTGGATGGACTACGGGGGGATATTGTTACCAACCGTGCAGCTAAAGCATTAGCTGCGTTTGAAGGACGTACAGAGGTTAGTGTAGATGATATTCGTCGCACCATTGTCCTTTGTTTACGCCACCGACTGCGCAAAGATCCTTTAGAAACAATTGACTCGGGTTATAAAGTTACTAAGGCTTTCAATCGAGTATTTGGCTTAGAAGTTGTAGAAAATTAACATTAAAATTAAATCTCACAATTGTACACGACTTTGGTATTAAACGAGTCGTGTATTTTTTGTGCTTGTTTTGACACTCCCACCATAGTAGTTTTTAGGAGTATCCGAGTTAGATTTTATCGAAATTATTGGGTCTAAAACCTGGCTTTTTAAAGCGAAAAGTTTTTGGAGTGGGGCATAAATCCTTGTTACAAAAACTAATAGTGGGCGGGCTTAATATTATTAAGCCCCTACTGACTTGGAGACTTCTGACTTCGTTAAAGCTCTACGTGTTAAGGTTAGGACACTTAATAAAGCCTAAAATTAAGTCATAGCTTGATTCTAAATTCTAAATTC
>DLXW01000364.1:5807-12156 GCA_003448685.1 Cyanothece sp. UBA12306
TCTAAATTCTAAATTCTACATTTCGTATAGCGCTATATCTCACTCGTTGCGACAAATTATATATAGTCTTTTTGAAAAATTTATATTTAATTATTTTTACTTAGGTAAATTTTATTTGCTCATAAATAATAAAGGTTATATTACAGTAATTATTTGGTTATATTTTCAGCAATTATTCGGTTATATTTTGTTAAAAATATTTAGATAATTAAACCAAGATCAATTAAAATTGTTGTTTGAGAATAAAAAAATGTCGAACAAAATAATAAGCTTTGAACTTGATCAATTTACTTCCGTAAATTCTAAGTCCTCTGATTGGTCAGATCCATCAGGAATTTCTAATGGTTTGCCTACTGGAGAATCCATTCATCAAATTCTCGATAATTTCAATAACTTTGGGATCTAGAATTTGGTCTTATTGGAGATAGATTCTCGATTATTGTAAGACAAAATAAGAAGAGAAAGTTATTAATTCGAGCAGGGTTAAGTTAATATACTTTCTCTTTATTATTGAGCAAAACCTCTAAGTATCTAAACTTAATTAATTGCACACTTTGATTTCTTATAATGCTTATATAATCAGGGTTTTAGTCTAGATCGATGTACAATTAATTTTGTGTACTCACTTAACACAATTTTCGAAAGAATTAGGAAGTGAGATGGCTGTCATCTGAATACTTTCTTTCCCTAAAACGCTGATGACACAAACCTTAGAGAAATTTTGCTATTTATAGCAGTCGAAGTGTAGCTTAAAACAGCCAATATCCTCAAAACCTACTTATAGATTATTTTTCCCTCGGAGCCTTCTGCCCTCTACCTCCTGCCTGCTGCTATACCGGAATTTGTTAAGATAATTAAACTATCTAAATTTACCCTGAGCGTAGATCATAGACCAATATGATCATCTATGGTATTATTCTAATTGGACTAACCACATTTCCAAGAGTCAATGACATCTGATGTGCGAATTTACTGGCATTGATCAAGGATAAAGGAAACAAATAATGGGTTTCTGTAAAAATGCCAGAAAATTAAGTGACAACAGATAAAACCTATCTTCATAGTGGGAAGTTAAAATTCTCGTCAGAAGAAAAATCATTGACAAATGTCTTGAAATGTAGGGAATTAGGATGTTTGATTCATCCAGTTCGGGTAGTACCAACAAAGTAAAAGCGTGTCATGTCTGGCTGTGTTTTTATGAATTATGTACTACTCATGTAGATTATTTACAGAAATCATGATCCAACAACAAGTCAGAAGAACAGAAAGCCAAAACCAAGATTACGGATTAGAGCCAACCGCAGTTCGGGAAACCTCTAAATACAAAACAGAATACATTCAAGGATTTGTTGATAAGTGGGATGCCTTAATCGGTTGGGAACAAAGAGCTCAAGGAGAAGGGGATTTTTTCATTGATCTGTTAAGAAAAAAAGGAGTCAAGCGCGTCCTAGATGTGGCGACAGGAACAGGGTTTCATTCCATTCGTTTAATTAAGGCAGGTTTTGAGGTTGTCAGTGCCGATGGTAGTTCCGAAATGTTAGCTAAGGCCTTCGAGAATGGCCGCAAACATGATTTAGTGTTACGTACAGTTCAAAGTGATTGGCGTTGGCTTAATCGCGATATTCATGAAAAATTTGATGCCCTGATTTGTTTAGGAAATTCTTTTACCCATCTATTCACTGAACGCGATCGCCGTAAAGCCCTCGCAGAATTCTATTCCATGTTGCGCCATGACGGTGTCCTGATCTTGGATCAAAGGAATTATGACATGATTCTTGATCAAGGATTCCAGACTCAACACAAATATTACTATTGTGGCCGTAACGTCAAAGCTGAGCCAGAATATGTTGATGATGGTTTAGCCCGTTTCCGTTATGAATTTCCCGATCAAACTGTCTACCATCTCAATATGTTTCCCCTACGTAAAGACTACACCCGTCGTTTGATGGCAGAGGTTGGATTCCAACAAATCAACACCTATGCAGATTTCAAAGAAACTGACCATCAAGAAGAACCTGACTTTTTTATTCATCTAGCACAGAAGAGTTACGAGAGTGGCAATAAGTAAGGGAGAAAATTTATGACTAATACTACGGTGGAAATCGCCCGAGATTACTACAACAGTGAAGGGGCTGATCGTTTTTATGCCCAGGTTTGGGGCGGTGAAGACATTCATATTGGTCTTTATCAAGGAGAAGAAGATCCAATTTTTGATGCGAGTCATCGAACAGTCGAGAAAATGGCTTCTCTGGTGCAACTCGACAAAGATAGTACAGTCCTAGATATCGGGGCAGGTTATGGAGGATCTGCACGATATCTAGCTAAGACAGTAGGTTGTCAAGTTACCTGCTTGAATTTAAGTGAAGTACAAAATAAGCGGAACCGTCTGCTCAACCAAGAACAAAAACTAACCCAATTAATCCAAGTTATTGATGGTAGTTTTGAGGACATTCCAGCAGGGGATTCAAGCTATGATTTAGTCTGGTCACAGGATGCCATTCTCCATAGCGGCGATCGCCAAAAAGTAATGCAAGAAGTCCATCGGGTACTCAAGAGTGGTGGCGAGTTTATCTTTACCGATATTATGCAGCAGGGAGATTGTCCTTCTGGAGTTTTAAAACCAGTGCTAAACCGTATTCATCTGGAAACTCTAGGTTCACTCCCCTTCTATCGTCAAGCCATGACTGATTTGGGCCTGATAGAAATTCAGTTTTTGGATTTCTCCGATCAGTTAGTTAATCATTATAGTCATGTTCTGAGTGAGGTTAATAAGCGATATAAAGAGGTTATAACTTCTTGCGGTCAAGAATATATCGATCAGATGAAGGTTGGACTTCAATATTGGATCGATGCAGGTAAACAAGGTTATCTTCAGTGGGGGATTTTGCATTTTCGCAAACCCTAGATTTTGTACCTTATTTTCCTAAAAGTTGTTTAAGCAATTTTTTGACTTTCGAGTCTTTATCTGAAATATATTTACTAATACCAACCCGATGATAAGCGCCATCTGGTAAAGTTACTTGAGGAAATCTTTTGTCCTCTAATAATTTATCAAACCGCCTATCTTCGGGTTTAATATTAGCTAACATAATACAGTTGGTGGGAAGTAGATCCATTTTTTTACAGATCTCTTGATGGGGAGTTTTGTAGGTTGATGGGATAAAATCTGCCGGAAACTTTTGCATGAGTTTCAGACCAACATAAGCACCAACTTGATTAAAATAACGAGAATTAGTTTGTAATTCTGCTAAATAGTTGAATTTTCTCTTAGAAAACTGGATACCAATTCTAAAAGATGACATAGCAAAGCATTTACTCAGACTAAATCCTAGCATTTCAATAGCCCGATGGGAATAGTCAAAATCAACATCGTAACAAGTTCCAAAATAAGCTGCATCGATCATCACTGGAACCTTTAGTTCTTCACATCTATCCAATAAAAGGTTAAAATTGCGGGGAATACCGCCATTTTCATAAAATGGATAGGTCAAAGCTACAGCATCATTTTCGCGAATTTCATCATCTTCTAGATAAACCCAGTTATCTACAGACAATTTCAGGTAAGGATAATCTCCTTTCGCTGTTCTGAATCTTTTACCCTTATATTCACGAAAAAAAATATCATAGGTTTGAGTAACTCCATTAACAAAATATAGATAGGGAAACTGATCAAGACCTTTGACGGGAGCAATTGTACAACTATTAAGCCAATTGGAGTATACAGCAAAAAAATCCTGTTTTAGATTTTTATTTCCCTGACCTTTACTTAAAATATCACGCATGGTGATAGATTTTAATTCAGCAAAAACTCGATTATTTGTAACAGGTCCTGTCCCTCTCGTAACTTTAGAGATATCTAACATAATCATGTAGGTTTGATTAATTAACTAACTAAGTTTAACAAAATTAATGAAAAAATCAAAATCAATAATTTGATTTACCAGAAGTTTTAGGTTTTAATAAAGTTAGCATTTTCCCATCTCTCAGATACATTTGAGGAGATCTTTTTGGCAAAAGTTTTTGATATTTCCAAAGACATTCTTGTTGACGCATGGTCAGCGGAGCGGTAATAAGTGGGATGCCTTTTTCAAAACTGAATTCTCGACATCTCTCTTCATTTAAAGGGTTTCTAGAAGTATAGTGAAATGAAACTGCCATCCGTTCTTGGAGGGGAACTTTTCCATGGTGAAATATTTTAGCAACAGTTCCAAAGACGACCGTATTTTTACTACCTAAACACATTTTCCATTTTTCTCGAGGAACGACTTTGCTCATATGTTCATCTAAAATATCTGAGTTTTGCTCAAAAGCTTTATAAGAAGGGGTTAATGAGCGGGGAATATATTCAAAAGGCCCTGCTGTTTCATCAAGTACATCATTCAAATACAGGGTCAGTCTAATAATATTACGATCTTCTCCATCTTTGTGCCATCTTCTTGACCCTATTTGCTGACCATCTACAATTTCTTTACGAGCAATTACTCCATGATAAGCAACAGGTAACCCAATACAATTCTCAATTATATCTAGTAATTTCTCATCAAGACCCCAAAGAAAAAGTTCTGGATAATCCCTGGCTATTTTGGTAGGATTAATTGGAATACAATGCTTAAATCCTCTATGATAATCTCTAATGCTAGAATCAGAAGAAACAGCTATTAGATCTTTTCGTAACTTTTCCAAAGCTTCTAGAAGTGAATAGTTAGATTCGAAAGGTAATTGCTCCAAGGGGATCATAAATATACCTTCTTGATTTAGTTGTTCAACTATTTTTTGACCATCTTTTGTTAATTTAGGTAATTGCAATCTATAATTAGCTTGTTTGATTCTATAGATACCATCAGAAACAAGTCTGGAAATTTTATGGGTCAATTTTTTATAGTTTTTTTTTAATTTATTGGCTATACTCATAATAGTTATTGCCTATAATAATTTAAGCAGAGAACACTATATAGCTTTTCGAAGACTCATAAGGTGCATTTAGATTTTTTTCAACTTGATTTTTTTCTTTTTTAGGAGGATAAGTTGGATCGGTGTCTGACACAAAGACTATGCTTAGTGTATAGCTCACCACAACCGCTAAACCTCAAGAGTAAGAGAATTGCTATAGGGAGATAGGAGTTTTTGTTGGCTTTATGGGTAATTGTGGCATAAAGACATCAATTGTGGTGTTAACTTTGTTATTGTTTACGTTATAGTTTAGTGTATTTTTATCTCAAATGGTATAAATTGTACAATTATTATTATTTTAGTGGTGAGATTCAAAAACAATAGATTAAGAAACGCTTAAATCCTCTCTAAATTTAGTTAAATTGAGCTATTCATAAGTAATAGCGAATGTGTTAAACAATATAGAGTATGCCATTGCTCAACACATTGAGACTAGAAAATTTTCTATTATTAATTCTTAATCCCTCAATTATATTATGTCAAAAGAATTCCTGGATTGTCTGCAGCACAAATACGCTTTTGTTGCGGTTGGTGAATTTAAACCTGGTAAATTCGCTGAAGCTCAAAGACTATATGAAAAAGCAGTTTCTACTTATAAACAAGGGTTTAAGGGGGCTTTTTTACTGCAAAAACCTGGTACAGATGAAGGTATTGCTATTATTATGTGGGAAAAAATTGAAGATATGGACTCTAACCAAAGTGAAATTTATCAGAAAATTTTAGAGGAAATGGCACTTTTATTTAGCAAACCTCCTGTTACAGATTTCTATGAAGTTAATAGTGAAATTGCTGGTTATCTTCAAGAATCATAATTAATTATCAACAAGAAAAGAATGAGATCTTGGTACCCCAGATGGTTGAAATCTAGGGGCGAAGATTGATTTGCCCCTAGATTCTCTTGCATCGAGTCAAAAATAGATCAAACAGACTTAAACGCCAACTGCAATGCCAGATAAGGGACTAGACAAAGCTTCTTTAAGTAAAGTCGCTTTATCAGTGTATTCCCAGGGTAAATCAAGATCAGTGCGTCCAAAATGTCCATAGGCTGCTACATCCTGATAGAACTTTCCACTTCTTTGTGAGGGAAGTTCCCGTAGCTTGAGATCTTGAAGAATACCTGCGGGACGTAATTCAAAGAGTTCATTAACCACATCAAGCAATTTTTCTTCATCTACTTTACCTGTTCCAAAGGTATCGACTAAGATACTTACAGGACGGGCTACTCCGATGGCATAACTAACTTGGACTTCGCACTTATCGGCTAAACCAGCAGCTACAATGTTCTTAGCCACATAGCGACAAGCATAAGCAGCAGAACGATCAACTTTGGTGGGATCTTTACCAGAGAAAGCACCGCCACCATGACGGGAATAACCTCCGTAGGTATCGACAATAATTT
>DLXW01000364.1:12422-12653 GCA_003448685.1 Cyanothece sp. UBA12306
AGGTATCGACAATAATTTTACGTCCGGTTAATCCTGCATCTCCTTGAGGGCCACCAACAACAAATTTTCCGGTGGGATTAACCAAAAAGCGGGTATCCTTGGTAGGTTTAAGTTCAAGGTCAGTAAAAACAGGTTGTACTACAGCTTCCCATAAATCAGACTTAATTTTTGCTTGAACTTCAGCGTTTTCGGTTAGAGAACCAATAGCTGCGTCGTGTTGAGTCGACACTA
>DLXW01000364.1:12846-13365 GCA_003448685.1 Cyanothece sp. UBA12306
TCGTGTTGAGTCGACACTAGAATTGTGTCAATTCCCACAGGTTTGCCATCTTCGTAGACGATAGAAACTTGAGTTTTGCCATCAGGACGTAGATAAGATAATTCTCCCATTTTACGAACTGCGGCCAAGCGGCGGGAAACACGATGGGCTAGACTGATGGGTAAGGGCATAAGTTCGGGGGTTTCGTTACAGGCATAACCAAACATTAACCCTTGATCCCCAGCCCCAATCTGGTCTAATTCATCATCGCTGAGGGATTTTCTCTGTTCGTGAGCTTCGGTGACCCCTTGGGCAATATCGGGGGATTGCTCATCGACTGCAACTAAAACAGCACAGCTGTTGGAACAGAAACCATTATCGGCATCAGTGTAGCCAATTTCAGCGATTTTTTTGCGAGCTAAGTCGACAAAATTAATATGAGCTTTGGAGGTGATTTCACCAGTTATTAAGACTAAACCAGTGTTAACAACAACTTCAGCAGCAACGCGACTGTGGTCATCCTTCGCTGTAGATCATTTA
>DLXW01000363.1 GCA_003448685.1 Cyanothece sp. UBA12306
AATGCCCATATTTTCTAGGTCAGAGGCTTCGTCTACTACTTCTCCTTGACGGTTAATGATAGTATCGTAGGCTAATCCTGCTTCTTCAATTTCTCGAGTTTCGCTGTCGATATCGAAATAGCTAACCCGCGCACCGGTCAATTCGGTGCCGTTGGCTAGGGTGTAGGCATAACCATCCTCGGCATTTAACTCGTGGTTAACTAGAAGTCTGACGGTGTCTTCATCGAGGGCAAATGCTCCCATACCATCGGGAATACCTGGAGGGGTATAATCATCTTCCGGCTCAGGGGTTTCTTGATCAATAGTTTCTCCAATGGTAAAGAGTGGATCAACTATGTATTCATTAAGACCATTTACTTGTGATGGTTCTGGGGTGTCGAAAGCCATTAATTTGCTAATCTCCTCACAATCTATTTTAGGTACCTCAAGACAGATTATCTTATGAAGATTATTTCGAGATTATGCCGAGATTATGCCAAGATTATGCCAAGATTATGTTAAGATTATCGAAATAATAGGGTCTAAAACCTGGCTTTTTAAAGCGAAAAGTTTTTGGAGCGAGGTATAAATCCTCGTTACAAAAACTACTTCGCCACTTCTGACTTCTGACTTCGCTAATTACTCCTTATCTCCTCGGCTTCATAACTCAGATTTTGAGCAATACGAAATAATTCTTTTCCCATCGATAAGTGGCTATCATCATAATTAAAACTAAACCATTCCAACTCATCAATTCCATCTTCTAATTGATTCAAACAAAAATACAGGGAAGCAGCCATTTCAGCTGCTTGTGCTGGATTCGGTTGAGAAGAAAAAGTCTCTTTTGCTTCGTATAAATAATCGCGACATTGCAGTAAATATTCCTGAAATACTGCCATTAATTGATCATCAAAAGGATCAGCAGACAACTGGTTTATTTTACTCTCTAAAGGATTAATAATAAGACTAATTAACCGATTAATTGGAAGATAAATTTCTTGAATCCAAACATCAAAAATAATTTTTCTTTTATTAGTAGCTTCTCGACGGCGTTTGTAATAATCTTGAGCTTTTGCTGTTCTTTCTTGTCGTTCTTTTGAAGGATAATTAGGAATTAATTGTTGATCATAACTTTGCCTTCTTGCAGGATCTCCTAATATCTCATAAGCTGTATTAACCAAGATGGTTTGCTCATGACTAGCTGCTGCACCACAATCAGGATGAAATCTCTTTACTAAACGCCGATAAGCCTGTTTAATTTGTCCTTGGCTCGCATTTAGACTCACTTCAAGGATTTGGTAATGGTTAGCCTCTTTCATCATATTTTCAAATCAAATAAATAACTGATAATGGATAATTAATAATTGATAATTCAAGCTCCAAACTATCAATCTAATTAAGAAACAGCCCAATCAACTTTTTCGATTTGCTCTTCTTCTTGATGACTAGATTTAATTATCCATTATCTATCATCTATTATTTAGCGATCGCCAATTGAGGGGGTTCTAAATCTTGAAATAAAGGTGTACTTAAATAACGTTCACCAAAGCTTGGCTGAATCATTACAATTAGTTTACCTTTATTTTCTGAACGTTGCCCAACCTTAATCGCAGCAGCTAAAGCAGCTCCCGTAGAAATTCCTGATAATAACCCTTCTTCTCTAGCTAACCGACGACCATAACTGATAGCTTGATCATCTGTAACCTGCACTACTTCGTCAATTAATTCGACTTTCAAGACTTCAGGGATAAAACCTGCTCCAATACCTTGAATTTTATGTCCTCCAGGTTTTCCACCGGATAACACTGGACTGTTAGTTGGTTCTACTGCGATCGCTTTAAAGCCTGGTTTACGTTCTTTGAGTACCTCTGTTACTCCTGTAATGGTTCCTCCGGTTCCCACGCCAGCAATGAGGATATCAATCCGTCCATTGGTATCTTCCCAAATTTCCTCAGCCGTAGTTAGACGATGAATTTCAGGGTTAGCAGGGTTATTGAACTGTTGCAGCATATAGGCATTGGGAAGAGTCTCTACAAGCTCATTGGCTCGTTTAATACAGCCACTCATCCCTTCAGTACCAGGAGTCAGTTCTAATTGCGCTCCATAGGCTTTTAACATTGCCCGTCGTTCTCGACTCATGGTTTCAGGCATAGTCAAAATTAGTTTATATCCTTTAGCTGCTGCTGCCATAGCTAAAGCAATACCTGTATTACCGGATGTGGGTTCGACTAAAAGGGTTTTTCCTGGGATAATTAATCCTTTTTGTTCAGCAGCATTAATCATATTTACGCCAATACGATCTTTAACCGAAGCTGCTGGGTTCATTCCCTCTAATTTAACCACAATTTGAGCCACACACCCCTCAGTCTGAGGAATACGGTTTAATTGGACTAATGGAGTCCGGCCAATTAGTTCTGTAACGTTGTGGGCAATCTTCATTCTTTTTGTTTGATTAATCTCTAAAGTCTATTTACATTCGATTCTTTGGTTTTAATCCTAAACTATGTGGTTTGATAACATTCTTTAGGGTTTCTTTAGGTCAAACAATATAGCGCTACGCGCAATTAAGAATTTAGAATTAAGAATTTAGAATTAAGAATTTAGAATTAGGCATCGAGCGATCGCCTAATATATAGCAACCGCCAAGGCGGT
>DLXW01000251.1:0-3284 GCA_003448685.1 Cyanothece sp. UBA12306
AGCCATTCCTTAAAAGGGGGAGCAGGAATTGCGCAACTCTCTAATTTAGCTGAACTTGCCCATAAACTAGAAGATATCCTGGAGGTACTCCAAAAAGGAGAAATCACCAATTCCAGGGAAGGATGGCTCTTAATGGAGTGGGGAACTAATGAAGTTGCCATGCTCTTAAATCAGGCACGAACTATGGACGATGTGGTGGCTGATCCTAAGTTGTTTCAGGCTTTAAATAAGTTTATTGGCCCAAAATCAACAGTTAAATCCTCTAAACAGATGAATTTGGTTGGCCAGGACAATTCTCTAGTTAGAAAGGTCCTAGAAAATGATTTAGCAGCTTGTTGTACTCGAATTAAGGAATTATCAGACGAAACTCCACTAGAAGAAATCCAAGAGGCAATCATTACCTTTTATAATGAATGTTTACTATTAGGAGAAACTCTAGATTTACCTTGGATTATTCAAATAATTGAACCTTTAGAAATAATTTTAGAACAGATACAACCCCTAGAAGCTTTACAAATTGCTCAAGAATTAGCGATTGAATTAATTAAGCAAAGTAATGACTATTTAACAGCACAAAATTCTGAACCTAGTAACTCAATTTCTTTAGCAGAAAAGACTACTTTTGAGGTTGAACAATGGGATAATAATGAGACAGATTGGGATGATGAATTAGATTCTGTGATCGATCTCAATGATCTTGATCAATCTCTAGATGATCATTCAGATTCTGATCAGTCTTTTATTGCTGATACAGAAAAAGAAAATCATACCTCATTCCAAGAGGTTAACCAAGAATTAGATTCTCTATCTCAGTTACGCATTCCTTTAGAAAAATTAGAAGGAATGACTAATAAAATTGAAGAATTAGTGGTTACGAAAGAGAAACTTCGTGTACAACAACAACAGTTAAATCAAGTAACACGACAATTACGAAGCATCACCCGACAATTTAGTCCCATCATCGAACAAGTCCAAAATTCCTATGATCAATTAGCTATTGCTCCTTTATCTACAACATATTCTAGAAATGGTGACTTTGATGTTCTAGAGTTAGATGGATTTACTGAACTCCATAGCCAGTTGCAAACTTTTCAAGAATTGATCTCAAAAATCCAAGAAAATTATGCAGATCTTAACTTAATCAATCAAGATTTTGGTGATAACTTAGAAACAGTTGAGATTAATTTAGATGAATTATATACTAATATTAATCAATCGCGTTTAGTTCCTTTTAGGATAATTGCTGAGCGATTTTTTCCCCAAATTCAATATCTTAATCGCCGTTATGGAAAATCAGTAGAATTATCTGTAAAAGAAGTAGATATTTTAATTGATCAGGTTATTTTAGAACAACTACAAACTCCCTTAATCCATTTACTTAATAATGCTTTTGATCATGGAATTGAAGAGACAACAGAACGGTTAGCTAAAAACAAATTAGCAACGGCTACAATTACGATTGAAGCGAAAGTAGAAAATAATTATTTGGTACTTAGTTTAACTGATGATGGTCAAGGAATTGATTTATATAAAGTCTATCAGCGAGCTAAAGAAAAAGGAATCTCAGACTGTCATCTTCCTTTTAAAAAATTATCGCCAAGCACCATTTTAAACTGTATTTTTCAACCCAATTTTTCAACTACAAAAACCGTAAATCAAATATCTGGAAGGGGGGTTGGTTTAGATATAGTTCGTAGCAAAATTCAAAAACTAAGGGGAACTATTGAAGTTAAAACCCAAGCAGGTAAGGGGACAACTTTTACCATCAAAATTCCCTTGAATTTGAGTTTAATTCCTCTGTTTTTATTGAATTGGCAAAATCATTTATTAGCTATTCCTACAGAGAGCATTTTAGATAACATTCCTGTAGCCGAAATTGTTTGGGTAGATCACGAAGCAAAGATAGTAAAATGGCGCGGCAAAACAATTCAAGTCATTGCCATATCCGAATTATTATCCTATCCCCAAAAGTCAACAGATTCAGTATCTCCTCAAATGGGAATAGTTCTAGAAAATGGCTCCACTCCGTTTATGGTGATGGTAGATGCTTTAATCAGCGAACAGAAACTAATCGTTAAGCCGTTTGATGATACTGTAAATACTCCCAACTATTTAGCTGGAGCAACTATTTTAGGGGGAGGAGAAATTGTTCCGGTGATTTTTCCTAATTTATTTACCCTATCATCTTCCCTCAACAATGAACCAGAACCAGAAATTAGTTCTACTATTGCTACCACTGATAAAATGACAATTTTAGTGGCCGAAGATTCAGTCGCAACAAGACGTTTATTCGAAAGAATTTTGACTAAAATGGGTTTTTCGGTGATTGTTTGTCGTGATGGATTCGATGCTTTAGAACAACTTGCCCGAAATCGGGGTAAAGTTAATTTGATTATCTCTGATATTGAAATGCCTCGTCTCAATGGCTTTGAACTTCTTAAAACAATTCGTTGTGATGACCACTGGGTAGATGTTCCCGTGGTGATGGCTACCTCCCGCACCGGACAACCCCATCGACAACAAGCGATGCAATTAGGAGCAAATGCTTATTTAGGCAAACCAATTTTACCCAATGTTTTATTAGAAACCATTCAACCCTTACTCAAAATGATTGATTAATCAAATATAAAAACTTTTCCATCTCCTGGGGTTTTTCCACAAGTCAAAAAGAATTGTCGATAGTGATCGCAAAATGTTATGATTTCTGAGGGATTTTCAGCAGTCGAATCATAAGTTAAAAAATGTTTTTGTCTAAACTTCTGACTTGATGACTTGATGACTTCTGACTTCTTTCTGGGGCTGTGGCTCAGTAGGATAGAGCAAGCGCCTCCTGAAAAATCGGGCACTATAGATGGAAACATCATAGATGAATGTGGTCAAATTCAAGGAAGCCTAAGTTCAATAGAAGGATAAGGTAATCTTGAGCCAAGCTCTACTTCCCTGGTAGAGAAGGTGCAGAGACTGGTTATAGGTAGCTCAGGGGGATTAATAGAGTAATATAAACGCCTATAACATTACGGCCACCACCTAAGGACTCTAAGTCTACGGTGAAAGAATAGTCCAGAGAGTGGGGAAACTCACACAAATCTGAAGCGCTAGGTCGCCGGTTCGAATCCGGCCAGTCCCGTTTTAAATCTAGGACATAAAAAATTGTCAAGAAATTGTAACTTTGGGGAGCATAAGTTGCCTTGAGAGCGTCTTGTAAAATAGTGGCAGACCCTAGCTTCTAAACCCGAGATATAGCAGAAGTCTCCAAGTCAGAAGTCTCCAAGTAAAACTCGCTT
>DLXW01000251.1:3346-5283 GCA_003448685.1 Cyanothece sp. UBA12306
AAGTAAAACTCGCTTGGGACAATGGTTTAAGATTCAAGTTCTGTCCTAAACACCTTGGCGACTGCTATTAACTCAATAGGACTCTATAATCATTTGAGGCTATTTGATTGAAAGAGCAAGGGATTTTCTTTGAGCTTCAACTGACTTCGGGAAGGAGTTGATTATCATTAACTTGGTAATTGGAGTGTTTTTTCATGTTTCTTAAGATTAGCTCTCGAAGACACAGTGTACCAGTTTCTTCGACCCCAAAAATTAGACATAGAATATTAGCTGTACTCCCTTTGGTAGGGTTTAGCTTGTGGTTGGGTTATAAACAATTACAAAGTTATTTAGTACAACCCGAAGCTATTTTTGTTTTAGGGGGACACGAAGAGCGCGAACGCTTTGCGGCTCAATTAGCGATTCAACATCCTAGCCTCCCGATTTGGGTGTCTTCTGGGAGTCCTCAAGGCTATGTTAGAAAAATTTTTACTAAAGCAGGTATTTCAGGCGATCGGCTCCATTTGGACTACCAAGCTAAGGATACAGTGACTAATTTTACAACCCTAGTTAATCAATTTAAAGCTCAAGGAATCGATAGTATTTATCTAGTTACTTCAGCTAATCATCTTCCTCGGGCCAGAGTTATTGGAGAAATTATTTTTGGTAGTCAAGGAATTATTATTAAACCTATGCCAGTTAACAGCGATCGCCCTCCTGAATCTTGGGAAAAAATCCTCAGAGATGGAGCGAGATCTCTACTTTGGATCGCCACGGGTAAGACAGGAGAAAGCTTAACTTTTAAACGATTCCATTAGGAAAATTTCAAGAAATTTCGATAGTGAGATAAAGTAGGTGTGGACAAATTAGGTACTTTTGCTTGTTCATCCCAACGTCTCAATTGGATAGCATCCCTAGCATAAGGTTGGTCGAGAAACTTTGGTGCTTCTTTGGATGAAAAAGCCCCTCCTTGTAGCTGGAGAGATTTTTTTGATTCAGAGGACAAATTTTGATAATAGTCCGCTTCAACTGCACATAAATAGCGTTTTGCTTCAACGTGCAAGCGAATCGGTTCAGTTACCCCTGGAGAAAATAGGGATGATAAGATCCCTAAAGCGCGGTATTCATGGCGATCATCAATTCCTTGTTCAGAGATATTTTCACCAAGATGGTGAATTAAATGGCCCAAGTCATGAAACAAACAAGCAGTAATTAGTTCTGGAGTTGCTTGAGCCTGTTCTGCTAACATCGCACATTGTAAAGCATGGTCTAATTGGGTAACAGCTTCTCCACCGTATTGTTGATGTCCTTTACTCTCAAGAATCTCAAAAATTTCGGTTAGTTTCTCAGACATAATTACTAATTAACCTCTTCATTAACCATCTCTTCAGCTAAGCCAAAAGATAAAGTCATTCCTGCCCCACCTAAACCATTAATAATGGTAACACCATTTTCTGGGTGAATAATTAATTCTGTTTTTTGAAGGTATTTTGCATAAACACCATGCCAAGTTTCGGCAATTTTTAAAGCAGGTACTTTAGCAAAGGTTTGTAAGTAATCTAATATAGCTTGATTAATCTCATTTTTATCAAAAGGATCAGGGTTCAAACCGTATTCATGAGAGTCTCCAATAATCAATTCTCCTAAACCGTTTTGAGACATCATAACATGGATTCCCCAACGGGGAAAATAAGGCATTTCTGAAGCAATTCTTTCTTTTAAAATAGACAAAGATGGGCAATGATAAAAAGACTTATAATGGGTTAAAGTTAAGCCTCCACATAAGGCTGCACCCAATTTCCACTGATTTGGTTGGGGACCAGTTCGCATCATTTGTAATTTAACTTTAGTAATTTCAGTTTCTGCAAAAAATGAAGGATATAAAGTTTCAAAATCTGACCCACTACAAACTAAAATTCTTTCCCCTTGCCAAAGATCCCTTCCTGCTATTAATTGGG
>DLXW01000251.1:5479-9370 GCA_003448685.1 Cyanothece sp. UBA12306
ACCTTCCTGCTATTAATTGGGGATAAGAAATATTAGTAACTACTGTATTAAAATGAAAATCTACTTGATAGTTCTCTTGCAAAAATTGAGGGATTTTCTGTATTGCCTCCCTGGGATCTACAATAACTTCTGTGGAACTCCATAATGCTCCCAATAATCCATCAAAATTTACTCCATTACTTTTATCTTTCACTTCTTTAGGAGTTAATAATTGAAGAGAATTATCTATGTTCTTTCTAGTTGAGATAAATTCTTCAATAACAGCTAATTCATCTTGGTAATAAGCTAGGTGTAATGAACCAGATTGAGATGCACCTAAGTTGGCTTTTTGGGCAATATCTAACCAAATTTTTCGGGATTTCAAAGCACGATTGTATAATTTTCCTTCTGGCTGACCAATAGGCCAAACCATGCCAAAATTACGAATTGATGCCCCCATTGCTTGTAAGTTGCGTTCAAAAACAACAACTTTTAATCCTCGTTTAGCATAAGCTAAAGCCTGGGATAGGCCAACAATTCCTGCACCAATAATTAAAACATCTGCTTTATTATTTTGTGTCATTTTTTATCCAATTTTAATTAGTTAATCATCATTGTAAAAACTATAATTGACTCACAATGTCTTTTAAATCTGATAAAGAATTTAATAAGCCATCATGATCATATTTATCTAATTCTTCTCTAGTATGGGTTCCATTAGTTACCCCTAAAGATAATAAACAGTTAGCATTTTTACCAGAAGCCAAGTCCGATGGAGTATCACCAATATAAATCACTTTTTGGGGGTCAATAATTCCTAAGCGATACATGGCTTTTTGAATCATGAATGGTGCTGGACGACCTTCATTATTATAAATTTCAGAAGGTGTAATAGATGCTTGAATAATCGAACTATTTGAGCCAATATATTGTTGATTTAGTCCTTGATCCCATCCTAATCTATTGAGAATAATATTAGTTACTTCTCGATAAAAACCCGTATTTAAAGCAATTTTAATGCCCTGAGATTTAAGCCAAGAAAATATCTCTAAACAACCTTCAGTTGTCCTTACTGATTGGGTTTTATAATAATTTTCTAATATCTCCTTGAATTTTGCAAAACTTTGCTCAACTTTAAGGGAATAATTAGGAGAATTCTTGGCAATTTGTTTTTGCCAAAGAGTCTCGAATACTAATTTTTTTGACCATCCCATCATGGGATTACAAGTATTTTTATCTGCTTCTAATCCAGTGGCTTTAGCTGCTTCCAAAAAACAAGCCAAAACTTCATCATTATCTTGAACAGTAGTTCCTGCCATATCAAAAGTTACTAATTGTATTTGGTTCATTGATAATTTCCTTTTTGCTATTACAGTGTACTAATTTTTATTGGCTATGAATTTTTTCAAAAAAGTCTTTTATTGGTACTTCAAGAAGACAGTCAAATTCTCTGGGAAAATCAATTGATACACGCGCATGAACTGCTCCTTGTTTATCAAAAAATTGATGCTGACCATTGAGGGCAAAAACTCCTTCATGCCAGATATTAGGGTGTATGTATAATCCCTGTTTTCCAGTAAACCAAAAGCAAACGAAATCAGCAGGAGTAATATCATCACTAGGTTTGGCTAAAGGTACTAAAAAAGGTTTTTCTGTTTTTGGAAAAAAAAGTTGACCACCATCAGGATGATAATTAGCATGCCAAAGCAGGAGTGTTTCAGGAACCCGTGAATGGTTTTCTTGGGCCAGACTAGGTTCTGTTGCGTATCCCAAAATATAGTGACCTCCAACTGCCCCATTTTGACCGTAGAGAATGTCACCTTTCCACTCACTAACAAAGATACCTTCAGTTGTTCCCCCTTGATTGCCACTGTCGATATCAACTGGTCGTTTTCCTTGGGCCGGCCAGCGAGTAATTTCTATTTCGACATCAGCAGGATCTTTCACAAGCATTCCGTAACCTTCTAAAGATTTTGCAGTCGCTTCGACAAGAGGAATAATTACTCGCTTTAAATTAGGAGGAATTTTAGGGTTTAAGTAATTTGGTGGAGCCTGCATAGAATTAAGTATTTAGACAAGGGTTTGATCTTTAAACTTTTTGTTGATGTTAACATAGCAATTCTTGATTTTTTTTTAAAGTTTAATCTAAAAATTTTAATAAGTCTAAAGAAAATATTTACTTTGAAGCAAAAATTTAAAAATTAACTAATTTTTAATTAGCAGTTAGTCTTTTCTTAAACTTTTTAGCTAATGATACTATCAAGTATAATTTTTAAATATTGATTTCAATGACAATGAGAAAGACCCTACATAATTTTATTAGGAATTTTATTTCAGCCTTAATGGTGATTATTTTGGTGGCTTCTTGTACTGCTTCTAATAATCCTACAACAAACACAAATACCAGTAATGGTACTACTGAAACTATAACCGTTTATACTGCTCTAGAAGATGATCAACTTAATAAATATTTGGAATCTTTTAAACAAGAGCAACCTAATATTAATGTTAACATTGTTCGAGATTCAACTGGTATTGTTACAGCCAAATTATTAGCAGAAAAAGACAACCCCCAAGCTGATGTAATTTGGGGTTTAGCTGCCTCTAGTTTATTAATAGCTGATCAACAAGGTTTGCTTGAACCTTATACTCCCAAGGGAATAGAAAATGTTCGAGAAGACTTTCGGGATAGTAAAGATCCTCCCCATTGGGTAGGTATTGATGCTTGGATGTCGGCTTTTTGTGTGAATACTATAGAAACTGAGAAGCAAAAACTTTCTATCCCAACATCCTGGGCAGATTTAAGTAAACCAGTGTACAAGGGTAAAATTGTTATGTCTAACCCCGCGTCTTCAGGTACGGGTTATTTATCGGTTGCTGCTCTATTACAGTTAAAGGGAGAACAAGAAGGATGGAAATATTTAGATGCACTCCATGAAAACATTGCTCAATATATGCACTCTGGTTCAAAACCCTGTAAGGTAGCGGGTTCTGGCGAGTATCCTATTGGTATTTCCTTTGGTTATCGAGCGGTTAAACAGATGAATGGGGGTGAACCTATTAAACCTGTCTTTCCTAAAGAGGGTTCGGGATGGGATATAGAAGCAAATGCTTTGGTGAAAAAAGCAGAAATTAAACCCGCAGCTAAAACCTTTTTAGACTGGGCAATTTCTAGCGAAATTGCTCAACAGTACGCCGAGAATTTTCCCTTAACAGCTGTTAAAACTAACGTTAAAATTCCCAAAGGATTTCCTGAAGATCCTTTTGCTCAACTGATTAAAAATGATTTCCAATGGATGTCAAAAAATCGTGAAGCCATCCTAGAAGAATGGACGAAACGCTACGATGGTAAGTCTGAACCTAAAACCTAAATATTGAATACAGGGTTAACAATTTAACCCTGGCTCAATTTGATTATTCTAATACGAGTTTTCCGAAAATTTTGAGATAATAATTATGTCCCTATCCTCTGATAATTCTACTACTAAGTCTGATAAAATCCCCAAAATTTTTGATTCCCCAGAACAATCATTATCACCAGATAGAAAGATTAATCAGCCGTATTTGAAAATTGAAAATGTTAGTAAAAATTTTGGTAACTTTGCTGCTCTAAAGGACATTTACTTAGATGTTTATCCAGGAGAATTTGTTTGTTTATTGGGACCTAGCGGTTGTGGCAAGACAACTTTATTAAGAATTATTTGTGGATTAGAAGAACAAACATCAGGACGTGTTATTCAAGGGGGTAAAGATGTTTCTCAACTACCACCATCTAGACGAGATTTTGGCATAGTATTTCAATCATATGCTTTATTTCCTAATTTAACTGCTGCCCAAAATATTGCCTATGGATTAGAAAATGCTAAGCAATTAAAAGCGCAAATTAAGGGAGTTATCTTCTCTATTGATAAG
>DLXW01000251.1:9641-17124 GCA_003448685.1 Cyanothece sp. UBA12306
TCAGGAGGACAACAACAAAGAGTCGCATTAGCAAGAGCATTAGCTTTATCTCCTGGGTTATTATTGTTAGATGAACCCCTATCTGCTTTAGATGCTAAAGTCAGGGTAAAATTGCGTTCAGAAATTACACAATTACAAAAAAGTTTAGGTATTACAACTGTTATGGTAACCCACGATCAGGCAGAAGCATTAGCTATGGCAGATCGGGTAGTTGTGATGGATAAAGGATATATTGCTCAGGTGGGAACTGCTCATTCTATTTATCAATATCCCCAAAGTCCTTTTGTTGCCAATTTTATTGGTGTTATGAATTTTTTACAGGGAATTGTTGTTGGGTCTGATCAAGTTTGTTGTGGTAATTTAGAATTTAAAGTTACACAAAATCAACTATCAGTCAATCAAAAAGCAACTATAGCAATTCGACCAGAAGATATTCGTATTTTAGACAACAAAGAAACTGATAATTTGAATAATACATTAGATGCTAAGGTTGAAGAAATTGAGTTTTTAGGTTCTGTTTATCGTTTAAAATTAATTCCTCAAGGTGATGCAAAAGAAGATTTAATTGTTGAAATTAATACCAGTCAAGCGCGTCAGTTAAATTTAGAATCAATTGACTATCTAACTCTTTATTTTCCCCCTGAATCTATTCAAACTTTTACGTCAGAAAACTAATAATTAATAAACTTCTTACAAAATAGGTTTTAATTGCCATTAATCAACCCATAATTTTTGACAGGTTATAACCATCAATTTTTATTATTAATTTATAGCTCAAATAACACAAATGACAGTCAATTCTCAGAAAATATCCAAAAACTTTACAAAAATTAGACAGATAACAACTCCTGAAGATTGGATCATGCGGGGGTTACTTTTATTAGGAACAATCTGGTTATTAGTAGGAGTGGTTTTACCCCTTTATCCTATGATAATCCGTAGTTTTTATGATACTAACGGTAATTGGATTGGTTTGACTAATTATGTTAAATATCTAACAACACCAACCCTTGCAGCTTCTTTTTTTAATAGTTTTTATATTGCTATTGTGAGTACCTTAATTGCCGTTATTCTGGCTTTTATTTTTGCCTATGGTTTAACTAGAACAGCAATGATAGGTAAACCAATTTTTAAAATATTGGGAATGTTACCTTTATATATTCCTCCCCTTGCTTCTGCTATTGGGTTAATCTATTTATTTGGGACTAGAGGATTAATTACTACCGGATTTTTTGGCAATATACCACAGTGGAATATCAATCTTTATGGAGCAAATGGAATTATTATAGGAGAATTCTTGTATATTTTTCCTCAAGCTTTAGTCATTTTAACCACTGCATTAAGTTTAACTGATGCTCGATTATACGAAGCAGCACAAGCATTACGCACCCCACCTCTTCGTACCTTCTTAACTGTCACAATTCCTAGTGTTAAGTATGGACTTATTAGTTCTATTTTTGTTTGTTTTATTTTAGCATTTACTGACTTTGGTGTTCCGAAAGTAGTTGGGGGTAATTTTAATGTTTTAGCCACAGATATTTACAAACAAGTTATCGGACAACAAAATTTTTCCATGGGGGCAACTATCAGCGTTTTTCTCTTAATTCCGACAGTTCTTGCCTTTATTATTGATCGGATTATTCAAAGAAAACAAACCGCTTTAGTTAGTGCAAAAGCTGTTCCTTTGCAAGCAAAACCTAACCCAGTATTAGATTGGATTATGTTTGGCTTTTGTAGCTTGGTTGTCTTCTTTATTTTGATTGTATTGGGAACAATTATTTTTGCTTCTTTAGTTAATGTTTGGCCTTATAACTTTGGTTTAGGATTAAAACATTATAACTTTAGCAATGTTGGTGGTGGTGGTTATAATGCTTATTGGAATAGTATTGTTATGGCATTTTATACAGCAGTTTTCGGCACAATAATTGTTTTTACTGGTGCTTATTTAGTCGAAAAAGGTAAAGGAATCAAATGGCTAAGAAATATTAATTATTTTCTCTCGACAATTCCCTTAGCTTTACCAGGATTAGTTTTAGGTTTAGCTTATGTATTTTTCTTTAATAATCCTGGAAATCCACTCAATGGATTATATGGCACATTAGGTATTTTAGTAATCTGTAATATTATTCATTTTTATACTGTTTGTTTTCTGACAGCTAATACCGCTTTAAAGCAAATTGATCCAGAATTTGAAGCAGTTTCTGCCTCAATGTCTGTACCTTTTTATAAAACATTTTGGCGCGTAACTGTTCCCCTTTGTCTTCCAGCTATCCTAGAAATCGGAATTTATTATTTTGTTAACACAATGGTAACAGTTTCCGCAATTATTTTTCTGTATCCTGCTAATTTACCTTTAGCGGCAGTTGCTATTGTCAATATGGACGATGCGGGAGATATTGCGCCTGCTGCTGCTATGTCTACTTTAATTGTCTTAACCAGTATTACAGTCAGAATTATCTATTGGTTTACCACACAGGGATTACGAGAAAAAACCCAAGCTTGGTTGAAAAAATAAAGACTTATCTTAGTTTTTAGATCAAGTAATTAGAAGTATCTTAGCTATTTGAGATTAATCAATGAAGGAAACTAGATTACGTTTAACTGTTTTAGGATTATTTATTGACGATGATCAAGTATTAATGATTCATCAAATGACTTTTCCTGAACCAGATTGTTGGGATTTGCCAGGGGGGGGTTTAGAACCCCATGAACCTTTACTTGAAGGATTAAAGCGAGAAGTTAAAGAAGAAACAAGTATTGAAAATTTTACAGTCGAAAAATTATTAACTGTGGCTGAAAGTTTTTTCCCAGAAGGAGAAAATAAAATCTTGCATACTGTTAATATAATTTATCAATGTTCAGTATATCCTAAACCCTATAACTTAAAGAGTGATGAAGCAGAAATAGGTCCCAAAGGAATTCAATGGATACCCATTGATAGCTTAACTCAAGAAATTTGTTCTAGCAGAAGTTGGCAAGCTTTACAAACTCTAAAATCTTGAAAATCCTTGGTTAATTTGTAAATGTATGTGAAATTTTGATAAAATGTCTGAATATAATCAATCAAGATTAATATTTTATTGTACTAAACAAATAAATGAAGCAAATATTATTTATCAGTAATGGTACAGGAGAAGATTTAAACGCGAGTTTAATTCTCCAGTCATTAGTCAAAATTGCTCCTCAAATTAACATCGTAGCCATGGCATTAGTAGGATCAGGAAGTGCTTATCATCGTTTAGGTATTCCCCTAATTGGTCCTCGAAAAAATCTCCCTTCTGGAGGTATTTTTTACACCCATTTTTTTAATTTACTTAAAGATTTGGGATCGGGACTGGTAGGACTTACTTTACGTCAAATTCAATTCTTATTAAATTACCGTCAACATTGCCATTTTTGTGTTGCTGTAGGGGATATTTTTCCTGTTACCATGGCCTATATTACGGGTCGTCCTTTTGTCGCTTTTCTTGTTTCAACTTCTAGTTTTTATGAAGGAAAATTGCACTTACCCTGGTTGACCCGATGGTGTCTGCGATCGCCTAATTGTCTAGGGGTGTTTACTAGAGATGCTTTTACTGCCGAAGATTTGCGGCAACAAGGCATGAGTAAAGCCATTTTTGCAGGATATCCCATTCTTGATGTTTTGTCCCCCACAGGTCAAGATTTAAACCTTAACCCTAATTTACCCATGATTGCGATAATCCCTGGCAGTCGTCTGCCTGAAGCCCTCCATAATCTTACTTTACAATTAAGAGTTTGCGAGGCAATTTGCGAATTAGAAACAGTACAATTTCGGGTTCCTTTGGTTTCTAGTATTACAGAAGAAGATTTAATAAATATTGCTAAACAAGAAGAATGGAATTATCAATCTTTAGGAAAATTTGTTAAACAAAAGGGGAAACAAACTATCATTATTGAATGTTATTGGAATGCCTTTGCTGATATTTTACAAAAATGTGATTTAGTCTTAGGAATGGCAGGAACTGCTGTAGAACAAGCAGTAGGCTTAGGAAAGCCTGTCGTACAAATTCCTGGCCCTGGGCCTCAATTTACCTATGGCTTTGCTGAAGCTCAAATGCGACTGTTAGGAATTTCGGTAAAAACTATTGGTAAAAATCATCAAAATCCTCTTATTTTTGAAGAAGCTGCCCAAACTATTCAATCTATTCTTAAAGACTCTGAATATTTAGAAAAGTGTCGGGAAAATGGTTATCAAAGAGTTGGAAAGAAAGGTGGTTCGCAAAGTCTTGCTGATGCTATTGCTAAATTAATTTAACAAAAAAATGTTTTTTGTAAAGTTTTGTATGATTTTCATCAACAATTTCCAGAAACTGTTGTTAATTAATTGTATAATATGACTAGACAGAATTAAAAATCTAAACAAAATTCATAATCTTAGATTTTTGATTCATTGAATATCCAATGTATTGCTCTCTTCAGGCTAGATATTTCGGTTATCCCTGTCTAGTTCGTTTCTCAATGAACAAGAAAATTTTAACTAAGAGAAAAAAAAGTAAATATTGCTAAGAGATAATCTTTGATAAAAGCTTGAAAGGGTTGGTATACCGCTACGCAAAAGGCAAAAGGCAAAAGTAGGCTAGACAAAAATTTCAAGCTCTGAGACTGTCCTAAAGTTTTTGCGTGGTGCTATATAGCTAGTTCCTAGTAGAATAGGAGTACTTATAATGCGACATCCAAGAGGCGTGTGGATTTGGTATTTAGATAAATTGCGTTACGATTATCTAAATCAATTGAAGGCACAGCATTGTGGACGAGTTTACTTAAAAGTGGTTGATGGCAGTCGCTTTTGGGGTTCCCAGTGTCGTCGCGAAATCATAGAACGATTTAAGCAAGAAGGAATTGAGGTTTATGGCTGGGGTTACCATTATGGTAATTCTAATGTTGAAGCCCAGAAAGATGCCATTGAACGAGCCATGAACTGTGGGTTGGATGGCTATATTTTTGACTTAGAAAGTGAAGTTGAAGATCCCAGTACCCACGATGATGTGAAACGCTTGTTACAAGTAGTTCGTCCTCTGGTTAAACCAGGAACCCTCGGTTATACGAGTTTTGGCCATCCTGGTTTCCATCGAGGAGTTCCTTGGAAATTACTCGATGAGATCTGCGATCTGGCCTTCCCCCAAATGTACTTTGAGAAATGGGTATTTGATGGGGATGATCAAGGAGAGGTGGCACAGGCCTTACAAGCTCATGCTCGGTTAGGATTGAAAAATCCTATTCTACCTATCTTTGGCTCAGAATCTGATGCAACTAATCCTGCGACTGCCAGGACGTTACAAGGTTTCTTAGATGCTCATCGGGGATCATCAATTTGGCGTTTACCTCATCGCGGAGAAGCTGGCAAAGCATGGGAACTCGAATATGAAGGTTTGGAATTAGATGTTGGTGGCACTCCACCTGATAATAAAGTTCCAGCTAAAGCTCTATTCAAGATGGTCTTAAAAGATACAGAAGAATTAGTTTTAGGAAACATCTTCCTCTTTGACAATGAAGGCAAACAAATCTTTGACGCTGTGGCAACCAGTGGACGACCAGGATATCAAAGTTCAGATGATATTTGGAGGGTCGGACAAGGACCCATTCCTAACTTCTCTAATTTACAACTGGTCACCGAAGGAATCAATGGTATTGAATCGAGGGATGTGGTGGATGAATTCTTCTCGATTTTACCTCGTACCCTAGAAAATCCCGATAATCCCCAACAGATACGGGGAGGATTTGGCGTTTACAATGATGGCGGAAACCCAGGAACCCCTGGTGGTATTGGCATTCTCAACAGCAATACCTTTGATCGGTTCTGTCGCTTAATGGCCAATGCTCAACGGTCAGGAATCGAGGAAATTCCTCTAAAAATTGAGTATACACAGATCCAATCCCAACTCCGACGCGGCCAACCCGCCCGTGCAGTTTTCCGCATGAAACTGAGAAATACCTCTGCACTGGTGACCGGTCATTTGTTCGTGTTTGATGGTAATGGCAATCAACTCTTTGATGCGGTTACTACCAGTGGTTTGCCTAATTATCAAGGACTCGATGATATCTGGAAACGGGGTCTTGGACCGATTCCTCATAATCAAACCATTAGTAGCGGACCGATCCGAATTGATACCAAGGCCTATGATTTCAGGCATAAACCAGGAATTGAAGGCATGTTCTTCCCCATTAGCCCTTTCTGGTTCAGAAGGCGTTCTGGTGGTGGTAAGCGTGGGGACTTTGGGGTTCATTATGATGCTAATGTCCCTGGAAGTAAGGGTTGTGTAGTCATCCGTAACCGTCGTAGCTTCGATCGCTTCACTGATATTATGGACAAAGCCCGTCGTGCTGGCATTAACCAGATTCCCTTAGAGATTGATTATGGTGGCAGTCGCGGTTTAACTATCATCACAAGTGGTTCTCGACCCAAAGGAATGGCCATTAATATTGGACTTAACCGAGTTGATCCCCACGCTTATCAAGGATGGGATGGACGACTCAATGCTTGTGAAAATGATGCCCAAGCAATGGCAGCGATCGCCCAAAGACGGGGATTTAATAGCCAACTCCTGTTAACGGAAAATGCCACAGTTGCAGCTGTTCGAGAAACTATCCGAAAAGCTGCTCTAACCCTGAATACAGGGGATATTCTCTTATTAACTTACTCTGGTCACGGTTCCCAAGTCCCTGATCTTAATGGAGATGAAACCGATAATCTCGACGAAACCTGGGTATTGTATGATCGTCAAATGATTGATGACGAACTGTACAGCTTATTCAGGCAATTTAAACCTGGGGTTCGTATTCTCTTGATCTCCGATAGTTGCCATAGTGGAACTTTAGCACGAGTTCCTAATTTTGATAGCGCGGCCTCAGAAAATAGTCAGGTCAGAACTATGCCTATTGAATTCCGCAACCGTAACTACTATGCTCAACAAAATCTCTATCAACAAATTCGTCGCACGACTGCCAGGGTTGAAGAGAATGATGTAGATGCTAGTATTATTCTCCTTGCTGCTTGTCAAGATAACCAATTAGCTTATGAAGCGGGAAAACAAGGACAGTTTACCCAAGCGTTACTAGATACTTGGAACGAGGGGCAATTTAATCAAGGATACGTCAGGTTCCACCGAGACATTAGTCAAAGGATGCCGACTTACCAAAGTCCTAACTATTATAAAGTCGGTTCACCGAACCTCACATTTGAACAGCAAATTCCCTTTACTATCGATCCTGATGCTCAACGGGAAT
The DNA here is from genome assembly GCA_003448685.1 of Cyanothece sp. UBA12306. GTDB lineage: Bacteria > Cyanobacteriota > Cyanobacteriia > Cyanobacteriales > Microcystaceae > Rippkaea. Next base: position 16,887 of record DLXW01000251.1, read on the forward strand.
ATGTCCCAATAAGTGACTCCGAAGTCAATCAAGAGCTTAATCCTATTGCTCCCTTATTGGTAATGTCAGTTTAATCTTGATGACTTTCATTTGACGGGGTGATACCAAATCCGCTTATTTTAGTAGAGTAACGTTTTTTCTCACCGCTCCGGAGTTCCCTGCCCCCTGCTTTTGTCAAAGGGGGGTAGGCAACCGGATTTAGTATTACACCCCAGGCCCAATCTACACTTTAACCTTG
>DLXW01000127.1 GCA_003448685.1 Cyanothece sp. UBA12306
TATAGCAGTCGAAGCATAGATTAGGACATCATAATTGTTAATTCAAGGGAAACAGACAATAGAAAAACTTCCTAACCTTTAGTTCGACTGCTATACATCACCGGCAAACTCCTTGATGCCATAGGATTTCTTGATTTATCTGTAAACACGTCAGCGCGAAGCGCTATAACTCTCTTCTGTCATTCTCGGAAAGGGCGATCGCTCAAAGGCTTATGTTTAAACAATTTGAGAGATTTGACCCAAAAATTGATTTCTTACTAGCAAATAATTTAGTGATCGCCCTTTCTATAAGAGTTCTAGAACTTAGCAATTATAAGGGTTTCCCCAGAGTGACAGAAGAGAGATAACTTTTATCCCGATTACTTTTAAGATTGTTTTTTGCGCTTAAGATTTAATCCCAAAGCACTAACAGCGAGAAGTCCGAAAACAGTTGTCGGTTCAGGAACTGCTATACTTGCTGCTCCATCTGAGCTAAAATCAAAAGAAACATCAACATCACTTCCGAAATCGCCCAAATCAAAGTCTAAATCCAAGTCTGACGTAAAAGTTGGAACAGTAGATGAGTTGATACTGAAATTAGCTTGATTTCCAACTGACGGAAGCCATCCATCAAATCTTCCACTGTCTTCTGAATGGGTAATTACACCATTAACAACATTTAGCAATAAGGTTCCTGGGTTATCAATAAATGAACTATAGAGTTACCTGTGTCTATATCGGTTACTTCAAACGAGATTGGATCTCTGATTCTTCGCTGAAAAGCGGAAGCACCTGCTCCAATAGTGTCTGTTATTCTCGGACCCCAGATTATTTGTCCATTAGGCGCCTGTGTTCTATATTGAACTGCAAGCGAAATAGCACTAGCTGCTTGTGCTATTGCTGCTCCACCTCTAGGTGGGTTAACTTCAGCAAATCCGTCGACTTGTGTAAACCCAGTAATAGGTGTTCCCACACCAAATGGATTGATCATGTATAAGGATGATTTAAGCTCAAAATTTGACTAATTCTCTAATTATCAGGGGTTGCTTCCCATGGCTACCCCAAAGATATAAGATGGATGTAGGATGGGAGATCGCAGAAGACTCGAACCAAGTGAAAGAGAACATAAACACTTAATTTAAGATTATTTTAATCTTTATTACTGAGGATAAATTGCTTTTAATCCTCCTGACTCCTGACTCCTAATCACTCACACACTATTTTGGAGGATATAAGACATTGGTAGAACAAAGTGATTCAAATTCAACTTATGAAGCCAAAACCCAATCAATAGCCAAGGAATTAATCACCCAAACCCGGGAAAAAAGATCTCTGTGGGACAAACTCGGAGATCAGATGCGTCTCGATGATAAATTAATGGGATGGGCGATGGCTAATCCTGGGTTACGAGTTCAATTATTCCACTTTATTGATACCTTACCCGCATTACGTAGCAATACAGAAATTGCTCACCATTTGCAACAATATTTAGGGGATGAATCCGTAGAATTACCATCAGCTTTAAAGGGGATTCTTAACTTCACAGATTACCATTCTCCCCCCGCACAATTAGCCGCAGCAACTGTTAGTAAATCAGTTGAAACTCTGGCTTTTAAATATATCTCAGGAGAAACGGTACAACAGGTTATTAAAGCTGTTGAGAAACTGCGTAAAGAAAAAATGGCTTTTACCATTGATTTACTAGGGGAAGCAGTTATTACCGAATCTGAAGCCAAAGCTTACTTTCAAAAGTACCTAGAATTGATGGAACAATTAGCCAAACAAAGTCAGAAATGGTCAAGGGTTCCAGAAATAGATGAAGCCGATGGAGAACCATTGCCAAAAGTTCAAGTTTCTGTTAAATTAACGGCTTTTTATTCCCAATTTGATCCCATTGATCCTCAAGGAAGTAAAGACAAAGTTTGCGCTTTCATTCGCGTTCTCTTGCGTCGCGCTCAAGAATTAGGGGTTGCAGTTCATTTTGATATGGAGCAGTATGTCTATAAAGACCTTACTTTAGCTATACTCAAAGAATTGCTCTTAGAAGATGAATTTCGCACCCGTACTGATATTGGGGTCACATTACAAGCTTATTTGCGGGAATCTCAACAAGACTTACATGACTTGATTGCCTGGGCTAAACAACGGGGTTATCCTATTACTATTCGCTTGGTAAAAGGGGCATATTGGGATCAAGAAACGATTAAATCAACTCAAAATCATTGGACGCAACCTGTATTTAACGATAAAGCAGCAACAGACATTAATTTTGAAGAAATGACCCAAATATTGTTGGAAAATCATCAATATTTGTACGCTGCGATCGGCTCCCATAATGTTCGTTCCCAAGCAAAAGCGATCGCTATAGCGGAAAACCTCAAAGTTCCCCGTCGTGCTTTCGAGATGCAAGTATTATACGGAATGGGGGATCAATTAGCCAAAGCATTGGTTAAACAAGGGTATCGGGTACGGGTGTATGCTCCCTACGGTAATTTATTACCTGGGATGGCTTATTTAATTCGCCGTTTACTCGAAAATACAGCAAATAGTTCTTTTTTAAGACAAAATTTAGAAGAAAGACCAGTCGAAGAATTAATCGCACCTCCTGTGGTTATCAAAGAGACTCCAAGAAAAGGTGCACAAAATGCCGATTTTGTCAATGCTGCTGACACAGATTACTCTAGGGATATTTTACGGGAAAAAGCAGAGCAAGCTTTAGCTAAGGTCAAAGATTCCCTTGGTAAGACCTATTTACCCTTAATTAATGGGGAATATGTGTCAACTGAGCTAATGGTTGACTCTCTTAATCCTTCCAACTCTTCGGAAATTGTCGGACAAATTGGTTTAATTTCGCTTGAACAAGCAGAACAGGCACTTAATGCGGCAAAAAAAGCTTTTCCTGGATGGAAAAAAACACCTGCTACCGAAAGAGCTAAAATACTCCTTAAAGCAGCCGATTTAATGGAAGAACGCCGCCATGAACTCTCAGCTTGGGTCTGCTTAGAAGTAGGAAAAATCTTACAACAAGCGGATGCAGAAGTCTCCGAAGCGATCGACTTTTGCCGTTATTATGCCGCAGAAATGGAACGGTTAGACTCAGGACACATCTATGATATTGCTGGGGAAACCAACCGTTACCATTATCAACCCAGAGGTATTGCCTTAGTTATCTCCCCGTGGAATTTCCCCATCGCTATTGCCACAGGAATGACTGTCGCTGCATTAGTTACCGGAAATTGTGCCTTATTGAAACCTGCCGAAAATTCTAGCGTTATTGCCGCTAAAATCATCGAAATTTTGGTGGAAGCAGGTATCCCCCAAGGAGTGGTTCAGTACGTACCAGGAAAGGGTTCCCAAGTTGGGGCCTATATGGTAAACCATCCCGATGTCCATTTAATCGCCTTTACCGGATCAAGGGAAGTGGGATGTCGCATCTATGCAGACGCAGCAATGGTACAACCTGGACAAAAACATCTCAAACGGGTTATTGCAGAGATGGGAGGCAAAAATGCCATTATCGTTGATGAAAGCGCAGATCTCGATCAAGCGGTAGCAGGGGCAGTATTTTCAGCCTTTGGTTATTCAGGTCAAAAATGTTCAGCAGCATCGCGTATTATCGTTTTAAAACCCGTTTACGAGGCATTTTTAGACAGGTTTGTCGAGGCGACGCGATCGCTAAATATTGGCCCAACAGATCAACCCTCAACCCAAGTCGGACCCGTCATCGATGCAACAGCACAATCTCGGATTCGAGAGCATATTGAAATAGGGAAACAACAGTCAACCCTAGCATTAGAGATGGAGTCCCCAGAGAACGGCTATTTTGTTGGACCAACTGTCTTTAGCAATGTATCTGCCAGTGATACCATCGCCCAAGAAGAGATTTTTGGACCTGTGGTCGCCATAATACCAGTGAAAGACTTTGATGAAGCCTTAGCGGTGGCTAATGGCACAGATTATGCTTTAACAGGGGGTTTGTATTCCCGTAGTCCCGAACATATAGATCGCGCTAAAAATGAGTTTGAAGTGGGCAATCTCTATATTAACCGTACCATTACAGGGGCTATTGTTTCCCGTCAACCCTTTGGCGGTTTCAAGATGTCTGGAGTGGGTTCTAAAGCAGGAGGGCCTGACTACCTTTTACAATTCCTTGAACCTCGTCACATCAGCGAGAATATTCAACGTCAAGGTTTTGCACCTATTGAAGGTAATGAGTAAATCTTGCTGGTGGGAGAGAGCCTGAGAAAATGCTAAGATCTAGGGTCATAGAACCCAAATTCTAGCAGACTCTAGATCTTAGTAAGTAATGGAATCTCAAACAATTTGTTGTTCAATTACCTACTAACTGAACAAATTCTCCTGATAGAAGAGTTAGAAGATCAATTAGAAACCCTTAATCTGATGAAATTAGCAGAAATAGGGTTTCAAGAATGGTATGATCCAGAGGAAGATATTTACAATTATTTTCTTTATAGCATCTCGTAGTCAAGTCTACAATTGATCTGATTTACTAGATGTAGATAAATCTCGCAGTTGTATTCCTTGATCAATCTGAGTTTGAATTTTCTGTAATGCTTCTTCTTTAGAGATAACAAAATTGGAGTTAGGAAAAGATTCATTGTGATTAGTTAATATTTGCGCTATTTTCTTGTTTGATTAACTATTCCGAATTTAAAGATAAATCAATCTTTCATCAAAGTCACAGAAGTATCGCAATAAAATGCAACATAACTTAAAATGAGAAAAGCATCTTAATAAAACTCAACACATAGAAAAACCATGAAATCCACTGACATTCCAAGCCAGCAATTATCAGAAGCAAAAAGTCCTGTTGAGCAGCAGAAATTAGAAAAAGAAAGTAAGCTAATTAATAATAATAAAAAAAAGCTTAAATTAGGTAGATGGCTACTGTTAACCTTAATATTAGGAGGAAGTGTCGGTACCTGGCAAATAATAAACCCTTCCACAGTACCAAAAGCGCAAACCAGCACCCAAACACCACCCCCTAAACCCGTTGAAACCGTGACCTTAAGTCTAGGAACAGGAAGCAGAAAGTTTAGGTTATTAGGACAGGTAGAAGCAGGGAAAAAAGCCACCTTAAACCCCCAAATTGATGGTATAGTCCAACAAATTTTAGTCAAAGAAGGCGATCGCGTCAAACCAGGAATGACAGTAGCAATTCTGGATGATGCCGATGCTAAAATTGCCCTAGCCGAAGCTAAAGCTAGATTAATCCAAGAAAAAAGTAATTTAGCCAAATTAAAGGCAGGAACCCGTACTGAGACTATTGACCAAAGAAAAGCCGAATTGCAAGCCGCCCAAGCTAGGGAAAAAGAAGCCCAAGAAAATCTACAGAGTTTGATTAACCTACAACCAGACTTAATCAACCAGCGTCGCGCCGAACTCGAGGTCGCCATAGCTAGAGAAAAGGAAGCTGAAGATAATTTAGCAAGAATTCGTGATTTAAGCTTAAAAGGCGCGCTTTCACAAAGAACCTTAGTGGGACTTTAGCTAGAA
>DLXW01000044.1 GCA_003448685.1 Cyanothece sp. UBA12306
GGGACTAGAGGAATGCTCTCCCCTACTAAGATTGGTTATCTTTTTATTTGGAAGTCCCTTAAGCTATACTAATAATTGGTATTGACATCCCCATGCACTTTAAAACGGCGGTGATTACCCATCAAGTCACCTTTTTATAGGTGGTCGCGCAATGGGGCTGGCTTTTCCAAGCGAACAATCTAAAAACTGGTTCTTACATCTCTCTCCTTCAGTTTATAGTTTCAAAGTCTTTTAACAGATCAAATTAAAATCCTTTAAATTAATATCTAATGTTATCGGAGTCCACCCTTAATCAACTTAAAGCAGCACTGCCACAAGGTCAACTTCCTTCAAGTTACGGTGTTTACTTCAAAAATACCCTAGTTGCCCTCTGTCATGCCCTAGAAGACCATATTTTACAAACAGATCACGGTTCATCAGACCAATATCCCCTAGTTCTTGTCACCTTTCAAAGAGGAAAATGGTACTTACAGGAAGCCGATCGCTATTTTGATCTTGCCCAATGTTCGCGTCATGTTGTAGTCGGGGCGGTTTCTGATAGTGGATTTGAAAGTCATAAAACCAGTAAATTGAATAATGTTTCGTTAGTTAATCTCGAAAATGACGACACTTTAGTAGAAGAATGGAATTTAGTAATTATTGCGCCAGGTTACGCTTCTATGGTGCTGTGTCATGAACTATCTTCGGAAGAATATCAAGCTGATAGTCAACCCAAAGTCGATAGCGAACGCAAATTTTATGGACTGTGGACTTTTGATCGGAGTTTAGTGGAGAAAACAGCAAATATTCTGATCGAGAGAATGCGCCCCTATAATCAGGAATTAGCCGATAGGTTAAATCAACAACAAGCAGAAGTTTCGGCTACCGTCAGCAATATTCCCATTGATCTCACAGGGGTTGTTTCTCGCATTGTTAACTATCTCCAAACCAGTCAACAGCAACTTGTAACCGTTAACCGTCAAACCAGAGAATTAGTTGATTTAGAATCCCAGGCCCGTCGTCTGAACCGTAACTTAGCCGCTAGTAAGTTACAAGCTTTTTTGAGGATGGCCCAAAAAGTAGATGAACGCGATCGCTATAATCCCGCAGCTTCTATTCAAGTGGCTGCTTTATCGGAAACCTTGGGACAACTGTTAGATTTACCCACCCTCAAATTAAGACGACTGCGTTTAGCTGGATTACTCTACCGTATCGGTTTAGCTGAAGCCCCCTCAGAAGTGTTTGAACAGCCCCCAGAACAGCTAAATGATTCGAGTTTCTCTTTTTGGAGTAATCGTTCTAGTTTAGGAGGAAGACTTTTAGAGACTATGCCAGAATTGAAGGCTATTAAAGAAATTGTCTGTCATCAATTGGAACATTGGGATGGTAGTGGCCAACCTAATGGTTTAAAAGGAGAAGAAATTGAGATTGAATCGAGAATTTTGGGGTTAGTCGGTTACTTTCAGGAATTAACCCAACCTAGAGGCGATCGTTCACCATTAGGTTTAGGGGATGCCTTAGAAAAATGCGAAAATTATCGGGGAACTTGGTTTGATCCCTCCTTACTAGACTCTCTTGCTAACGTAATTCGCCTCACTCAAATGGGGCTAATGTCTTTACCCGATCGCCCTAGTCAACTTCCTCCCGTTTGGTTAGAAGAAGCAACTAAATAGTTAATAGTTAATAGTTAATAGTTAATAGTTAGCTATAATTTAGGATAATTATTTTTGGAGAAAAAAAATGAATCAAACTGTTTCATTGGATGATATTCGTCAGGGAAATGTTAAAGACTTAGTTGGTGCTAATTTAGCAGGAGTTGATTTGTCGGGAGTGGATTTATCTGGAGTAAATCTATCCCAAGCTAACTTAATGGGAGTTAATTTATCGGGCGCTAATTTACGAGGGGCAACTTTACGCGCTAATTTACGTGGTGCGGATTTAACAGGGGCAGATCTAACTAATGCTGACTGTCGTAATGCCGATTTACGCGGAGCAATTCTTTTAGATATTGATGCTAATAATATTAGTTTGGCAGGTGCTTTTTTGGCAGGAACAGTTTTAACTCATTTAGATTTAACTGGGGTGGATTTTCGTGGTTGTGATTTACGGGGTGCAACCCTTACAGGAACTATTTTACAACAGGCTGATTTAAGCAATTGTAACCTATCGGGTGCGGATTTATCTCAGGCAGATTTAGAAGAAGCTATTCTCGACAGAAGTTTACTCAGAGGGGCAAATTTAAGCGGGACTAATTTATTGTGTGCGCAAGTTCAAGACGTTGATTTAGAAGGCGTTTTGTTCAATAAAACCTGTCTTGAAGGAACATCTTTAATAGTTAATAGTTAATAGTTAATAATTAATAGTTAACATAATGATTGCTAACTCTAATAATTTTTATCTTTCTCCTCAAGAATATCTTGAATGGGAGGCAAAACAAAAGATAAAATATGAGTATATCAATGGCGAAGTTTATGCCATGACAGGGGGAACACTTGCCCATACTTCTATTGCTTTAAATTTGGCATCTGCACTGAAATCTTATCTTCGAGAAAAACTATGCAGCGTTTATATTGCAGGTGCTAAACTAGGTATTTCTGAGAATGGTAATTTTTTCTATCCCGATGTTCTAGTTACTTGTGATCCAAGAGATAGAAAAGAACGCTTGGTTATCTATAACCCTTGCTTAATTGTTGAAGTTTTATACCCTACTACAGAAGCTTTTGATCGCGGAGATAAATTTAAGTTTTATCGCCAAATTGATACTCTACAAGAATATGTATTAATTGACGCTCAGAGAATTAATATAGAAGTATTTAGACTTAATAATAATGGGTTCTGGGAACTCCATCCTTATCAAGAAAGAGATGAATTTTTATTGACTTCTATTGACTTTTCCTGTCCCATTTCTCTGATTTATGAAGATATCGACTTAAGCTAACTTGATTAGTGCTATAGCACTCCTATTTCATTTGTGGGAATAAAAATAAATTGTTTCGCAACTAAAAAGAATTAATCGCTCAACAGTTTAGGTTAGGGTGAGCATTGCTTACTATAATTAATTTAACTGATTTTACTTAAGTGAAAATACTGAAATATATCTTGTATTGTTTTTAGTAAAAACTTGATAAATTACGGATTTATACTGATACTTTTTCGTGAAATTCAATGTTATTATTGTCACGAAATAACCAAATATGATTACTTTTATTCACTTCAAAATTTTGAGTTAAAAAGTTTTCATCATCTATGCAGCCATCCCAATTTTAGAATCCTGATTATTTAACGTAAGTTCTAGCTCATAGTCACAGTTTATTTCGTACAAAATAGGAAATTATGAACAAAGTATTTTCAAATTTAGTTACTGGTTCTACTTTAGCCGTAGGTTTGGCTCTAACAACAATGTCTGGCGCTGCTCAAGCAGCTTCAACTACTTTTGGTTTTACCCGAATTAGCAATAACAATGTAGAAGATGTAGCCAGCCAATTATCTTTGACCGTTTACGATGATGTAGGAGCAAATGCCGTTTTTGGCCCTACTGTAGCCCTTAACCCTGGACAGATTTTGGTAACATTCCAGAATGCTGTGGGGACTACTTCTAACATCACTGAAGTTTATGTTGATGACAATGTTCCAGTTATTAATCCACCAATAGATCAAGTATTTAATAGTCTTGGTGGTTTCACCGATTTTAGTGCTGCACCCCCACTTAACCCAACAAACTTACCAGAAGGAAATAACATAGGCTTTTTCGCAGACACCACACTATCAGCAGATACTGCACCTGGTAATCCTAATAAAGGCATCAATGAAGCTGTTGATATCTTGGGTATTTCCTACAATCTTGTTAATGGGGGTACCTATCAAGATGTAATCGCTGGTATTAATTCTGGCGATCTTCGCTTTGGTTTGCACGTGCGCAGTATTGGTTCTGGCCTTGGAAGTGACAGTTTTGTTACTTCTAATAATGGAACTGTTCCTGAACCTCTCACTATCCTCGGTGCAGGTGCTGCCGTTGGGTTCGGTGCTTCCTTTAAGCGTAAATTAGCTAAATCTCAAGAAAAAGCCGACAAGAAAGGTTAATTTATTGTAGAAAATTCTTTCAGAGTAAACCTTCTAGTATTTTGCAGGCCTTTGGCCTGTATTTTTTTGTCCTTAGTGCATTCAGGAACCTCTAAACCCACATTCCGCACTTCT
>DLXW01000279.1:0-654 GCA_003448685.1 Cyanothece sp. UBA12306
CTGACTTAGAGACTTCATTCAAACTTAGCAACTAATTCGGGATTTTCACTCCAAACTGCCACAGTATTAATAGTTCCATCAAGAAAATTTTGACGGCAAGCGCGACGCTGAATTTTACCACTAGCTGTTTTTAAAATTGTCCCTGATTTGGCCAACACAATAGCGTGGGTTTGTATTTCGTGTTCTTCAGCAATTTCTTGACGAATATCTCCTAATAACTTTTCCGTATCCAAATCCCCCGTACGGCGTTCCATTTCTTGAACAACTACTAACTTTTCTTCTCCTTCATCGGTAATAGAAAAGGCAGCCCCATAATCAGGACGAAAAACAGAATTAAAATGTTGTACTGTCCATTCAATATCCTGAGGATAATGATTAGTTCCTCGGATAATAATTAAATCCTTAAGTCGTCCATTAATAAATAGTTCTCCATCTTTGAGAAACCCTAAATCTCCTGTCCTTAAAAAAGGACCTTCCCCCGTATCCTTAATATACGCCCCAAAAGTTTCCTCTGTTGCCTCGGGACGTTGCCAATATCCTTGGGCCATACTCGGATCAGATACCCAAATTTCTCCTACCTCATCCTCAGCACAACGGGTTAAGGTATCAGGGTGAACAATAGCCACCTTAGTTTCACAAACCAACTGGCCACAA
>DLXW01000279.1:933-6205 GCA_003448685.1 Cyanothece sp. UBA12306
GGCCACAACTGGGCATTATTCTGACTCCTTGTGCTTGATTAGGGTCAGCTTCTACAATTTTATCTTTTTCTAGGGCAGAACTATCGAAACAAGCCAAAACGGGCTTAGTTCCCTTGGGTTTACTCGATACTAACAAGGTATATTCCGCTAAACCAAAAGCAGGGGCAAAGGTTTCCCAGCTAAAACCACAAGGGGCAAAAGTTTCGACAAAATCAGCCATCACCCTGGGATTAATCGGTTCTGCGGCGTTTCCTGCCCCTTGCCAACTACTTAGATCCAGTTGGGGGATATCTTTAGCTTTAACTCGACGAATGCACAGATCGTAGGCGAAATTCGGGGCTTGGGAATGGGTAACACCATATTTAGTGATATTCTTTAGCCATTGGATAGGACGCTTAATAAAGGAAAATGGGGACATCAAATAACAAGGGGTTCCATTGTAAAGGGGAACCATCATCCCTTCGACTAATCCATAATCGTGAAAATAGGGCATCCAAGTATGGGTAATACTATCTGCTTCATAACCGCAGGCCTTTTGTAAATAACCTATGTGGTGGATCAGATTAAAATGACTCAACATAACCCCTTTGGGGGTGGAAGTGGAACCGGAAGTATACTGAAGATAGGCTAATTCGTCTTTGTTGATTTGGGGATCTTGCCATTGATCAGCTAGGGATAAATCAACCTTAGCGGTATCAATCCAACGCATTTGGTCAAATTCTGGGAACTCTTCTTTAAAATTCTCGATTAATTCAAAAATTCCAGCAGTAGTCAGGGCAAAGGTTGCGTTGGCATCTTTGACAATTGAGCGTAATCTCGGTAGAGTTCTTTTAAGTCTTCCTGACTCTGGGGGAGGAACAGGTATGGCAATAACTCCAGCGTATAAACATCCGCAAAAAGCGGCAATTACTTCTAAACTTTGGGGATAGAGAAGTAAGGCGCGTTCTCCTTTCCCTTGGTATTGTTGAAGTAAAGCTGCGATCGCCCTTGCTTGGCGATCTAATTCGGCATATGTTAGGGGTGGGGTTTCTTTTTTACCGTCAATGAGAAAAGTATAAGCATGGCCATCGGGGGTTTGGGTTGCCCTCAACTGTAACAGTTCGATTAAGGTGGTGGGAGTAGCTGATGTTTTTAGAATTTGGTTCATTGTTATGGTCAATGGAAAAAGTTAACTAAGCAATTGTCATTAAACAGTAAAAATCAGAAGAATCTATATTAATTGTAAAGGAAAATTTGCTCAAAACAATAGTGGTAATACTATATCAGACGTAGGCTTCAAAATCCGTTGCTATCTACCCAGAGTCAGAGTTGCAATAATCTATCTAGACTTTGGGTCTATTCTCAATTTTAATTTATCTTGTTCCCTTAAAAGGTTATATTAGTAATGAGCGATCAATTTACTCAAGAAATCAAATATTTAGAAATAAGGTTACAAGAATATAAATGTTTACGAGAAGAAATTTTAAAACACAAAGAAACTGTCAACAACTATCTTAATATTAATTATATAGTTATTGCTGGTATTATTACTTTTTTTTCTAGACAAAACTCTGATTTCAATAATCCAGAAAATATTAACTCTCCAGCCTTATTATTCGTTACATTATTAGTTGTTTCTCTATGTTGGATGATTATTTTCTCTTGGCGAAGGGAATATGAGGTGGTGGTACAAATCACCAACTATTTACAACAAATCGAAAAAGATGTCAATGAGTTTTTTTCTGGCAATTCTCTAATTAAATCCTATCATAAATTACCTAAATATAAAATACTTGGATGGGAAACTTTTCTTAAAGAAGGAAACAAAAAAAAAGCGTGGACACCAGATATAAAACCTTTTATTTTTTGGGTTATTGGTAGTGTTACTGTAATTTTAGCTTTTGTATTTTATAGCCAATGTACCTCAACAGTTTTTGAATTGAGCGACCTAAATAATAACAAATTAATAATCATCAGTTTTGGTTTATTGCTTACACATTTGTTACTGTCTGCTTTCTTATGTTGTATTTGGGAAGTTGATCAAATTATTAATCATAATAAGATTACTTATTTTGTGCTTTTACTTACCATAGCTGGACTTATGATGTATTTATGTTATTTCTTCATCAAATATTACTTATAACTGTAATAATAAATTATTCAAGTTAAACACTACTATTTCTTAAAAATGCGTTATTCTCTCTATAGTAGATTTCAAGGAACCTTAATTGGTAGTTTAATTGGACTTGAGTTAGAAAAGAAAAACCCATCTGAGATTGGGTGGTTAAACTTAAATTATAAGCTCATTAAAATGTTAGCCCAAAAAGGAGAAATTTCTACCGAAGACTGGTTAATATTAGACACGGAAAACCCTCTATCATCCCCCAATTACAGAAGTATGAACCTGGGAGAATTAATGTTAGGAATATTACCCTTAATCCTCTTTTTTCATGATGCACCAAGTTTATTAGAAGAACAACTACAGCCTTTAATAGTTAAGGGAAAAGATGCGCCAGAAAAACAAGAAATATTAAAAATTTGGGTTCAATTACTGATTCTAATTCTCACAGAAAATGTCCCAGTCAATAATATTATCAGTCATCTGTTGACTAATCATAGTTGCTCTTGTCAATTTTTGATTGAACAATTAGAAACAGCCCAACAATTTTTAGCCCAAAAAACCCCCTTAAACCAAGTAAAAGACCATTTTGTGCAACAAAGCTCCTTAGAACAATCAGCCTTAATCTTAGGACTGTATTGTTTTATCGGAACTCCAGAAGAATTTGCCTTGAGTCTACGTCGTGCCTATCAACTAAAATCCCCTGTGATCATAGCATTAACGGGGGCTATTGCTGGGGCGTATAATAGTATAGATGGTATTCCTAACCATTGGCACTTAGCATGGAAACAAAGCCGAACTAGCGAGGACATTAGGCAAACTATAGGTAATTTTTGGGCAATGTGGACCGGAGTATCATCTTTAGAAGGGATTAATTGGCATTTTGAAGATATAGCGGTTAATTCACCTGGGATTATGCAAAAATGCCTATCTATGAAACTGATTTCTCAAAAACAATATTTTTCAGGAGAAAGCTAATTAACCCAGAGAAACAGTTAAAGTAGAGAAAGAAATCAATAATTAAGCTGAGATTAGTTTATTATCTTCAAAGTTTATTTTGGATATACTCTTAATTAATTTAGTGGTCTGTTCCCATAGCTCCTAAGACTCTTCTTTTGTTTTTTCAGCGACCTCACACAAGATGAAAACGCTCCAATCCTTAAGACAACACCTAGAAAAATGGCGAAGAAATGGTCAAAATGGTAGCCTACCGCCCTTGAAGAAGATTGATGAACCCAGCAAGTTCACCAATCCAAAAACAGAGTATTCCTCTAATATTTTCCAGAAACTTCACGATTCTATCCCTCTAAGAAAAATCCATCCCCCACTGATGTGGAGTTTAGCCGTAGTCTCTTTAACCAGTGTGATTGGCTACCGTTTCTATAATCAACCTAAGTTAGCCGTTGGAACTGTTGCCCCCACTACTATTTTGGCTCCTAGAGATGGGACATTTGAAGATACTAAAACCACAGAAGAAAAACGAAACGCAGTCCGTACAGGGATTGTTCCTGTGTTGCAACGGGATTTACAATTAACCAACCAACTCAAACTAACCTTGTTGGACAATTTGCGACAGATTGAAAATTTACGTGATGTTAGTAGATCTTTTCCAGTAATCAGTGGACAAAAAATCCCTTCATCAACCCAACAATATCTCAGGGTTGCTTCTGCTGAAGAATGGCAAATATTCGCAGAAAATACCGAAAAAAATCCCAGTAATCTCTCTAATTTAAACCCTAATCTCAAGAAAGCTGTGGCTGATTTCCATCGTTACAGTAAAACTGCCACAGAATCAGAAGTCAATGCTTTCTTAGACAAGATGAGAAAATCTCGTCAACGCTATCAACAAGCTCAGTCAAAAATTTCTACCATTAGGACTCCTTATCTTACCCCAGCACTGATAATCACTTTTCTCAACCTAGACAAGTCTAGCTGGGAAGTCAGCAAAAAAGCAATTATTAATGCTGCTGATAAAATTTTGATCCAAGGCCTTCCCGCAGGAATGCCTGATAACTTGCTCAAAGAGAGTGTCAGTGTACAATTAAGCCCACTCCTATCTAGCCCAACCAAGAAAATAGCAACAGAACTTCTGATGGCTATTTTCCAAAATGAACACAATCTAACCGTCGATAAAGAAGAAACCAAAAGACGAGCAGAACAAGCAGCAGAGGCAGTCGAGCCAGTCATCGTGGAAATCAAACGTCATGATGTGATTGTTAAAGGAGGCAAAGTCATTACCCAAGAAGAATTTGTCTTACTCGATAGTTTTGGTTTAAGTCGTCGCGGAATTAATTGGCTAGGGTTAGGCATAACTGTAATTTTAGTTGGGGGAGGGGTTAGTATTTTCTGTGTGATCAATCGACAGATTCATCGTCCGATGCGTCGTCGAGATCATTTATTACTATGTTTATTAAGTTTAAGTACCCCAATTCTTGCTATTTTTAACCTCGGATATACTAATTTGCCGGCCATCGGTTTATTAACTGGCAGTTTCTACGGACCAACCTTAGCGGTTACTCAAGTGTTGCTTTTGAGTGGTTTATCTACTTTTACTGCAGGAACCATTAATTGGAGTTTTGTTTTAGCTGGAACTGCGGGGGGTTTATTGTCAGCTTTCATGGCTGGAAGACTACGTTCACGAGACGAATTAGCTCGTCTTGGGGGAGTAGTCGGCATTCTCCAAGGAAGTGTTTATTTTCTTGTTTATTTAATTGTTGCTCCCGTAGCAGGAACTATCTGGTGGGCAGTATTACCAAGGGCATTTTTTTATGGGGTATCTGGTTTTCTCTGGAGTGTGATGGCTTTGGGCATATCCCCTTATTTAGAACGACTCTTTGATCTAGTCACTCCCATTCGCTTAGTGGAATTAGCTAACCCCAATTGTGCCTTACTCAAACGACTATCTACGGAAACCCCAGGGACATTTCAACATACCTTATTTGTAGCTTGTTTGGCTGAAGCAGCAGCACGAGAATTGCACTGTAATGTTGAATTGGTTAGAGCCGGAACTCTTTATCATGATATTGGAAAAATGCACGATCCCCTCGGTTTTATTGAAAATCAAATGGGTGCGCCAAATAAACATGATCAAATTAATGATCCTTGGAAAAGTGTAGAAATTATCCAAAAGCACGTCACCGAGGGATTAGTGATGGGTAAAAATAGGAAATTAGT
>DLXW01000280.1 GCA_003448685.1 Cyanothece sp. UBA12306
CAGCAATAATGGTACTTTCGGGGCATAATAAGCCTATTTCTACGGGTATAGTTCCAGTTCCTGCACCAATATCCCAAAGAACCGATTCAGACTTTAGTCTTAAGGCGGAAATTAGCAAAAGACGGACTTCTCGTTTGCTCAGAGGTATACCTGGGAAACGTTCAAACAGATCATCTGGAATGCCAGGAGTTTTGTAAGGCCAAAGCATAATTTAGGAATTGCTCGAGATCATGGTTAATCCCATTATCTCTTAGTTAGACACTATATTTATCCATAATTTTTCTAAATCAGTTCCCATAGTTCGACTCACAAATTTATCCTTTAATCTTTTAACTTGTTCTCTTGAAAAATAATTTTTCCAGTCTCCCACTTTTCCTTTACGTACAAAGGGAGGCATATTATTAGGTCTTTTACTTGACCATCTTTGTTGATTTTTACTCATATTTTCAAAGCTACTTTGCTCGATAATTTTATTTAAAATCTGTTTGTTATTTAGTTTTTCTGTGTATTTTTTGCCGAGAAATGTAATGATTTTAAGAAGTGATATTTCGATATTATCTTTCATTTCTTCATAGGTTAAAAATAAAACGTTTGGCTCATTTTTGTGTTGATACCAAGACAATAAATGATCAAAATAGTCGCCAAAATCAACTTCTCCGCTAATAAAACATTCAAAAAAATCCTCAAATTTTCCCTCCGCGAAATTATAATGCTTAATAAACCCTCTAGTATGATGATAAAACGATTATACAAAGATAGTTTTACTTCTGAATTCTGACTTCTGCTCTCTTTATATCCGACTAATTAAGCAATCTTGTCTAGTTTCGTGAAATCTTCGGCTGAGAGTTGCCAGTTTAATGCTCCTGCGTTTTGACTCGCTTGTTCCGCCGTTTTCGCTCCAGGAATAGGCATCACTCCCCCTTGACTAATTAACCAGTTAAGAGCGATTTGTGCAGGAGTTTTTTGGTATTTTTGACTCAAATGTTCGAGTTGCTCTAAAAGAGGCTCAACTTTTTCTAATCCCTGGGGACTAAAACGAGGGTCTAATTTTCTGGCTCCCTGTGGCCGATTAGTTCTGTTAAGGCGATATTTTCCAGTTAATAGACCTTGCTCTAAGGGGCTATAGGCTAAAATGGTGATGCCTAGTTGTTTGGCCGTTTCTAAAATACCATTGCGCTCAATTTGTCGAGATAAAAGGGAATAACGAACTTGATTAACAGCTAAACGAACTCCATGTTCTTTGAGCAAAAAATAGGCCTTTTTCATTTTCTGCGCTGAGTAATTACTGACTCCCACCGTCAGAATTCTTCCTTGATGAACTTCTTTGGCTAATACTTCCATCAATGCCTGTTCTCCCAAGAAAAAATCAAATGGCCAATGAACTTGGTAAAGTTCAATTTGTTTAACCTGAAGGCGATTAAGACTATCTGTCAGAGCATCAGATACCGTAGCTTTTGTCCATCGCCAAGGTAGGGGGAAAAACTTAGTGGCGATTTGCAGGGATTTTGGGGTTGGATTTGATGAAAGAAACTGTCCTATGAGTTTTTCTGACTTTCCTAGGCCATAAACTTCGGCGGTATCGAAAAAAGTAACACCTTGGTCAATAGCTGCTTTAAAAGCACCTTCTACCTCTGATTGTCCATAATCTTGACCATAACTCCAGAAAAGACCATCCCCCCAAGACCAAGTTCCGATACCAATGGCAGGAACAGTTAATTGTTCGGCTAGTTTTACAGTTTGCATGGTGTTGTTCTAAATAGTAGAGCTTTGCAGAAAATAAAGATAGTTTAGGTGAAGGTTAAAGAACCAAGATTTCTATAACTGCGGCGATAAATGCCCCGACTAAACCAAGCATAAAATAAGGTGTTCTAGACATATCCCGATGATTGCTCACCATATTTTCCCCTATTGAGCCAAAATAACGAGATTCACTGATATTATGCGCAGATTTTTCTTCGCTTTTTTTTATTTGTCCGTAAAGGTGCAAAGCCCCAAATACAAAAAATAAAGTCGCCCAAGGATTGGTGTTTTTAGAGATTTTTGAGTTATCCATTGTCAAAACTCGGTAATTTTATACTAAGCAAGAAGAAAGATGCCTGTTAATTAATGTAACAAAATATTGACCTAATGTAAATTTTTATAATCTTAACTTGACAAATAAATAACTATATGACACAAACTTCAGGCGAGACAAAAAGCTTGAAAGACAGGGGATTGTGTCTTTTCAATCTCCAATCTTTGGTTATGAGCAATTATCCCCATCAAGATTGATACATCTTAAGATGAAGACATTATGATGCTTTAGTGTACAAATAATACCAGATCCGGTTACCAAAACCCACTTATAGATACTCTCTCCCTGCTCCAAAGCTCCCTGCTCCCTGCTTTCGTCAAAGGGAGGTATGGCAACCGGATTTAGTATAATTTATGGGTCGCCTGGGATTCGAACCCAAGACCAATCGGTTAAAAGCCGAGTGCTCTACCGCTGAGCTAGCGACCCGCTGTGTTTTTTACACACATTCAGTCAATATACCATGGATTTTAAAAAAGTGCAAACTCCATAGAGAATCAGCAATTCTCATTTTGAAATAGATGATCAGTTAACCCCCATTGCGAACCCCAAAATTTAGTACAAAGGAATTATATTTTCAGAGAGCGGGCGATCGCTAAAAAGAAAAATTGACCAAATTTCTTAAGTAGAAATACTCAAGCTTTTTGAGAACATTGTCTGACAATGAACAGGAAAAATCTCTTGAAAAAAAGTTCTCTATATTTGATAGAGAACCTAATAAAAATAAAAATTTTAATTTCTCGTTGATATTGACGATTGGGAACTAAATTATCCAAAAATGTGCCACTTATAGCCACTTGATGGTTAGATGATAAGGATTGGAGTGCCTCAATAGCTGCCTTACGATATTCATAATACCATTCTTTCTTGTCTCGACTCCCTAATGACATTCGACAAAATACATCGATTTTTTTAGGGTGAAGACGAGACCAAATCCAACCTTTTGAGCGTTTGAGTTGTTTCTTATATTTTTTAGCTGTTCCTAAATTCCAACCTGCCATGATTCGTGTCTCATAGCCTGTAGTAACCTGCGAACCAACTTGCCAAGATTCAAAATCTAAACCCCATTGTTTCGCTAGATAATCAGTAAACATAGAACCACCAACAAATTCTTGATAGTAATTTTGTAAGTTTTTATAACACTGACGTTTAAGAAACTTATCCACATAGGGTAGAAGATTGAAATATGTACTACTAGCTTGAGCCCAAGGATCAATAAAAATCAGCTTACGTTGTGGATACTGTAAACGAATTTCTTGAATGATATTTTGAAGCTCTTCAGGAGATTCTTTCCAGAAAGGTTGTATAAATATAATTTCTGAATCGTATTGTTTAGAAAGATGACGAATATCACTGAGTGTGTCAATGTTGAAATATTTAATTGTAAGGTTTAATTCATCAAGAAGCTCTTGACGATAATAAACAAATGGTTCGCGCTGTGCAGCAGTAATTATGCCTACTTTTTGGCTTAAGAATAATGCTTTTTTCATTAAAAATAACCTTTGTTATTCTATAGAATTTTACTATTAATTATTAGACGTTATTTTTATTTGGATTAATTCTCCGTAAAATATCCCGTTTAATTCCTTTATGGTAAGGTGGAAAGAGGGGGAAGCTGACAATTGGTTCATTCTCCCCACACCTCCCACACCTCCCACACTTTCAGGTCATACCAAGTCCACTGTAGATAGTATAGTATTGAAGTCCCAGAGTGCCTGAACTTCGGAGAAAAAACGTTACTCTACTAAAAATAAGCGGATTTAGTATCATTCCCTCAACAGCAAATTTTAACCAATGGAAAACTGTTATTAGATTGAATCGACTTTCATTTCAAAAACTGCTTCGCAAGTTTCTCCAGGGGGAACTTGGGTCAGATTTTCCCCTGTATTCAAGGAATTGCGAGGTGCACTCCAAGGTTCCAAACAGACAAAATCCTTGCCTTTAACTGTCCAAAAAACAAAGGTAGAATAGATATCTGACCAACTAAGAGTCAATTTCAAATTACGCTGATTGTCAGTCATCGTAGCAGAAGCACCAGTTAAAGCTTTAAACGCTGCATCAATTTCATCTTGGTTAAAGTCAAAAGTTCCATGATAGGGATGAATTTCTTTACTGGGATTTACTTCATATTCAGTCCCAGGAATATTAAAAGTAACTTGACTTTTATCTAGGAGTAGAAAGTAGGGATGAAAACCGAAGGAAAAGGGCATTTTTTTGTCAGATTTATTCTGATATTTCTGACGAATAGCTAAAGAATTTCCTTTAAGTTCATAGGTAAAATCAACTTGAAATTCAAAGGGATAATCTTGAAAGGTTTGGTCATTATTGCTTAGCGTTACCGTTAAACTTGCACTGTCATCTGTTCCTTGGTTAGTGACTTCCCAGGGTAAGTTTCTGGCAAATCCATGTTGTTTTAGTTTATAGGATTTACCTAAATGGGCGTAAGTATCATCAGGAAGATTACCACAAATCGGAAATAATATAGGAACCCCTCCGCGAACCGATAATTCGGGGTGAGTAAACCGTTCTTCATCTAAGTAAAAAATATCTTGTCCTTTGAGTTTCCAACGGGTGATAATTCCTCCTCGTTCAGGTACTACTTCAACCGAAGAAGTAGCTTCTGAATCCTCAAGAATATAGGTTAAATATTGTTCTTGTTTGAAGGCCACTGAAAATGTCATACTTTTCTTTCCTATTGAACTAATGGCATAAAATGGGAGGTCACCTAATATTATCAAAATAAGTGGCTTTACAGTGTATTGTATTTAGGTGGGAAGTTTTTCTAAGTTTCAAGATTTAGTCAATATTTATTAACTAAATTTTAATTTATTCTTAATATAGGCTATTTATTGTTTGAAACTAATAGATTAAGAATTAAGATAAACCGGAAAAATTATGTTCAATAACCAGAAAAGTCAAATTAAAGCCAAAATTTTGGTAGTAGAGAATAGTCAAAAGCGATCGCACTTAGATACCATAGCGACGGAAGAACCCCTAGAAATTCGCTTAGTTAATCCTTTTCAAACTGTAGCTGTCACGATGAGGACACCAGGAGCAGACTTTGATTTAGCTGCGGGCTTTCTCTATAGTGAAGCAATAATAACAAGCAAAAAAGATCTCAACTCAATTAGTTATTGTGTAGAGCCAAATATTGATGGTGAGCAAAGATACAATATTATTAATGTTAATTTAAAAGAAGGATTACAGCCAAATCTAAAACCACTAGAGCGTCATTTTTTTACTTCAAGTGCTTGTGGAGTTTGTGGAAAAGCCAGCATTGAAGCCCTAAAATTACGAGGATGTTCTCCTATTTCCAACCATCTGACTATTACACCAGAGATTATTTATAGTCTTCCTGAAAAGTTACGAGCCGCTCAAGGAATTTTTACTGCTACTGGGGGACTCCATGCAGCCGCTTTGTTTGACAAGCAAGGAAATCTAATCAAACTCAGGGAAGATGTGGGAAGACATAATGCCTTAGATAAACTGATTGGTTCAGCTTTTTTGAGTGACGAAATACCCCTAAATAATAAGATTATAATGGTCAGTGGACGATCAAGCTTTGAGATTGTCCAAAAGTGTATTATGGCCAGAGTACCTATTCTTTGTGCTGTCTCCGCACCTAGTAGCTTAGCGGTTTCCCTCTCCCAACAATTTGGGATCACTCTGATAGGATTTCTCAGAGGACAAAAGTTCAATATTTATTCGGGTACTCAAAGAATAATAGACGTTACTTTTAATTAACTAAAAGGTTATCAAGCATCTGAAGTAATTCTTGTGCTTTAGGCGGTTTAGCTAAGAAATCAGTTGCTCCTGCTAATTTGCGCCAGAGTTAATTGTTTTTGGGCAATTCCTTGGGAAAGAAGCTCATATTCCCAAAGGAGATCTTGAGTTATATTAGAGGGAACAGACCAATTGGGACAGTGTTGTTTTAAGGCTCTTTGCCACCTTCTGACCCGATGTCGCCGATCAACGACATATTGTAGTCGTCCTGAAAGAAGATAGATTTCAGCTAAAGTCCTCTGTTTGCGGATCACTAACTTTCCCGTTGCTTTCTGGGACATCAATTGATCCAATTCGCTGGTTAATCGCGTTAAGGAGCTTCCCAGGGTTTCTATATTTCCTATGGCTGCTAACATGGCTACTATTTAGGGTTTTTACTAAAATTAATTAATTAAAATTATGATCACTAACTTTTAACGATCATGATTCATTGTTACATTGATGTATTCCCCATTACCATCGTGTTTGCACTGAATTATTTAACTTTACAAAACTCAATAATTTAATAA
This sequence comes from Cyanothece sp. UBA12306, assembly GCA_003448685.1. GTDB lineage: Bacteria > Cyanobacteriota > Cyanobacteriia > Cyanobacteriales > Microcystaceae > Rippkaea. The sequence goes on from DLXW01000280.1 coordinate 6,364, forward strand.
ATTGTAAGCTCATTAATATTTTGTAATTATTTGTAATAAAAAGCAATATTGTAAACCGTAAATTAATTTCTATGATGGTGTAAGTTGAGTTAAGTTTCTGAGGATTATAACTAGATTAAATCTAGATCAAAGCTTTTAGAGCTATTAAGTAATATTGCTCAAGCAATTATCTTGATTTTGATTTAGTTTCCTTAATAACAAGTTTAAATAAACAACAGCTTGGTCAAAAATAAAGTTCTAAAATTGAAAGATAGGAGAAGAGGAAAAATGTGGCAAAATCTAAAACTGAGAAATCGTATTTTACTAGGCTATGCTATGCCAGTGGTTACTTTTTTGCTGGCTTCTATTTTCGGGACAGTGACAGTTAATCAAGTCAGAGAAACTTTCAGAGAAATGGAACGGGTTAATGAAATTCTTTCTAAATCGCGGGTTATGGAATTAGCGAGTGCTGGCATAATTGGTAGTGTCCGAGGCTATATTATTACCCAAAATCCAGATTTTGAACGACAGTATTTTCAGAAAAAAGAGCTATTTGAAAATTCAATTAAAGCTCTCCAAGAGAAGGATCTAATCCAGATAGAAGAGCAACAACAACAAATAGAAAAAATCGCCCAAATTAATCAGCAATACGAAAAAGTTGCTGAGCAGATGATCGCCTTAGTCAAGTCAGGAAAAAGCCCTGAAGCTATTCAACTGTTTAAAACAAAAACTGGTGCCAATTTTGATCAAAAGATAGAGGACTTAGCCCGGGAATTTGACAAAGTCGAAGAGCAATTAATACTCGAAGATATGCGACAATCTGAGGGGGCTTTAGATCTATTATTCGGGATGTTAATTCTTTGTCTAATACTGGCTATCGTAGCGAGTGTTCTTGGGGTTATTATTGCCAATAGGGTATCAAAAAATATTAATGAGTCAGCACAGGTAATTACTAGCGCGTCGAGTGAAATTGCTGCCACAGTAGATCAACAAGAACGGACTGCCAGTTTACAAGCTGCCTCAGTTAATGAAACCACCACCACCATGGATGAATTAGGGGCATCATCGCGACAGTCCACCGAACAAGCAGACGCAGCCGCTAATGCAGCACAAGAAGTGCTTAAACTCACAGAAAAAGGCAACTATGCTGTTCAAGAAACTTTAAGAGGAATGGAAGACTTAGAGGAGAAAGTAGGGGCTATTGCTAAGCAAACCGTTAAACTTAGTGGACAGACTAATCAAATTGGCAACATTTCTCAAGTAGTAACAGATTTAGCCAATCAGACTAATGTTTTAGCCCTTAATGCAGCAGTCGAAGCAGTGAGAGCCGGAGAACAGGGCAAAGGATTTTCTGTAGTAGCCGCAGAAATTCGCAAATTAGCCGATCAAAGTAAACAATCTGCCGAACGAATTAGTCTATTGGTTAGTGAAATTCAGAATGCCATTAATGTTACAGTAATGGTAACAGATGAAGGGACAAAAACCGTCAAATCTGAGATGGAAATTGCCCAACAAACAGCAGAAACCTTTGCTCAAGTAGCAGAGTCAATTAACGATGTAGTGATTAACAATCAGCAAATTTCCCTTAATATTCGTCAGCAAGATAAGGCAGTTCAACAAGTTTTAGAAGCAATGAATAGTATCAATCAAGGAGCCCAAGAAAGTGCCATTGCTCTGAGCCAAACTAAAACCGGAACCAGTCGATTAAATGATACTAGCAAGGAATTACTATCCTTAGTTTAGTTAACTAAATTATTGTTTTTTATTTCTAGAAAATAAATCAATAAATGATTGCATAATAAGTTTATTTGCTATTAATAAATATCCAGAAATAAAGGATCAATATAGGAAAAAATAATGATTGAAGACGACGAACTGAGAGAAATTTATGACATTTCTAGTAAAGAACATCTAAAAGCCCTAGAAGTTGGATTATTAGAATTAGAAAAAAAACCCGATAATCAATCCTTAATTGATCAATTATTTCGCGATGCCCATAGCTTGAAAGGAGACTCCAGAATTACTGGAGTGGAAGGGGTAGAAATGATTTCTCACCGCATGGAAGAAATTTTGGGGAATGTCAAAAAAGAGAAAATAAGCTTAACATCTAGCATTTGCGATCGCCTTTATCAAATGGTAGATGCTATGGAAAAACTCGTCCATGAAGCTGTTACTGACGAACCCAGTGGCGTTGATTATCAAAAGATTGTCCATCAGCTTGCCGATATTACACCTAATGCTGATGCTGTCCCTAGTCAAACACCAATTACTCCTGTCGAAGAAGTGGAAAATGAATCTAATTTTTCCCTAACTTCACCCATGATAGAAGACGAAGAACTCAGAGAAATTTATCAGATTTCTAGTGAAGAACATCTCGAAAAACTAAAAACAGGCTGTCAACAACTTGATCAAGATTCCCCTTCAGAAAACTTATTAGAAGAACTAATCTTAGAAGCTCAAAGCTTAGAGATCGACTCCCGTATGGTAGGTCGAGAAGACTTAGAAACCTTACTGGGAAAATTAGCAGAAATTCTGCAACAAGTTCAAACCAATAAAATCTCTTGGAATGAAGTTAGCGATCGCTGCCAACAAGGATTAAATGGGATTATTCACTTAGTCAAAGAAGCTATTACAGGAGAACCAAGTCCCATCAATGCAGTGATTGTTTTAGGGCAATTAACTATAGAAAAAAAATCAACCCCACCCCCCGAAACCAAACCCCCAGCACCACCAGAAGCAACAATTGTTTCTACTCCCCACAAAATTGCTCAATCCTATCATATTGATACCCTGCGGGTTCCTACCGCCCATCTCGATGCTTTAATAACCCAAACTGGAGAATTGACCGTTGCTAATTTGGGAATTGCCCACTTGGTTGATTCTATTAACCATCTAGGGGACCTTTGGGAACAATGGAAAGTCAAACAAGGGCGACAAACATCTTATCTTACCCCTGAATCTCAAGCCATAGAAACCACTCTCAATCAAATAAAAATAACTGCCAGCGACCACAGTGCTAGACTAGACTTTATTGCCACAGAATTAGACGACAAAATTAGGACCCTCAGATTATTACCTTTATCAACCATTTTTATCCTTTTTCCTCGCATGGTTAGGGATATTTCCCAGCAACAGGAAAAGCTAATTAACTTTAGCATTGATGGGGGAAATACTAATGTTGATAAACAAATTCTCGAAGAAATTAAAGACCCGTTAATGCACTTAATTCGTAATGCCATTGATCATGGGATTGAGTCCCCAGAAGAACGAGAAACATTAGGAAAAACTGCCATGGCTAACTTAGTCCTTCGGGGGTATAAAGAGGGTAGCAACCTAGTAATTGAAGTTGCTGACGATGGACGGGGTTTAAACGCCGAATTAATCAAAAAAACTGCACTTAAGCGTAAAATACGTTCTCCCCAAGAATTAGCAGCCATGAGCCTGTCACAGATTTATAATCTGATTTTTGCTCCTGGTTTTTCCACCCGCACCTTTATCACTGAAATTTCGGGACGGGGGGTGGGACTAGATGTGGTGCGCGCTAATGTAGAACGACTCAAAGGAACAATTAAAGTAGACTCTACACCAGGTCTGGGGTGTTGTTTTTCCCTTCATTTAGGAACGACCCTATCAACTGCCATGGTGATGTTATTAGAAGTAGCAGGTATCATCCACGCCTTACCCCAAGAATATATTTATACCTGTGTATTAATATCCCCCGATGAAATTTTCACCTTGGAAGGTTGTCCGACAATTAAATTAGAAGAGGAAATTATTTGGGTAGTCAAACTAGCAACGATTTTACAATTGGTCGATGGCAATAATATTACCCCCAGCAAAAAAAATTACACCCAAGTCCTTGACAAAATTCCCTGTGTTGTTATTGAAGTGGGACAGCAGAAATTAGGATTATTGGTTGATAATTTATTAGATCTAATCGAAGTAGTGATTAAACCACCGAGTCAGTTACTCGAAAGGGTTCCTCATATTTTGGGAGCAACCATTTTGGGTAATGGGGAAGTCTGTATGATTTTGAACCCATCCGACTTAATCGAATCAGCCAGAAAGTCTTCAATGGCCCGTGGAATAAGTCAAGTATCAGAGGAAGAACCTTCCCATCAATTAGTGATTTTGTTAGTGGAAGATTCCATTGCTGTTCGTACTCAAGAAAAGCGTATCCTAGAAAAAGCAGGATATGAAGTTGTGACAGCGGTTGATGGCCTTGATGGCTTACAAAAACTGCAAAGCCAAACTTTTGATGCCATCATCTCTGATGTTGAAATGCCCCATCTTAACGGCTTTTCTTTGACCTTAAAAGTAAGAGAAAATCCAGAGTACAGTGAACTACCCATTATCCTGGTTACTTCTTTAGCGTCCGAAGAGGACAAACGCAAGGGAGCAGAAGCAGGTGCTAATGCTTACATCGTTAAGGATCAATTTAACCAAGAAGTCCTCTTAGAAACCCTCGAAAGATTAGTCTGAATTCCCCCATTAAAACCTAAATGATCAAAGTTCTGTTAGTTGAAGATTCTCCTGTAGCATTAACCCTTCTTAAAAGGATGCTAAACTCTTCTGGTGTAACCGAGGTAGTGGGAACCGCTCGCTCAGGAATGGAAGCCTTAGAATTGATTCCTCAGGTCAATCCTGACGTGATTTGTACAGATATCTATATGCCCCAAATGGATGGTCTGGAGTTTACCTCCGAAGTAATGGAAAAATATCCTCGACCAATTTTGGTTATTAGTGCCAGCGTTCAAAAAAGTGATACTCAAGAAGTTTTTGCTATTCTTGATGCGGGTGCTGTAGACGTTTTTCCTAAACCAGTCGGCGGACTAGCTAATGATTATGAAGAGACCAAAAAAAAGTTAGTTAATAAAATTAAGATTCTTTCTGGGATTAAAGTTTTTACAAAAAAACGAAAAGTAACTTCTGATAAACTTCGTCATCAGCCTCTTAATGTTGTTCCTAAAATACCATCAAATCCAGTTGTTTATAGTAATGAGTCTCATCAAATTCGAGTGGTCGCTATTGCTGCTTCTACCGGTGGACCCCATGCCTTTCAAGAAATATTAAGTCCCTTACCAGCTAATTTTCGGGTGCCTATTCTTTGTGTGCAACATATTAGTGAAGGTTTTCTTCAGGGATTTCTGAGTTGGCTCAATACGGTTTGTTCTTTATCTGTGGAAATTGCTCAACATAAACAAACTCCCCAACCTGGAAGAATTTATTTTCCCCCTGAACATCGACATCTAGAGATTGATTCCCAAGGAAGGTTTAACTGTGTTTTATCTCCTCCAGTAGATGGTCATTGCCCGTCAGCAACAGCTTTGTTTCAATCTGTAGCTAAATTTTATAATCAAGATAGTTTGGGTATTTTATTAACAGGAATGGGACGAGATGGAGCCAGGGGACTACTCGAACTTGCTCAAGCAGGAGGTTTAACCATTGCTCAAGATGAATCTACATCTGTAGTTTTTGGGATGCCCCAAGAAGCTATAAAATTAGGGGCAGCAAAAAAGGTGTTGCCAGTTCAAGAAATTGCATCATTTCTACAACAAAAAATTATGGCTAATATCCAAAAGATATGAGCCTATTTTGCTTTTGTCAAGGAAATTATAGCAACTATAATGATGATGTTTTTGAATTATCTTTACTTAGGGAATTAATATGCCAAGTAACTTAGATTTTACGATAAAACTAAAAGCAGATTTTCTGAAATTAATTTCGCGACAAACTGGTTTAGAAATTCGCCCACAAAATCAAGACAACTTAGAAAATGATATTTTAGCAAGAACTAAAAGACTGAAACTCCAGTCCCTAGAAGAATATTACACTTTATTAACCTCTTCAACCCAAGAAAGCGATCAAGAATGGAAAGAATTAATCTCTTTATTAGCTAATAATGAAAGTTACTTTTTTCGGGACATTGGTCAATTCAAACTATTACGTAATACTATTTTACCTGAAATTATTGAAAGAAATAAAAATAAGCAAACTTTGCGTATTTGTAGTGCGGGTTGTTCCACTGGACCAGAACCCTATTCTTTAGGTATTTTACTCAAAGAACTTATTCCTAATCTTGAAGAATGGAATCTCTTAATTTTAGGAATTGATCTGAGTCAAGAAGCTTTAGAAATAGCCAAAAAAGCTCGCTATAGTTCTTGGGCATTTAGAAAGGTTGATCAAGAAATTCAAGAAAAATATTTTGACAAAATTCGTAATGAATATCAACTGAAAACTGACATCAAAAAAATGGTTACTTTTAAACAATGTAATTTAGTTCAAGATAAATTTTGGCAAGCTAACAATGATATGGGAGAATTAGATTTGATTGTTTGCCGTAATGTTTTTATTTATTTTAATCAATCTACTATTTCTAAAATCTTAGATAAATTTTATCAAATTCTTCAACCTTTGGGATATTTACTAACAGGTCATGCTGAAATAGCAAGCAATAATAATAGTATTAAAAAATTTAATTCTAAACTATTTTCAGAATCCGTTATATATCAAAAAAAACCAGAGGATTTATCCACCAAAATAACCTCGGTAGAATGGGAAGTAAAAAAAATAGATGATCGATTAAAAAATAGTAAATTATCCGATTCTAAACCTCAGCTAAAAATAGCTAATTCTAATACTTCTAAGAAACTAAATAATACCAAGTTTACTTATGAATCTTTACCGATAAATAAGAATGATTTAGTTACTGAAATTGAGGAATCTCGTGAAATAGAATATATTAAAGTAGCCCAAGAATTAATCAAACAAAAATACTATTCTCTAGCCATTAGAAAATTAGAACAAACTTTACAAGAATATCCTAGAAATTTTAATGCCAAATATTTAATGGCTGAAGTTTATGCCAATCTAGGAAAATATCAAGAGGCTATTGATTATTGTAATCAAGCTTTAACTCTTGATTCTTTATCGATTACACCCCATTATTTATTAGTTCAAATTGCCCAAGAACAAGGAAATCTCGAAGAAGCAAAACGTCTTTTGAAAAAAATAATTTATCTCGAACCCTATTCTGTTGTTGCATATCTCAGTTTAGCCAATATTTATAAGAAAACAAATAATCTAAAAAAATATCAAAAAATGCAAAAAAATGCCCTTAAAATTCTCAATAAACTTGCTCCAGATACTCAAATTCCAGAATTGGGCAATATGACGGTAAAAGATACTATTATTGAGATAGAAAATCTCAATAATTGACTTTTTTTTGTAACCTAGCTTTTAGAGGACATAGAGAATGAGCCAACAATCTTATACTATTTTTAACTTTAATAATTTAGTTTATGGAATTAAAACTATTTTTGTTGAACAAATGTTTTATTTACCCGAAGTAACCCCAGTACCTGAATCTCCCCCTGATATTATTGGAGTTGTCAATGTGCATGGAAATATTATTCCTATTATGGATCTAAATCTTCGCTTTGGTTATCCATCCTCAGGAGATTATCGACTGAGTGATAGTATAATTATTGTTAATTTTAACAACTTGCAGGTGGGCATTATTGTTAATGATATCAATCAAATTATCAATATTTCTCCAGAAGAAATTACGGTAAAAGCATCTTATGAAAAAACATTAATCAAAGATCAAGAAGAAAGATTTATCGATGAAATAGCAACTAAAAAAGAACAATTAATTTTATTGCTTAATTTAGAAAAAATCTTAAATTATGTAGAATCCCAGGATCTAAAAATTGAGCAAGATAGTTTAAAACAGAATAATTATAATTTATATACTAAGGATAATTTTTTTATGCCAGAAGATAATGAAAATCACAATAAATCCTCAATATTTTGTCCTAATGCCACAATTTATGAACGAGACATTTTGCAACAAAGGGCAATAGATTTGAGTAAAGTTGTCAGGAATAAAAAAAAGAAACAAACTAGAGCTTTAGCTGTAATTATTTTAAATAATGAGCTATTTGGCATTGATTTAGAATTAATAAGAGAGTTCACTCAAATATCAAAAGTCACTCCCATTCCTTGTACACCAAAACATTTAGTGGGTAACTGTAATCTTCGGGGAGAGATTTTGACGGTAATTGCTATTAGAGGATTTCTCAATCTTCCCCTTAAAGTATTCAATAATAACTCGCAAATTATGATCGTAGAAATTCAAGGTATCAAATTAGGAATTACCATAGATGATGTTTATGACGTAATTTTTCTCAATCCCAAAAAAATCTTATCTAATACTAACAAATTCTCCACAATTAATCATGATTACTTAGAACCCACATTCCGCACTTCAAG